>JBBRMW010000382.1:0-4489 GCA_038230635.1 Aggregatilineales bacterium | reverse complement strand
CTATCACGGCTGTGCCCGCACGGACAACACGCCGCCAGCCAGCCATTCGCCTGCATTCGCCCACCATAGTCAGCGATGAGACAACGCATCACGTCGCGCACCAGCAACGGATTTGGGTTACCCACATGGGTAGCATTCCAGTCAAGATCGTCGGAAGGTGAGCCACGCGAAGTCCACGAAGCGAGATGTATGGTTCGAGGTTGTGGTTGGATAAACGGCGCGAAGTCAGTCAGCGCATACCGCCGTTGGGGGTGGAGATCGAGGATGTGGCACAGCGCGTTGTCCCTGCCCGATTTTGGATTGACCGTTCCGGGTAGTCGCATACTTTGGGCGATGGTGATTGCAGCATCCCCCTTGAAATAGGCGGCTAGGTCGCGCAACACTCGCGTGACCGCATCCCAATCTTTGCTGGGCTGCTCAAGATAGAAGTACAGATGGATACCCTTTCCACTCGCAACCGTACACGAAGGTGGCAGCGGGCTTCCTGCTATGCGCTGTTCCACGCCTTCCAACTGGTCGATGTCGACAAACAGCGCTGGCAGTTCAGCGAGATCGCATTTCCCGCCGCGCCGCCAGCGTCCGATGTCCGCACGCCGCGTTCCTATCCCAACTACCCCTGACCAGCCCAGACGATTCGCCGCAGCAAGGTGTTCCAGCGCATCAGATAAGGTGGTGGCATCGTTCAGACGGGTATGACGTGATGGAGTGGGTACGTTCGGATTTGGCGGGAGCGCGGTCAGGGTGATGTAATTGGAACGGGCGCAGCGGGCGAAGAGCGCGTCGATGAACGTTCGCGCGTCGCTGTGCATGGTCAGAGCAGCGGTATTTGCAAACCCGGGCGGATGCGGATAGGTTGTTGGAATGGCGGTTCCGGGCAGGGTGCTTCGATTGGGATAAATGGCCCATCTTCCGGCGCTCTGGTCAGGTCGAACTTGCGGCGTTTCTTGGGTGACGTCTTCGTGACGGTCGTGTTGATAGGCAGTGGGATCGCAACATCTTGATGGTCATCTGCCAACGGCTTGGCGAGCAACGCGAGGACATCGGTTGGGGTAGATGTTGTCGGCTTAGGGACAGCCTCCGGTGTGCCCGCCGTGAGCAAGAGCGGTTCGACATTTGGCATGAGTTCGGAGATCACTGCCACGTCGTCTGCGGCATTCGTAAACCACGCGCTGTCAGCCAAATCACGCTCGGCTGCCGCGTGCTTGACGAATAGATCGCGCAGATCGACGACGGTCTTGTCGCTACCGATTTCAGACGCCAGTACCGCGAGTAAGTTGCCACCGTCACTGCCGTTCAAGGCGCTCAAGCCACCACTCGTGTTTTCACCGTAAAGCAATGCGGCGGCTTGCTGCTTGCGACCAATCAGTTCGACGGCTTGGTTCTCCATCAAGCCTTCGTAGAACGGATAGTACACGCGACAGTCACGGTCTTGGATAAGTCGCCAGGCGCGTCGGGACGCTTGCCCCATCACGTACAGGGAATAGTCGATTTCGCTGAAGATCAAGGTCGGGAAATCGACCAAATCTAGGCCAGTCTGAACCAAACGGGGGTTGCAGATCAGGACATTGATGCCCGCCGCGACTTGTTTAGTGAGCAAGCTCTCGCGCTGGTCGGCTTTGACGCTGCTCTTCAGGATGTACGAGCGCACTGCTGGAATGTGCTCGGAAAGCAGTTTGGCGATGCGCGGTTGGATGTTTCGTTCACCCGTCTGCCTGACGAAGACGGCCACGCCGCGCCCTTGCGCTAGTTCGTCACGCACCGTGTCGATGAGCCATTGCTCTTTGGCGTAGATGCGGTCTTGCGGCAAGCCAGGGATGGTGTGAACACTGCGTTCGATGAACAGTTCCGAGTCCTTGTCGAGCCGTTTGCGATGGATGCACAGTTCGGTGCGATACGGCGCATTCGGCCAGGATAGCAGCGTTTGCAAGTACATGCCCAGCGCGCTGGCATCACCTTCGAGCCGACATTGAAACAAGTACGTACCCAATGTTGCTTTGGCCGTGTCGTACAGCGCAGTGATTTCAGGATCGGGTTGGATGGGCACCGGGATTTCCTCGAAACTCGGCATCTGCTTACCCAAGTCTTGCAACCCGACAAAAACACAGTGGTCGATTACCTCGGCAACTAAGAGCGGAGAGCAACCTGGTGCTTCGTGCGGTTTCTGCTCGATGCGACGCTTACCTGAATACACACCCGCTTTGTCGTACTGGGGCTTATATTCGACGATGCGCTCGAGCGATCCCATATCGCGCACCCACTGGTTCAGCCCACGTCCCCACGGATATTTGGCGCGAATGCGCGGATTGAAGATGTATTCGATGCCATACAAAGATGAAGCGACGCCGCCAAAGACGGTCCCCGTCAGTCCTACTACTTTGGTCGCGGCGTTGGCGAGTACGGTCATGGCTTCACCTTGATCCGTCTGCATCGGACTCTTGGCTTCATGCAGCTCATCGACGATGAACAGATACAAGCGATCTGCATAGCGAGTGGCAATGAACTCGGCCAGAGGCGTTCGAGGATTCTTGGGCTGGCCGCCGATTAATTTGCCCTTGCTGAAAGTGCGTGCCGTCGTCCACAGTGCCGCATTGCAGTGACCGCAGTAACGGGGTGAACGGCTCAACCAAGCGATGGTCACGGGTTCGGGTGGAACGGCTGGCTTACGCTCTTTACCGCTGTGCGAGGGACGATAATCGCGTCGCTCACGGTGACTCTTGTCGTGCTCAGCGGTGATGACCATCCCACACGACGGGCAGATAGGTTGCGCCAGCGTGATGATCCGCTCGTCCGTAACTTCTACGCCGCGATCATCTACCGGACGGGGTGTACCATACGACCAACGCACGGTGCGCAGCGTCCGCCAGTTCACGGAGACGGCCCAGCCTTCGCCCAACTTGGCCGCCTCACGCGAGATGATCCCGATGTTGAGCGTCCGCTTATCATTGACTCCGGCACGTTCCATGAAAGCGACCACCTCGTCCACGTTCTTGAGAATCTTGACGAAGGTGAAGGGCGCGGCTTCTTTGGCTTCGCGTTCCCATTTCTCAACCAGGTGGGGCGGGCAGACGACGAGCGTCACTTGACCGGCTGCCATCTGCGGTTGGAGTGCGGCGGCCAATGTCGCCCCACAGATCGTCTTGCCAACCCCTGGCTCGCCCACGAGAATGACGGCTTTACGGTGTTGCAGAGCGGTGTGACAAGCGGCGATGACATGCTTTTGCGTTGGGTACAGCTTGCCGTGTTTGGCGTATGCCAGGACCCCTTTGAGCGGCGCGTAGTCGAAGTTGTAAAGCGGCGCGAAGTGTTCATCCAGATAAGTCATCAATGCAGGCTTGTGGGTCTTGATAAAATTAGCGATGGGGCCATCACCGCTGATGTCGTCGCAAGACCCATCTTCACCCAGCAAAGTGATCGTGACCGATGATTGCGTCCGGTAGACCTCACGCTCGACGGTCGTTTCGTCCGTTTCATCGATTTCGCCATCGCCTTGCGTCTGCACTTCGACTGACTCGACGGTACTGCGCACAGCCATCTTGCCTTGCTCGGTCGGGAGCACCAAGCCATTGAATAAGCCCGCCGCCAGGATGAGTGCCAGCTGACCGCCGCGTGGCCGCACGACGGGTGTGATTTTCTCTGGTGGCTGTTCAGGCGTGACCAGGTTCTGGATTACTGCCCCGAACTGAATCCCTGCCTCGCGGACGAACTGCAACGCCAATTCAGGCGGGACGATCTTCGGCGTGAAGACAAATGACTTGTGCGGCGTGGGCGTCGGGAACTCGTAGCACGGTGTTGGCTGCATCGTCAGCGAGGGCCAGGCATTCGCTTTACCCGCTTGCACCAGCCGCACGGCGACTCCGGCTGGGTCGTCCGACGGTTGGCCGATCTGCGCGACCGCGACGACTTGCGTGTATTCGCCGAGGTGCAAGCCGGGGATGCGCCACACCTCAAGGCGACGACTATGCTTTGCCAGAAAAGCTGCTGCGTCCAGCGTGATGTGATGGCTGTAAACGCACCACAGCAAATAGCCATCCATCTGTACCCATTTCAGCGCGTGCTTCAACATGCCGAATTCGCGGCGCTTCTCATCACCTGTTGAATCCCAGGTGTAGGGCGGATTGCACCAGACGGCGGCAAAGGCATTATTCGAGGCTTTCAACTGGTATAGATCGCCTTGCACGGTCTGAAGCTGGCCGAACAGCAATTTGCAGTGCGCAGTGCGTGCATCGTCCAGTTCATTGGCATAGGGCGTGAGGTGCCAGGTACGTGCCAGCGCATCCAGCGCACGCCCTTCACCGGCGCACGGATCGAGCAGCTTGCCACCCTGTTTACTGGGCGCGAATAGAGACGCCAGCGCAGGTAGGTGTTCATCCGGAAAGGCATAGTAGCCGCCTTTTTCAATCGAGGCGAGACGAGGCATGGTACAATTTCCTTTCAAGGTAAAAGTGGGCGAAATCGAGTCGTCTGACGCCAGTTAGTGCGCGTTGAATGG
>JBBRMW010000381.1:0-4489 GCA_038230635.1 Aggregatilineales bacterium | reverse complement strand
TCCACTTACGCCGCACCAATTCCCGATGCCACTTCAGCACCGTTTCTGGCTTGACCAGCACGAGACACGACCGCAGATACTCAGAGAGAGCCGCTCGTTTGTCGTTGAAACGATCAACAAGCGCGACCAGCATCACCTTCTCAGGTCGCGTACAGCGGACTTGCGCTTGTGCCCGCCGCTCCAATATGCGTAGCTGCTGGCGAAGCAACGCGATTTCAATGTCTTTCTTATCTTTGGCCAGTCCAACCGTACTCAAAATATCGAGGAGTAGCGACACCATACATAACAAACAATGAAAAGCCATTGGTCGACCTTAACCCGCTCAGTTTTCGGATAAGGCCTGTAAAGAAACCCTATTTTGCGCCGGACATTCCCAAATGTTCTCTATTTTGCTCGTGGACGAGGTTTTTCCACCATACAGGCAGGCCGAATGCTAACCGAGAACGGGGTGGTGTCTCTTACTACTGCGTGCCAAGCAGTGCGAACAATTTTTTGTGCAGTCGAATTGACGAACAAATGGGTCATCATGTAGCGACGATCCAGATTCAGCCCGAACTGCTGCCCCAAATCCGCAAAGTTTACCTGAGCGACGTGTCGCACTACACCAAAGATCACCAGCGTGAACGCAAAGTCATGGAAACCCGTAAACGCAAATTGGAAGAAAAGGAACTGAACTTATGGCGTGCTTTCACCGACCACGGGATGCGCCCACAGTTTTACGAACGGCTTGCTAAAGAATGCCAGGCGGAACGAGAGAAGCTAGATGGGTTGATAGAGGCACTTGAAGCGGAGCGGGGTGAGCAAATCGCCAACTTGGATGCAGCACTCAAAATCATCGCCGAAATTGGCGACCGATTTGACAAATGCACAGCAGACCAACAGCGTGCTATACTGTTACAAATGGTCGAGCGGGTTGTCATCAACCCTGTGGGTACGATTGTACGTGTGGCGTGGAAAGCACCTTTCAGTTACCTTACGGAACTGAGCCACGACAGCGCAAGCGGCGAACAGAAGACAAAAAGGGCTAGAAAAGCGAGAACCAGCGGGGTTTTCGCTGGTTCACTTCAGGTATCACTTAGTGCCCCTATCGGGTCTCCGGGGCACGAAACGCTCCACAATTTCAATCGCGTTCCGCAGGCTTCTACACGCTTCGTGACCAGACTCTACCACGTCGCACAACGTCCTACGAAAAAGCAATCGCTCCAAAGTCGCAACACCCAAATTCGCATTCTTTATACCAAAGGTGCGACAATCACTGAACTTGGTCAGAAGTTTGAGCTATCGGTGCAGCGGGTGTTCCAGATCGTGAACGGAAAACACCATTAATCGCAAGGTAAAGTAACGAATGACTGGATTGTTCCGGCCATCAAAAAAGTTGAAATGTCACCAGGTGGTTGTCTGTTCAGTTTGAGCAATCACCCATTCCGATATGGACTGCACAGATAGCGAAGAAAAAAGACGAGAGTCCCTTATCGGGACTCTCGTCACTGTGCGCACCATCCAGATTCTTATGAAGGCTTTGTTCTAATACAACGAATAGGCATCGCTAGGGCTTGCCATCGCCGCCACAGCCTGGGCGACAAGATAATATGCAACCCCAGGGTTAAGTCCATTCTCCGCAGCGAATCGGCCAAGTTTTGTGACGCGATAAACGCCTTCCACTGGTGTTTGTTCCAGGAATCCGCGGGCGATAAGCTGCGTGCGGTGCAGTTCAATGTCGTGCGCGGTCGCGAATGCCGGAACACCACCAAACTTGGACACCATGATGCGCTCATATATGCCCGGTTGCCAGGAGAAATGAGTGAGCATAGCGAGTACATGCGTGTCGAACAGACTATGATCGTCCAAGACAAGCGCCAAAGGCTTACGGGATGCGTTCTGCACCGGATTTGGTTCAATAATCTCAGCATTGACCAACCGCGCCACCGCGGTGACATTATACAGCGGCGTCACAGTTATCATCATCGGTGGCACCGTAATGGGTGGCAGGTCATCGCCGTCTTCCTCGCAGGACGTGGCATAGATCGACAACGAGACGAGCGCATCCTCGACCATGGCGCGTTGGGGCCGATCTAGCAGGTCGAAGTTTGGTACGATGATGATCCCAATATCGCTGAGGCGGTACTTATCCTGCCAAGGTACGAGACCGGTGCGGCTGCGGTGGCGAAACTGGTAGATTGACATGCGCATGAAGGTGCGCTTGGTCTTGCGCGTCCAAGTCCCCCCGCTTTCCTGGATCACGAACTGCACTTCATCGGTCCAGGTTGGGTCATCGGAGACGCAGACGACCACCTGTCCCTGCACGATTGTGTGGACGCTGAGCGCAACTGCAAGGCTTCGGCGCTCGACTGGCGCTTTCAGGCTTACAATGACGTTCTGATCATCGAGAGCGGAAACGACGGTTGAGGTGAGTTGGGTAGTTGACATTTTGGGTTCTCCTTGAGGTGAAATTCGGATTTCATCCTCACGGCGGCCTTGCCGCCGAAGGTTGGAGAACTTCGCCAACAAAGGTAGTTTACGTGGAGTGGATGGTGTATCAAACTCCCCATAATACACAACGCCATCGTCGATGCAGGCCGCTGAATGCAACAACAATGATTGGGTAGCATGTAGCGACATATTGTCCTTGTTCGCGGGCACGGGACCGTGCGTCTGGCGGGGTTTAGAAGTCGACTCCAGCACCGTGACACTGGTCGGCGCATATCCAACACATTGAAGAAAGATGCAAATTGTGGTAATTTCAAAATCTGGCGAGGCCGCAGAGTAATAATCGTGAGGATCGTTTTGTCTGAGGCTAGACGCGCTATCGAACGCTCGAAATATGGACTGCGCAATCATATAGTCCAAGAACGTACTTGATCTGTTTTTGAAAAATGAGTGCCAAATGGTTACCCCTGTCTTCGATTTGAAAAGTCACTGGGATTCGATCTATGCCACTAAAGCACTGAATGGCGTCAGTTGGTATCAAGACAACCCCGAACGATCATCGAGCCTGATCGACCATTGTGGTCTGGAAAAGACGTCCTTCCTGATTGATGTGGGCAGCGGTGCGACTCACTTGATCGCTGAACTGCTCGATGCGGGTTATCAGGCCATCACCGCATTGGATATTTCGGAGGCAGCCTTGCAAGTCGCCCAAACACAACTGGGCGAACGGGCATCGCAGGTCGAATGGATCACGGCGGATGTGCGAAATGTGACGCTCCGACCCTACCATTATGACCTCTGGCACGATCGCGCTGTCTTGCACTTTCTGACGCGCACCGAAGATCGGGCTGCTTATATCCGAACGCTGCGGCGCGCCGTCAAGCCCGGTGGGCAGGCTGTCATCGCCACCTTTGCGTCGGATGGCCCGGAACAGTGCAGCGATCTCGACGTGATGCGCTATTCGCCCGAAAGCCTGACTGAATTGCTCGGCGAAGGATTCAGCCTGCTCGAAACGCTCGCTGAAACCCATATCACGCCCTGGCACAGCGAACAGCGCTTTACCTGGTGTCGCTTCCGGGTGACGGGTGCAGATAGTACGCTCGAGGGCGGCGATAATGCTTGTGGCGATCTGATCATGCAAATATTTGGGCGGATGAAAACGCTTGAGCCAAGTCAGGTTTTGGAAGTGGTCACCACCGACCCTGGCGCGCCGATCGATCTGGCTGCATGGTGTCGGCAAACGGGCCATGCCCTGGTCTATCAGGCACCAGCCGTAATGAAAGATTCACCGAGTCAATTCTATATTCAAAAAAAGGGTTCATAAAATGTCAAAACTCGTTGTCAGCATCACCAACGCCAAGAACAAGCCCGATTCCGCGACGGTCGGGTTCGTCGTCGCCAACGCCGGGATCGCCGCCGGGCAAGAAGTGCATGTGTGGCTTAGCCTGGATGGTGTGTATCTGTCGCAAAAAGGGTACGCTGAAGGGGTGACGGTCGAGGGCTTCAAGCCGCTGGCCGAATTGATTCAGACGTTCGTGAGCAATGGCGGTCAGTTGATCGTGTGCCCACCCTGTTTCAAGACACGCGGTCTTGCCGAAGACAAGTTGTTTGAAAATTCCGTTTTGGCAGGTGGGGCGCGGCTGGTCGAATTACTCGGTCAGGGCGCGGCCTGCATTTCGTACTGATCAGGGTCTCCTGACAGACTGTCAGATCGGGGGAGTTCTTCCCATTACCGCGTGGGATATGGCGAATTGGGTGAGGTCTCCCCTTTTGTTGTTATTTTAATCGAAGGTCATTGTTTATGACACTACAGGGCAAGCGGGCACTGGTCACCGGTGGCTGTGGATTGATTGGCTCGCACCTAGTCGATTTGCTGATCACTGAAGGCTATCAGGTGCGCATCCTTGATGTGTTAGAACCACAGACCCATCGCAATGGCAAACCCGCCTGGATCAACCCTGCTGCTGAATTCGTTCACGGCGATTTGACCAACCGCACTACCCTGCGCGCCGCCTTGCAGGGGATCGATGTTATCTTCCACGAGGCGGCTTATGGCGGCTAT
>JBBRMW010000380.1:0-4496 GCA_038230635.1 Aggregatilineales bacterium | reverse complement strand
CCCTTCGACCACATCGCTACCGACAGATCGCGCGCGCTCTGCATCAGTCGATCCTCGTGCCCAGTTGCCATGATGATATCCATCTCGCGTATTCGATCGAGCCGCCAGCCCGATTCGTTCGGGACAAACTGCATCGGATTGTTGAAGTAAACGTTATCGTCGCTATAGCCATCGCTGAACCGCCGAATATCGAACAGCCCGCTCATCGCCAGGATGCGTCGCACGCGATCGGGATGTTTGAGGCCGAACGTCATGGCATGATAACCGCCGAAACTCGCCCCCGCCGCAATCACATAGGGGTTGCTATTTTTGGAGTCCATGAACGGCAGCACTTCGTTGTACAGGTAGCCGTCGTATTGCGCGTGGCGATAGGCGCGTCCGGCGGGTTCGGCCCAGCGCGCGTACCAGCTTTCCATATCGACGTTGGACACACAGACCATTTGCAGCCAGCCCTTTTCCAGGCTTTCGCCGATCACGCTCGGCATCCCGCGATCTTCCCACTCGAAAAACGATCCGCCCGATGTGGGGAAAACCAACACGCGCGCGCCCGCGTGCCCGAACACGAGCAGTTCCATGTCGCGGTTGAGCGATGGGCTGTACCAACGATGATATTCACGATTCATGTTGCGTTTGTGTCGCCTCGTCGTGCCATTGGATAGACAATAATTTGACTGGTTTGGATGACTCATCGGCGATCCGATCGGGCACGAACAGATCGCTGCACACTTCTTGATAATGTCCCGTCGGGCATACCAGATGGCAAAACCCAACCGCGAGCATTGGCTGCTCACACAACGGGCACTCATAAATGGCGGTCTGCGTCATGAAAAGCCCCTCACGCCATCGATCGCATCCACTCCAGTGCGCGCGCTGGCTGGATCAATCCACTGCCCTGCCGCTCCACTGGAATGCCCGACAATCGTTCTGCCGTGCCTGTGAGTATCGCCCGTACTTCACCCGGAGTCAAATGGGGGCGCACTTCGAGCATCTGCGCGACGACGGCGGCCACGATCGGCGCGGCGACCGACGTACCATCGACATGCTGATACTGTGCGTCGATCAGCTTGTCTTTGGTGAGCCGCGTCTCCAAATCGGCGAACAACGCGGCATCGGGCCGGAGCGCCTTTTCACGCGGAATCCCCAGATCGACATAGCCTTCGCGCAGCACTTGCCGGATCGCCGCCTCGTCCGCACCAAACAGTTGCAGCAGCCAGGGTGCGCTCCGTGCTACCCGTGTCCCCGGCAGGATCGGCGCGGCGATCCAACGGGCCGAAGCGATCACTTCGGGTTTGGGCGTACCGTCGTAGGCCGCCCCCCAACTCGACGAATAGGGCTGCCAATCGCGCGGATCAAGCGAGTTTTCATCGCTGAACCCGCCCACGGTGATCGCGTCGAGCGCGCTGGCGGGTGGCACGAGGCGCGGCATCGGAAAGTTGCCCGCTGCCACGATCACGATCAGCCCGGCGGCGACGGCTTGCGCGATGGCATGATGCAGCGGATGATCGGGATCGTGGCTCTCGAAATCGCCGCCCACCGAAATATTGACGACCCGCACGCCGAACCGCGCATGATTCGCCAGCAGCCAGTTCAGTCCGCGCAAAATATCGCGCTCTTTGATCTGGCGCTGCGCCGTACTCACCTTGATCAGCACCAGTTGTGCATCGCGCGCGATACCGGGGAAATCCGCGCCCGCCCCCGCCGCGATCACGCTGGTCATCTGGCCGTGCCAGCTATACCATTCCGGCGTGTGATACCGTCGCCCTTCGATGATCCGGCTCGACGTTGCATCGACGTGAACCAGCACGCGATCAGCGATGTCGGGATGCGGATAAAAGCCCGAATCAATGAACGCCATCACTACCCCGCGCCCGGTGATCTCGCGCGACGTGCGGACACGATCAGGCGTCGGCAAGACGGTATAACCGCTGCGAATGGGGTAACTGGGGCTAAAACGCGACACGAATTGCCAATCTATCCAGAAATTGCGACGTGTCTTGATTGTATCTCAGCGAAGGGGTGATCAACCAGAACGACTCACCTCACCCCCAGCCCCCTCTCCGTAATCACGGAGAGGGGTGCAAGACTCGACTCGGTCTCGATCTTTGGCGGTTGTTGTGTGGTTTGACGCCCCCTCGCTGTAATGACGGAGAGGGGGTTGGGGGGTGAGGTCAGGCGGTTTGGGCGACGAAAGCCTCGAACAGCGCGCGCATCTTCGCGTCGCTCTCGATCAGGCTCTCCGGGTGCCACTGCACGCCCACCGCAAACGATCCGTTCTCATGCTCGATCGCTTCGATCACGCCATCTTCGGCGGATGCGCTCACGCGGAAATGCGGTGCGACATCCTTCACCGCCTGATGGTGGAAGCTGTTGACACTGGCCGCGCCGCCCAAAATACTGGCGAGCCGTGTCCCACTGACCGTCGCCACGTCATGCGCAACATAGCTGCGCGGTTTGTCTGGGAAATATTGGTGGCGAATCGCGTGCGGCACGGCGTGATCGACATCCTGGATCAGCGACCCGCCCGCCGCCACGTTGAGCGCCTGCACACCGCGACATACGCCCAGAATCGGCAGCCGATCGGCCAGTGCCCAGCGTGTCAGGATCAGCTCCGCCTCGTCGCGCAGCAAGTCGATTCCGTCGGTTTGTTCGGCTTTCTCTGCCCGGTACGTCTCTGGATTCATATCGCCGCCACCCGCCAGAAACAACCCGTCCAGCCGCTCATAAATGGCGCGCAAGGTCGTCTCGCCCATATCGAGCGGAATGATGATCGGCGCAGCACCGACCGCCAATAACGCCGTGATATACGGGCGGCTCATCGAAAAGCGCGGCGGCATTTTGTCGGGCGCGGAGTTATCCGTGAAGCTGGGAATACCGATCAGTGGCGTACTCATAAAAATCCTATCCTCTACCGACGGCGAATCCGCCGGACTTTTATCAAGTATCGCATCAGCATAGCCTAACCTGCAACCAGAGTCAATTGGTGGACTATCACAAGGTTATATTTGGCTTATGGTCAAACCAATCAAAGGCCACGTATGTCTAGAGCCTGTCATGCACTTTCAAAAACGGACGCCATGAATGGCGTCCCTACGTCAAAACAATCGGTTGGATGGTAGGGACGCGCTTCTGCGCGTCCGCGTCGTTGCCACCTTCCTGCAAAGTGCATGACAGGCTCTAGGTTTGCCTTCCGACTCCCCCTCTCCGTGATGACGGAGAGGGGGCCGGGGGGTGAGGTGAATGCGCGAAGTTTGATTGGTTTCACCATTCGCTCTACAGCCGAACTTACGATTTGACCCATCAAATGCCACAGATTTACCTCACCCCCTCAGTCCCCCTCTCCGTCCTCACGGAGAGGGGGAAGCCAGCCCATACCCACTGCGGCTATCGCTGCATCATTTCGGTTGTGGAATGAGGAAGCGAAGCTGGGTTGCCGGTATTGTCGTGATTTTTGCCCCAACTCGGAGTACGTCCCACGTCCCTACAAATCCAGCGGCAACTGATCATCGCCGGATTCGGTCGATCGCTGCGCTCGCTTGAACGCCATACCGCGACTCGGCGGCATTTTCACCTCCGCGCCCTTGAGCAAGTCCTCGATCGTCAATATCTGCAAGCGCGGATAATCTTTGTTCCAGCGATCCGAGTGATACACGCCCGTCGTATCGGCCTCGCGCCGCATTTCCGAAGTCGGAGGCTCCAACGTGATGAACACGCCCATCTCGGCTTTTTCGCGGTCGAGCACCCCGCGCAAATCCCGAATATCGCCGCTTTTGACGTGCCCGCTCTTGACCTGCACGAGTATCTTCTTGCGCCGATCGGTCGCCTCGTCCACGAACGGGATCACCCCGTCGATGCCGCGATCCGCGCCCTTTTTGCCCTTCGTGCCGGATGAATTGGTACTCGGTGGCCGCGCTTCGACCAGTGCCAGCGCCCAAAACTGGAACTGGTAGCGCCCGTCGTGCTCGCTCAATTGGGCAAGCTGGCGCGCGCTCCCCAAATCTTCGGGCATTCCGATCACCCGATACGGCACGTCGCCGTACATATCTTTGAGGCGGCTGCGGATCAACCCGACCGCCAGATAGGTGACATCGATCCCGATCCACTGCCGATCCAGCTTTTGTGCGGCGGCGACGGCGGTTCCGCACCCGCAAAACGGATCGAGCACGACATCGCCGGGATTGCTGCTGGCCTGGATGATGCGTTCCAGCAGTGCGAGCGGCTTTTGCGTCGGATAGCCGAGGCGTTCGGCGGCTTTTGCGCCAATCGGTTTTATATCATCCCAAACACTGCCAACTGGCACACCTGGCATTTCATCCAGATAACGCTTTAGTCGAATTCGCCCAGATTTCAATTTGGGAAAGTCAATCACTACCAGCTAAAGCAGGTAGCTTGGTTCGCGGCTAAAGCCGCCTAAAGATCGGGGCAAATACCGTTACATTGACAACCTACCAGCGAATTTACCAACATTGAACTGTTAAAACCGATCAAACCAAATACCT
>JBBRMW010000379.1:0-4520 GCA_038230635.1 Aggregatilineales bacterium | reverse complement strand
GGTTCTTTCGCCTATTTGCAAGGCAAGCGCAGGGGCCGAGGTAGAGGGGTCTGTCCATTCCCAAATCCCGCCCCCATCCTTGAATGCACCCCCGTCAATCGCGCCCGATCGCTGCCGAGTACCACCCGCCATCCGCTGCGCGACGCCACGATTCGGTCACACGCCGATCGCCACGCGGGGCAAATGCCAGCGATCGGCTGAATAATTCGACAGTGATCAGATCGTCGGTGGCGCGGATGCTGAACGAGACGCCGCGTGCCATCTGACGCCGCCGTTCGTGAGCGGATAACTTGGCCTGCGGCGTGTTGGCGCGATCTCTGAACGCCGCGATCGTGTTTTCGCAGTGTGCGATCACTTCGCTTATAGGAGATTCAGCGAGGCCGTTATCTTCATCGAGCCATGCCATGATCGCTGCGTCCGCCTGGGGTGGCAGCAGCGTCAAGTCGGCGTCCGGCGTGATCTGAAAAAGATACAGATGCGCGACGCGGCTCGGATTGGCATACCGCGCGACGATCCGAGCCGTCACGAATGCCGCGCTGTTTGGATCCGCCTTCACTTGCTCACCAAATGACGGTGATTGTCGTTCCGACGGGTGCCCAGTTGTACAGCCACAGCGCTTCTTCGGTCGGCATGTTGACGCAGCCGTGACTCATCGGATGACCCCAGTTGTGATGCCAATACGTGCCGTGAAAGCTGTACCCCTGGTAGAAATACATCACCCAGGGCACGCCGGGCAGATAATAGCCGGGGCCGGTCATCAATTGCGCACTGTATTTGACGTAGATGTGATAGGTGCCCGTAACGGTCGGGGTATCCGGTAAGCCCGTCGAGACGAGTACGTTGCGCACGAGCACACCATTTTCGTAAGCATAGGTGCGCTGTTCGTGCAGCACGACGACGATCGTTTTGCTGGTCGTCACGTCGCCGCCCAGTGGACCCGGTGGCACGCCCTGGCTGGTTTCCATCGTTGTCGGCGGATTCAGATCGGGATTCGGGATTTTGAGCACCATGCCCGCGTAGATCGTGTTCGGATCGGTGATGTTGTTCAGCAAGGCAATTGTCGGCCACGTCACGTTATAGTCGCGCGCGATTTTTGCCAAGCCTTCGCCCGCCGTCACAACGTGTGAGCGCAGTGGTGCGGTCGGAACACTGACGATGGGTGCAGCCGTGACGATGACGCTGGCGGGCGCGGCGGTCGGTGGTACGGCGCTCGGCGGCAAGGGTGTTGGAGGTTTGGCAGTTGGCGGAACGGCAGTCGGCGGAACGGCAGTTGGCGGCTTGACAGTCGGCAATGCCGAGGTGGGCGGCACAATGATCGATGGTACAACGGTAGCGGGGTTGGGAGTCGGCGCGGCAGGCTGTGCCGGGTTATTCGGAACAGTTGCGCCGCTGCCCGGTGCGTAAACGCCGGGGATTACCAATGCTTGCCCGACCTCGATATGATTCATATCCGGCAGGCCATTCGCGGCTACCAGACTAGTGGTTGGAATGCCATATCGTTGCGCGATGCGATTGAGCGTATCACCAGGCTGCACGACGTAATAGACGGGTGCGCTGTTCACTGGGGCTGGCGCGGGATTCGCGTTAGCGGGATTCGGGGCGGCTGGCGCGACTGCACCAGGAATAAGCAGCGTTTGCCCGACCAATATATGCGATGGATCAACGAGGTGGTTGACAGCCACCAACTGCTCAACGGTGACGCCATAGCGCAGCGCGATTCGGAACAATGTTTCGCCGGGCTGCACCGTGTGGCTGAGCGACTGCGCACCAGCGGGTTGATAAAGCAATGTAAAGCACGCAATGAGCGTGACAACGATAATAGCTCGCAGCCTCGACATAGTATCCCCCGCTACCAGATGTGCTCGGTTGGTGTGATTTGAGACAGTATAGCACCAATTTCCTATCGCGTGAGTGTTCTAATAAGCGCAACTGCAAAGTCAGGGAGAAGTGTTGAGATCACCATTCACCCCACCCCTAGCCCCTCCCCACTGGCGCGGAGAGGGGGAATCAACCGTCTCCGGGCGCCCCTCTCCATGAAATGGGGAGGGTTTGGAGGTGGGGTTCTTATTCTAGATGCCTTTGCAGCGCGCCCCACTTTTTCTGATTTTCGGCGAGATTCGGGGCGGCTCGCCAGCGAATCGGCGGATCAGTGCGTGCGTTGAGTACGTCCGGCGTGATATGCGTCATGATCTCGCTGGCAAGCCGGAGCGCCGTGTCCCATTCGTCGTGCGCGATTTCGAGCACGAGTGCATCGTGCATATCGAGCGCCACCCGCGATTGCATCCCACGTTCCCGGTATGCCTCCGACAGCCGCACAATCGCGCGTTTGAGTACCTCGCTGACTCCGCCCTGGCACAAGTAATTCCAAGCCACGAAAGCAGTAGGCACAGCCACTGGCCGCCCCGTCCACAGGTGCAAAATACCTGTCGCTTCCGTTTGCCGTTTGGCGGCATTGCGCGCCCGCGTAACATTCGCAAACGCGCGATCTTTGGCGGCTAACAGCTTTTGCGCCTCGTAAGTCGTCACGCCGATACTTTCGCCCAACCGTTCCGCGCCCATTCCATAAGCCGTGCCGAACGTGATCTTCTTTGACATGTTGCGCAGGCGTTTGCGTTCGGGCACGTCGGCAGCGTCCCAAGTCGCGCCGAAATATTGCGCTGCCATCGTCGCATGGAAATCTTCGGCCAAGCACGCCGCCGCCAGATTGCTATCACCCGCGATCAGCGCCGCCATCACGTTTTCGGCGTTGCTGTAATCGATCTCGACCAGCGTGAAACCCTCGTCGCCGATCGCTACCCCGGCCATCGCGGGCATTTTCCAATTCTGCATGTGCGGATAACTGGATGCGCGCCGCCCGCTCTCCGTCGCAATCGAGACCAGGCTGTGCAACCGCCCGTCGAGCGCCGCGTGCTCCATCAGCCCTTTCAGCGCCGAGATCAGCCAATCGATTTCCATGTAGGCTGCCAAATCTTTCAACTGCGCGGCGTATGGACTGCCGGCTTCCATATACGATTCGATCACATCGGAGCGCGTACTCAGATCGCTCAATTCGATCGGCGCGCCCGGATTCGCCCGCAGTCGCCGCCGACCCGCCCGCGTGAAGCTCCACGATTTGTGGTCCCAGCGCGGCAGTGGAATACCTTTCGTCTCGTACAGATAGCTGGCTCGAGCGCGTGGACTACCCGGCGTCAACAGGCCATCGGCACGCAGCCGAGTCGCCAATGCGTCACGCTGTTCGCCGAGCACTAAAAGCTGACGTTCCGTATACGCGACATTCAAGCGGATGCCTTCCGCCGCCATCCGGCAGTATTCAATTAGTGCCCGGCACTCCCAATCGATTAAGTCGGGATCAGCGTTGATGATGCACTGTTTTTCGTAGATTTGGAAAGCGAGTCGTGCATCGTCGCCCGCATATTCGAGCGTTTGTGCCAGCGGCAGTTGATAGAGTTTGCCGCGCTGTTTTTTCATCGCCGCCTGATGAGCCGGGAACGTGATCCCTAGTGTCGCGGCGACGGCCAACAAGCTGTAGCTGGCGTCTACAGATGGGTGCAGCAGCCGCGCCATCGACTGCGTATCCCAGATGTGATCCGGAACGCGCCCGCCTACTAGCCTGCTCATGCCGCGAAAATCGAACACAGCATTATGCGCGATCAACAGCGCTGTGCCACCTATTAAGGAATTCAGAAATGCCGATACGTTCGCATCGAATGGCGCGGCTAAGGCGGTCGTGCGCAGCATATCGCCTTCGCGCCACGCCAACCCAATCGTGGTCACATCGGCGGCATAGCTCAGCCCATAATCGAGGCGCGGCCCGTGGCCCGGCCAGCGTGTCTCCGTCTCGATGTCGAGCGCGACCGCCGCCGCCCGCAAACAGCACGCCAGGGCCTCAACATCCGGCTCGAATGATTCATGAAAAAGTGAGAGTTGCATTACCCGGAGCTGCCAAGCTCTGCTGATCTCAGGCAAACCGACAGTCGGCTACAGGCGGGCATTGATCCGACTGCTTTTGAGGCGAAAACAATTAACATTCGCAAAAAATGACCGGATTCATTTTAGATAGCCTGCGGGTGAAATTATGAAAATAGATTATCATAGGTCGTATGTTCTGTAAAGATCGCATATAAACGATTTGGCAAGCATTTTGGATATGAATTTATTCGATCCGCTTATGACGCTCGCAGCGCGCAAAAGTCACCTCTTGCCTGCGCATCGTCGTGCGCGTTACTGAGGGCAATTGCCCCGCTTTACATCCAAAGCGGGGATGAGGTGAGGCGACGAACGCGCGTTTAGCCGTCGAACGAGGACGCGGGCGCTACCGTCGGCGCGATTGGATTATTTGGCGCGACTGGATTATTCGGCGTGACTGGATTATTCGGCGTGACTGGATTATTCGGCGTGACGATCAGGTTGGCAGGTGGCGCATAGCTGCTGTTCAGCCAGTGCCCGGCGACAGGCACATCGTTGGCGATGCCATAGGTGATGTTAATGTCGGCGAAACCCGCCGTCAGTGCGTTTTTGAG
>JBBRMW010000378.1:0-4523 GCA_038230635.1 Aggregatilineales bacterium | reverse complement strand
GTACAGGATCGCACATAGGATCGCCAAACCATCACCGAGCGTGTTGCCGCCGGGTGCATAACTGAGCAAAGTCAGGCCGATCAAAGCACACAGCGCGCCGATCAAAATGCGCACGGTAATGTGGTGCTTGAGCAAGAGCAGCGCCAAAAATGGCACCATCACGACATACAGCCCGGTGAAAAAACCCGTCCGCCCGGAGTCGATCAGGCGGAGTGCGAATGTCTGCGCAAAATAAGCTGTGCCATAGACCAGCCCGGCGATCAAGCCCCAGCGCAGTTCCGCACCAGTTGGACGGCGCAGATGAATCGCGCGCAGGGCAAAGGGCAAGAGCACCAGTGCGGCGAGTGTGAAACGGATCGCCAAAAAAGCAGGCACCGAAAAATCGCGGGTGGCGTCCTTAACCATGAAAAATGTCAGACCCCAGATCAGGGCGATGCCGAGCAGTGCGCTGTCGGCGATCAGGCGTCGGTTGGGCGAACGGGCCTGTGTTGAAATGCGAATTTGTCTGATGCCTTTCGATCTACCTGAATGCGTTTGGCTTGCGTGGGGACGATAGCCCGCCGTGTCGGCTGTTTATCCATTTTTGAGAGGATATGAAACGTGAATTTCTTTCCTCTTGTGCATTTTGCCGATTATATTACCCGGTGTTTGTTAAATTGACCGATTATATTTCGCGGATTTTGTATACCATTTCCTGAAATGGGCAGATTCACCAAAAAGAGCGAGCGGCGAGGAGGCGTTTTTGACGGCGGCACATTCTCAAGCAAGTGGGCAAGCGGGCGGCGGACAAGGTATACAGGCGCATTCGGCGGAGATCGCGCGGGTGCTCGATCAGGCGCGCGAATTGGCCTACCTCGATTTGCAGTTCACCGACATTACGGGATTGGTCAAAACGGTCACGATCGCCACACGCCAGTTGGAGGCGGCTTTGACGCGCGGGGTTTGGTTCGATGGGTCGGCGATCGAGGGTTTCGCACGGGTAGCCGAATCGGATATGTACCTGCGCCCCGACCCGGCGACATTCGCCCTGATCCCCTGGGAAACCGATCGGCGGATTGGGCGGCTGATCTGCAATGTATATACGCCGTCGGGCGAGCCGTTCCCCGGCGATCCGCGCGTCGTGTTGGGGCGCGCCGTGAGCTTGGCCGCCGAGATGGGCTATCGCTATCAGGTGATGCCCGAACTTGAATTTTACCTGTTTCGGCAGCCGCTGGATGTTCACGCACCGCAAGTCGACGATCAGGCGGGTTATTTCGATCTGTCGGCGACCGAGACGCGCACCGTGCGCCGTGCTATCAGCGACGCGCTGGAAAGCATGGGTATCGCCGTCGAATCCGGCCATCACGAAGTGGGCAACGGGCAGCATGAGATCGACCTTGCGCCGCTCGATGCACTGGCAATGGCCGATGCGATCATGAGCGCGCGGTTGGCCGTCAAAGCGATCGCCGCGCAGAATGGTTTGACCGCGACCTTTATGCCCAAACCGCTGGCGCGCATGGCTGGGTCGGGGATGCACATTCACCAGTCGCTCGTTAATTTGCACAATGGCGGTGATTCTTTCACTGCACCGAACGCCGATTATGGCCTGTCAAACCTGGGACGGATGTTCCTGGCTGGGCAGCTTGCCCATGCGCGCGGCATGTGTGCCGTGCTTGCGCCGCTCGTCAACAGCTACAAGCGGCTGGTGGCGGGTTTGGAGGCACCCGTCTATGTGACCTGGGCGCAGTTGAATCGATCGGCGCTGGTGCGGGTGCCGCGCGTGCCCGTCGATCAGGTGGGTGGGACGCGGCTCGAACTGCGCTCGCCGGATCCGAGTTGCAACCCGTATCTGGCATTCACGGTGATGCTGCGTGCCGGCTTGGACGGCATGACACGCGGTCTCGAACTGCCCAACCCGGCGGAGGAAGCGTTGCATCCGCTCAATACGCGCCGTCATCCGCTGACCGCACTGCCCAGCGCGCTCAATGAGGCACTCGATGCGATGGCGCAGTCCGACTTGGTTGCCGATGCGCTCGGCCCGCATGTCTTTGAACATTTTCTGGAGGCCAAACACATTGAATGGGACGAATATGTCCTCGAAGTTAGCCCCTGGGAACGCGAACGCTATTTGCAGGTCTATTAGGCAGAGGGCGGAGGGGATGTTATGAGCGTAGGACGCCATCAGACCGTCCGCGATCTGCTGCGCGCGGTGCTGCCCCTGGGGACGCGGGTGGTCGCGGGCGGTCGCGGCTTAAATCGACCCGTCGCCTGGACGAGCGTGATGCGTCCGCACCCGCCCGCCTTTCCAACGTTGGGCGCGCATGAGCTGGCGCTGCTGTCGATCGATGCACTGCACCTGCTGAGCGACAAGCTGACATTGGTCGATATTGTGAACGATCTGGTTGGCATGGATGCGGCAGCCGTCGCTGTCGTGGGCGCGATCGACGGTCGGGCGCGCGCCGCCGCCGAATCGCACGGGCTGCCGCTGTTGGCGCTGCCCAAAGGAACGCCCTTGCGCCTGCTCTCCGAAGCGATCATCGGACTGTTGACCGGGCCGCCGCCCGTGCCCGAAGTGCGTGGCCTGGATGTCCGCGAGCAACTGCTGCAACTGAGCACCGAAAATCGGGGGATGGGTGCGCTGACTGAGGCGCTGGCGGATGCAACGGGCAAAACCGCGCTTGTACAAGATAAACGGCTCGATCCAATGGCTGCCAACGGAGCGCTGACCGAGCGTGCTGACTGGCCGGATGTGGCACGGGCGTTGGCGCGCGAAGAGGGCCTGCCCGCCAGCTTTCTGGATCGGCTCGAAGTGGCGCAGATCACGCCCGAACCGGCGTTGATCGATATGCCGGAGTTTTCGATCAAGCGGTTGGTCGTGCCCATCATCGCCAATCGGATGGGGCGCGGCTACTTCTCGCTGCTCAGCGATGCAAACGGATTCGATGCGCTGGATGCGCAATATGCGCGGCACGGGGCCGCCGTCTGCGCCCTGGAAATGGCGAAAGAAAAAGCAGTCCGCGAAGCACAAAAGCGTGTACAGGGCAGCGTTTTGGAGCGCTTACTGAACGGCACCGTGCCCGCCGATCAAGCGCTGCGGCAGTTGACGCGGCTCGGCCACAAACCCGAAGAAAAGCCGTATGTGGCGTTGGTCGCCCGTTGGGAGCGCGACGGCGGCCCCTCGGAACGGCGGCTCGAAACGATGTTCAACGAGGCGGCCAGCGCGCTCGGCCTGGATGCGCTGGTACAGATCGCGGAGGGCGGTGTGGTCGTGTTCTGCGACGCCGAAACGGAGGAAAAGCCCGTGCTCAACCGCGTCGTGCCGCGCCCGATTCGGCTGCTTGCCGAAACGCTTCAGGAGCGCGCCAGCACACAGTTCCCGGAAACCGGGCTGGCGATCGGGATTGGGCGGAGCGTGCGCACCCTGAGCGATTGGCGCGGCGGCTATCAGGAGGCGCTGGCCGCACAGCGGATCGCGCTCCAATGGCACAGCGGGATGCCGCTCTTTTTCGGCGATCTGGGCGTGTATCGGCTGCTCAGTTTGCTGCTCGAAACCGCCGAACTACGCAGCTTTTATCGAGAGACGCTTGGCGAACTGGCCGTTGAGCGCTATACCAACGACGAATTCATCAAAACGTTGGAAGCATTCTTCGATGAAGACGGCAACCTGAGCAAAACGGCACAGCGGCTCAACGTCCACCGCAACACGCTGCTGTATCGCATGGAGCGCATCGAGCAGATCGGCGGCTTCGACATGGAGAACCCAGAGACGCGGCTGGCCGTCCATTTAGCGCTCAAGATTCGGCGCTTGCTGGTCAATCACGCCGCCGCACGGTAAAGTTCTCAAGATTTACCTCACCCCCTCAGTCCCCCTCTCCGTCCTCACGGAGAGGGGGAAGCCAGCCCATACCCATTGCGACTATCGCTGTATCATTTCGGTTGTAGAACTAACCTGCGGGCGAGAAGAAAGGTAAATTAGATCATGTGTTCTCTGAATCGCCATTCTCATCTGAATCGCCGTTATCTGCTATGCTCAGGGGCGTTGTGCGGCTGAAGTGCGCGCCACAGGGACGACGTTTTGATGAGCGGAATATTGATCAATTCACGGCGATTAATACTGACGCCGGGACGCTTGCTGGCGTTGCCGCGATCACGTCGCTCAATCCATGTGCGCAAACCGATTGACCACAAAGCTAACGCTTGCAATGCGTTCGTTTTGCCGGAATTGTTGGGGCTGATAAAGACGACCGGATTTGCCAATTAGACCTCGATCTGGTCGAATCGTTTAAAGTTTTTGATAATCATTCTGTTGAGCATGGCAAATGTCCCCTGAGCCGCGATTGCTGGCAAGTGTGCCGCATCCAGTCAAAAAATCAATCCACACCTGAGGCGTGCATTCAAGGATGGGGGCAGATCATAGAACCCCTCTATCCCCCACCCTTTCCCCCACGCAAGCGGGGGGAAAGGGGAGTCACACCCGACCGCTGACCGAGCTAGCCACGTCCTTCAGCCAGCGGGTGCTCCCTTTGCCCCGGCTGCGTGTCCTC
>JBBRMW010000377.1:0-4524 GCA_038230635.1 Aggregatilineales bacterium | reverse complement strand
CGCCCCCGCCTCGGGGGTGGTGAGGGGGATACACCGGTCTCCCGGCGCCCCCCACCTTTAATGGGGGGGGGGGGGGGGGTGGGGTAAACGACTTTGCAACAGCCGTGCCCTCGCCCCAGGGCACGGGGCGCATATTTGTGTTTATTGGTTTAGCATATTACAGTTTAGGAGTGTCCTGCCGAGATTACATAGATGGGGCGGTCATGTTGAAGCGAAAAATTATCGGGTCTGTCCTCACTGTCGGGCTGCTGTTGGGAATCCTGCTGAGCAGCGCGCACAGCACATTAGCTGGCGCGCTAGCCGTTACAAACACACCGTCACCTGCACCAGCGCCAAGCACCACGCCCGTCGCGCCCAACGCGACCGTCGTTATCGCGCCGTTAGCGCTTGCCGGAACGCCCGACCAGACAAATGCGGTGCGCGCCGCACTGACTGCGATCAAAGGCTACAAGCTGACGATCAAGGCCGCCCCGAAAGCCTTCACCAGCAGCAAAGATGCGCTGGCTTATGGCATTGCCAATGGTCCGGCGCTCCTCATTATCTGGGCAGAGGCGGGCGTCATTCATTTTGAGATGCCCAGCCGTCGCAAGCTCGAAGCATTCAATCCCCGTTTGCGCGAGGATACCACCGTCAGTGGTGTGTCGCAGATGCCCGATGCCATGGATTTGCCGCAGGATGTTAAACTGCCCGCTGCACTGGTCACCAAGTACACACAACTGCAGTTTTTTATGGCGGTCGCCGATTACCCGCGTGCCGTCCAAATGGGCCGCGATATAAACGCCGATCTGCTCGCAGCGACTGATTTGAAGCCGGACAAGCTCATCGAAGAGCTACAGTTCGAGGCAGGTTATTTGGCATCCGCCCAGAGCGACATCAATACAGCACTTGCGCTTTTCGATACGTTGGGCAAAGCCACTGGCCTGCGACCGGCGCTCCAAGCATTGAGCTTTTCCAATGAAGGCGCGGGGCTGCTCAATTTGGGCGATTTTAATGATGCCGCCACGTTCATCGATCAGGCAATTGGCGTTGACGCTACGTTATCGTGGGCGTTGATCAATCGTGCCAGTTTGGCCTTTCAGCAGGGTAATGATCAGGACGCGCTCACGGATTATGACACCGTGATTCAAGCCGATCCGACGAATATTTTCGCATTGAACGATCGCGGCTGGCTCCAAGTGATCGCAGGCAAGGCGCAGGAAGCATTGACCGACCTCGACGCGGCGCTAAAAGCCGATCCAAATTTCATCGATGCGTATATCGATCGCGCGGTGCTGTATCGTGGGCAAGGCGCATATGCCGAAGCCATCAGCGATACGACGGCTGCGATTACCCTCGATCCGAAGTACCCGACGGGTTATGCGATTCGCGGCGGCTTGTATAGTCGGCTGGGACGCTACAACGAGGCGCTGAGCGACTTCAATGCGTCGCTGGCGATCAATCCTGGTGACGCCAACACGTTGGACAATCGTGGCAGCGTATATGAAACGTTGGGCGATGATGATAAGGCGCTGGCGGATTATACGCGCGCGATCGAAATCAGCCCGCAAAATGCGTTCGCCTATTTCGATCGCGGGCATATCTATCTCAAGCGCGGCGATTTCAATGGTGCAATACTCGACGAATCGCTGGCAATTCAGTTCGATACGCGCCACCGCGCGCTCGTCGCGTATTATTATCGGGCGCAAGCCTACCAGGGACTCCACCGTTGGGAAGAGGCGATCGCCGATTACAAAAAGTACATCGCGGCCAGCCCACAGGGATTTTATATCGGCGCGGCAAAAGCCTACATCAGTGCAATCACGGCACTGTTGACGCCCACGCCGACTCCAACTGATGTGCCGACCGACACGGAAGTGCCAACCGCGACGTCGACGTTCACGCCGACCTTTACGAACACGCCCGTGCCGCCGACGTTCACGCCGACCTTTACGAACACGCCCATACCGCCAACCCATACGGCCACACCGACGCTCGTGCCAAGCAAGACACATACGCCCGTGCCGCCAACCTATACCGCGACGCATACCGACGTGCCAACGCTTAAACCATCCGCTACAGCAACGGCACTGCCGCCAACGAAGACAACCGTGCCAAGTGCAACCGAGTTTCCAACCGTCAGCGCGACCTGATATGAAGGCTCAGCAGATCACGATTTCGCGGGGAAACCTTTCTATCCCCCGGCCCCTTTCCCCCACGCAAGCGGTGGAAAAGGGGAGATAAGCCCTTCGCCAAGAGGGCGAAGTGTTGTGGGGTGAGGGCACTTTTTCGATCTACTGAGGCTGGCCTGAACGCTATCGGACTGTGTTGAAAGAACCGGGCGCATCGTTGGATGCGTCCGCGTTTTCCTTCATGTTTGTGAACTAGGGCGTACTGGCGGCAGTTAACTTATACGTTGCCGTGACGCCCTGCACAAACGGAGCGGTCGCCCCCACCACGATGATCATGCCCTTGTCGGGCACATCGATCGACAGCTTTGCACTATTCGTCGTGTCCAACAGGACGGGCATAACTGTCGTGGGTGAACCCTGCGTGATCACGTTGACGATCCAATGCTGTGGCAAATTTTGCATCACCCGCACGAATCCCTGTGCTTGCCAACCGTTTACGCCGCCCTCCACATCATCTTTGAAGTGTGCCGCGTCCAGCCGAATATCATCCACAAAAAATCCCTGTCCAGTTTCGCCGCCCTGCGTCAGATATTCAAAACGAACCTGTATTTTTCGCCCATCGTAGGCGCTCAGATCGATCGTTTCTTTGCTCCAGCCCGGTGACTGCTCCGTGTAGCAGGAGCCACCCAATCGACAATCCTGCGTGCTGGTGGCATTCACGATCGTCCAACTTTTGCCGCCATCGGTCGAGACGAGCACATGCGCCACGTCGATTTGCTGCTGCACGTCCCACCAAGCGTTGAAATTCAGCTTGGCATTGTGGGCGTCGGTCAGATCGAATTCTCGCTCGAGTCGGGCTGCGCCGCGTGGTTCATTGAACGACCACCACATCCATTTTCCGGACACGGGTCGTGCTTTGCCGACTGGCACCGTCTGATCGCCCTTAAATGTCAGCGTGTAGTGACCGGGCGTGCTCAGATGCAGATATTGCGCACTATATTCGTGGATGCTATCCGACTGCTGAATGTCGGGCGAAATATCTATCGCGCTGGCGTGCTGTGGCAGCTTGAGCGACTGGTAGTAGTAGCGCCCGTCGCCAACATAAGGGTTATTGACGTAATTGGCGATCGTCCAATCGCCGAAAAGTTGATCGAGCGTGATGCCCGTGTTGAGTGCGGCAAGCGCGTGATCGACCGAGGCCAATCCTTTATACGGCGAATCCGCCAAGTAGTGGATGAAAGGCAAACCCAACCGCTGATACATATACACGCAAAACAAATAGGCAACCGCGTAGTTGATGGCCGGATCGGTGCTGTCGAAGCTCGGCCAACTGTTCAACTGGAAGTTGGCGTTGCTTAGAATCCCGCGTAAATTGTTACCCGCGATCAGGTAGGGATCGGAACCGTTGAGATGTTCGGCCAATTCGGCCAGACCCTCATCGAGCCAGCGCTGCTGATTGCCGTTGACATTGTATTGAATCAGATGTTGGAACTCATGCGCAATGACGGTCAGCTCTTGCGGCGAACCAACCGGACCAAAATCCAGCCCTATATAAAGCAACTCATGTTGATTGGAAAAATGGCAAATGGCAGCGGCACATTCATCTTTTGGGCTGAAAACGCCCACCGCGTAGCCGCCGATTTTCTTCTGGTGTAGCAAAAAGATATGCGGATCAGCATCAATGCCCGGCGACCACTCACTCCCGAAAATACGATGATCAAGCGGGTAGATGTCTGTTTCAAAACGCTTGCCCGCGTGTTCGAGAGCGGTGGCGTCGGTGGTTGTGCCGTTCTCGAACCACCAATACGCATGATCGGTGACGAGTTTGAGAGTCGCCGTCAGTTTACGCGGCGGATCCTGATACGAGCCGAAATCGAGCGCATAGAACTGCTCGGTATCGCCAACTTTGTAGGCTCTGCCCGCAAATGGCCCGTATACTTCATCAGGGGTGCGTGCTCCGACATCCACCAGCCAATCGGAGATGCCGCGAAAGCGCGCGGTGGGCGTGGCCGAACTCCAAGCGATCACCTGATCCGCTTGGGCAAGCGCGCTGGCCTGTGCAACGCCCGCTTGTGCGGACATGCTCAAAACGGCAAGTGCTAACAATACGACTAAAGCGCGGCGTCCAACATGCGTTACCATCTGCTGTATCCGATACACCATGTGACATCCAATCGTGACTTTTAACAGGTTGATACGTCATCCGTAGGTTGGCAGAACTTAGCTAGTTTACCCTAACTAGGCACAATCGCGCTGAGAAAATTGACCCTTCATGCGCTCGCCAGGGCGCATTCAAGTTTGGGGACAGATCATAGAACCCCTCTATCCCCCCACCCCTTTCCCCCACGCAAGCGGTGGGAAAGGGGAGTCACACCCGACCACGGACCGACCTCGCCACCTCCTTCAACCGACGGGT
>JBBRMW010000376.1:0-4528 GCA_038230635.1 Aggregatilineales bacterium | reverse complement strand
GCGTCTTGACTCCCTTTCCCCCCGCCTGCGTGGGGGAAAGGGCCGGGGATAGAGGGGTCTTCCCCAGTCCTCCTCGCTGTTACTCGGAAAGGTGCAGGGGGTGAGGTTCTTCAACGCGTGGTATTTAATTGGTTTCACCATAAGTCGCCGTTCTTGTAGGGACGACGGCTTGCCGCGTCCGTCTGTTTCGACAAATTTAGATGCAATCGCCCCGCCCCGATCTGGTAAGTCCGTACCCCATCGCCCACTCAAAGGGTTATGCTTTGAGTCACCCGAACGATCAACGAAAGTGTCTAATTGTTATGGCATCAACCCTCAAGGATGCAGCCGCCGAATCGTCGGTCGCGGTTGAAGCGATCTCCGTACCCGCCAGTGACTCCCCCCCACGCAGCCGCCCCAACACCTTTTCCGCGCTCGGCAACGCCAACTTTCGGCTGTATTTCGTCGGGCAGCTCGTCTCGATGGCGGGCACATGGATGCAAAACGTCGCACAAGGCTATTTGGTCGTGCAAATCGTGATCCAGAGCGCCCGCTCGGCGAATACCTCGAATCTATGGCTGGGCATCGTAGCCTGTGCCGCCGGACTGCCGCTGGTTTTGCTCGCGCCCGTCTCTGGCGTGATCGTCGAACGGTTTCCGCGCCGTCGGATCATGCTCGTCACGCAGACGGTGCAAATGATCCTGGCCTTCACACTTGCCGTTTTGGCCTTTGCGAACGCGGTGCAGATCTGGCAAGTCGTGATCCTGGCCGCGATCCTGGGGATCACCAACGCGGTCGATCAACCCTCGCGCCAAACGTTTATCGTCGAAATGGTCGGGCGCAAGGACCTGACCAGCGGCATCCAGTTAAACTCGACCCTCGTCAGTGCCTCGCGCGTGATCGGTCCCTCGGCGGCGGGCGTGGCATTGGTGGCGGTCGGCGCGGGTTGGTGCTTTCTGATCAACGGACTCAGCTTTTTGGCTGTGATCGGCAGTTTGCTGATTATGCAAGTTCCGTACCAAATCAAAAATAAGCGCAGCGAAGGAACTTCGGCGCTGCGCCAGATGCGCGAAGGGCTGGCCTATGCGCGCAGCAGCCCGACGATCGCGCCGATGCTGCTGCTGACCACGACGATCGGGTTTTTCGTGCTGCCGATGATCCAGTTTTTCGCGGCGTTTGCGGCGACGGTGCTGCATTCCGCCGAGTTCGGCTATTCGGTGATCGCGGCGGCGCAGGGCGTCGGATCGGTGGCGGCTGGCCTATTGGTGGGTTGGGTCAGTTTTCGGCTGGGGCGCGGGCGCATACTGCTGATCGGCGTCCTGCTGACCGGAGTAGTCAACTTTTTGTTCAGCCGCGAAACCGAAATTCCACTGGCCGCTTTGATGGCTGGTCTGTCGGGGTTGACAATGGTCGCCACCGTGATCATGTTGAACACCCTGATCCAAACAACCCTCCCCGATCACATGCGCGGGCGCGTCATGAGTCTGTACACACTGTCATTTTTCGGTGTATCGCCGTTCGGCGCGCTGTTGCTGGGCTTCGTGGCGGGGGGCGTCCGACCGCTGATCGATTTGCTCCATTTGCCCGCAACGGGCGCACTGGCGGATTTTCCGGGCGTTGGCACCGCCGACGGCCTCGCGCTATTCGCCGTTGTTGGGGTGGTGTTGTGCGGCTTGATCCTGCTGCGCTGGCCGAAAGTAACGCAGCAGGAATGATGCGACCTCCCCTACAGCGGCAAACAGTTACATTTCGTGATAGGCACAAACAATAAACGATCTTTCGGTGGTGGTATTCAGTCAATTATTTGAATTCTGGATCCACTTATTGCGTTTGTTGATTGGCTTGACTCTTTACTGGTTAAATCGCGTATATTGCGTGCAATTGTTTCAATCTCGCTCTGATCAAGACTTTTTCCTGGCGCTAAGAACAATTAGAACTACTTTCAAGATGCCAAGCGACACGAGAATAATACCGACACAGAAAAATACGTCCCCCAGGAACGCAAAACGTGAATAGCGGGCGGGCAAAAATTCCTTGATGAGAACTGCTCGCGGAATAAAGATACAAAATATTCCCACAAAGACTATTAGCATGGTACTGATATGCTGTCGAATTCCAGGTGGAAAAAGCAGGCAATAACGATCCCACAATCTTTTTAGCATTCTACGAAGAAGAGGCGAATTCGATCCCGGAACAAATGCCATCGTTAGTTCCACCATGTAACTCAATCTACATGTATCTGGATAATTGATCGAACTTCCGAACCAATCGTGTAAAAACCATAATGGATAGTTGCGTTTACGCGGAGGGTGTCGGCGGCGTGAGATCAATTTTCGGGGGGCGCGGTTTCAGGCGCGTGATCAGTCCGAAGCCGATCAGAATCAGCGTCGTCATCGTGACCAATGCCAGCAGCTTGAACTGGCGGCTGGTCGTGACAAGCGCGAGCACCCCAAACGCCGCGCAAAATAAATAGTAGAAGGAGGCGATCAGGCGTGGCGACACCCCGGCATCGATCAGCCGAAAATGGATATGCCCGCGATCACCGACCATCGGGTTTTTGCCGACACGCAGCCGCCGCGCGATTTGCCAGGTGACATCGAGCAGCGGCAAGCCCATCACCAGCAAGATCGTCGCCATTTTCGCGCCCCCGATGATGCTCAGTGCGCCGAGCGTATAGCCCAGGAACATCGCGCCCGTGCCGCCCATGAAGATCGAGGCCGGATGCCAGTTGAAGATCAAAAAGCCGAGCGTCGATCCGATCAACGCCAATGGCATCAGACTCACGCTCAGTTCGCCTTCGCGCACCGTGTGAATGAACAGCAGCAGCGCGCCGATCAGCACCACGCCCGCCGCCAGCCCATCCATGCCATCCAGCCAATTGACGGTGTTCATCATCAGCCCCATCCAGAACAGGCTGAGCGTAACCGTCACGAAATACGGCCAGGGCGAGGTCACTTGCCCGGTGAGCGGATTATTGAACTTCTCGATGAAGATCAGAAACGCGACGGCGATGCCCGCAATCACGATCTGCCCGATATATTGGGGCAACGCGGGCAGTTCGAGCTTATCGTCGATCAGGCCGAGGATGAACGCCAGCGCGCCGCCCACGATCAAGCCGATGAAGCGGATGATCTCGTTCGGATCGGTGCGCTCGATCGGCATCAGTTGGGCGACGAACGCCGCGATCGTGAACGATCCGTAGAGCGCCAGTCCGCCGAACTTGGAGGTACTGTGCGGGTGAACGTGCCGTTCGCGCGGGTGATCGACGATCCCGACTTTGAAGCCCGCCCACTTGGCGACGGCGGTCAGCAGCAGCGAAAGTCCGAAAGCGACGCCGAACACCACCAAAAATGACAACGGTTGCTCGGTGTTCACCACCGACTTACCCTGAACATGCTAACTGGCGCTCTGTTTGGGCAGATCGGATTGATAGCGCGACGGACACTTGAGCAGGACTTCATCGGCGTGGAAGATACCATCCGCACCCAACTGCCCAGAGATAATCGCCTGCGCTTCATTTTGCAACAAATCGGGCAGCGGTTGATTCAAGACGACCACCTGCACCCGTTGCGCGCTCGTATCGAGGACGGCCAGATGCAGCGCATTTGCCAGACCACCTGCTTTTTGCAGCGCATCGCCATCGTCATTCAGATTGGCGATTGTGAAGCTGAACGTATGCGTGTTTGGATCATTTTTGATCGAGCTGCCGATCACCGCGCCCGTCACTTTCACCGATTGCCCGCGCAGGTCTGCGCGTCCGAGCAGCGTGTTGACCGGGATAAAATAACGACCACCGTTGGCCGTCCCGCTGATCAACAAAAACGCCACCACGCCGATTAGCACCACGCTGACGACCACGAATTTGAGCCGGTTGCCGTTTGCAATATCGGCGACGCGACTCTGAGTATTCGGTTTATTCGGTTTTTCCCAACTGATTTCAGCCACACTAAACCCCTCACCACTCACACTTACAATACGAGCATCACTGCGCGGAAATGTCCGGTTCGTCGATCAATTCCTCATCGCCCGTGTTGGGGGCAAAGCGCGCGGCAAGCGATCGACGGTTGATCTGGCTCAGGCCGACCAGCCCGATTCCGATCAGGCCCACCACGAAGATCGCGTACATGATCCATGACGGCGCGGCGACTGTCGCGGCGGGCACGGTCTCCTGTGCAAAAACAGGCGTAACCAGGGTCATCAGCGATCCCATCAATACGAATCCAATTATGAGCATTTGTCGTCGGCGCATGGCATTTCCTACGGATACGTGCTGTTTCACAACCTGCTCTGATTGTAATCCGTGTGGCGCATCCCGGCAACAGCGATCTGCGGAGGGGTGCATTCAACGAAGGGGCAGATCATAGAACCCCTCTATCCCCCCACCCCTTATCCCCCACGCAGGCGGGGGGAAAGGGGAGTCACAGCCGATCGCTGACCGAGATTGCCAAGCGGCCCTCAGCCGCTGGGTGCGCCCCAGCGATCGTCGGCGCTTCGGCTCCCTTTCCCACCGCCTGCGTGGGGGAAAGGGCTGGGGATAGAGGGGTTTGTC
>JBBRMW010000375.1:0-4625 GCA_038230635.1 Aggregatilineales bacterium | reverse complement strand
GACCTCAAACTGTACTATCGCACCCGTCGTTACCTGCACGAAGTACTTAAATCCTTGCCCGATCCGCCCGCACCTGATTTTATTTCGCGCCTTGGCCAACGTTTATCCGCCCTCGGCGGCATTCGCCCGCCCTCTGATTTTAAAAATGCCGCATAATTGGCGAAGGTATTGGCGTAAGGTGAGTTAATTGCTACTGAAAGAGCCGCTCCTAGGTTAGTGCCACCACCAGCTTTTTGTTTTCGGATAAAGGTATCAATTCTACGCTTTTGAGTTTGGCGAGAGGCAGTAAACTCGGTCTCTACCGTAGCGTGGAAGGGAATAATTGTAATTGTGTCAAATTGTGATTTGCTAAGCGCAGCAATTAGTCTTTCTTGGGCTTCGTGAATTTTTATTTGATGCTCAGCGACATATTCCGCATCTTTCGCGGTGGATAGATTGGATTTGAAGGCCTCCGCCATTGAGCCAGAGGTATCAAAGAGAACAATTAAATGTGACGCCATTTCCATGCCTCCATGTCTAGATTACAAAAATAAAATGGCGAAGATAAGGTTTTACAATGTGGCAATCTCTGTGCTATTCACCCTTTATTACCATTTGAATAGTCTCGCCTTTGTGAGCATTCTCGTAGTTTTCAATAATTTCTTTGTCCGTTGCGTCAATGGCGTAGTGAATAGTCAGGTTGAACCATTCGAGCGTTGGGCGACGTGCAACCCTCACATTCAAGCGCTTCAAATTTTCCGATGGCGGTTTGCCGGGATAGAAAGCCATTGGTTCATATCCAGCAAGGACAAATACTTCGGCATCGGGTAATTGTTTGCCGCGCCAAACCTGTTCGCCCCATTTTGTGTCTGCACCATTCAAAGCGTGATTGATCAGGTAATTGATTGTGTCATCATAGCTGACACCCAGACTGTGAGAATAGTCGCGCAGTCTGCTCAAAGTGTCATCTTTGACGGGTACGCGCGCTTTGGCTTCATTCGACGTTTTATCAGCCATGTCCGCTCCTTGTTCCCTAAGTGGATTATAGCGACAAAACATGTTTTGTCAATAATCCGTCAAACTACTTGACAGTCTTATTGAAAGGTTCTATGATATCTATATCAAACGCGAACACCCCGTCAGCCGTGCAAAGTCGGCGGGGTGTTCTAAAAAGTCATAGGAGTTAGCTATGCTTCTTGCTCGATCATACTCGATTCTTGCCCCTTGTGTCAACCCATCGCACCGTTCTGCGCGCATGTCAAAGGCGGTGACACGATGACCGATAACGACTCCAAAGCGCTGGCTGTTTTCGATTTCGAGAGTCGCCCAATTCGATCGCGTCTCGACGAGAAAGGCGATCCTTGGTTTGCCGCCGCAGATGTGTGCGCGGCGCTTGACATCACCAATGTCGGCAATGCTTTAGCGCGGTTGGATGCGGACGAAAAGGCAAACATCCATACTGTGGACGTTTCCGGTAGGCAGTTTCCCACGGTGTTTATCAACGAGTCGGGGCTATATTCGCTCATCCTTACCAGTCGGAAGCCTTCGGCTAAGTTGTTCAAGAAATGGGTGACGAATGAGGTGCTGCCCGCGCTGCGTAAGACCGGACAGTACAATATCAAGCCGGGTGTTCTATCGCCACTCGAAATCCTCAAACAGCAGGTGGCGATCATGGAAGAACATGATCTGCGATTGAGCGACCATGAGGATCGGATCGAGCGGCTGGAAGTGCGGATTACAGGGATCGAGGGCGGCGGCGAGCATTATTTCACGGTGATCGGTTATTTGATGTATCGCAAGCTGCGCACGGTTGATACCGCCGAAGCAGGGAGACTCGGTAAACTGGCTGCCGCGATCAGCCGAGGGGAAGGCTACGCGATCGGCAAGACGACCGATCCGCGTTTTGGGGTCGTCAACACGTATCACGAGGATGTGCTGGGGCGGGTGATCGCGGATAAGGGCGGGTGAAAGGCGGTATTGCGCGCGCTCAGAATCCAGCGTTCGGCGTGATTGATCGAGCCATTAAGAGCGATTGATGAGAAGTGGGGAGGGCGCGGCATCCCCACCCCAGCCTAAGCAAAGAATCTCACGCCAATTCCCCGAAATCCCACGCGATTCGGCGGTGTTTGTAATATGTATTATAATCATGCAATCCGACTATTTAGATGTCGTTGCAGCTATTTCTTCATCGTTGAGCGATCCGCCCGATTTACACCCTTCGTCGCAATCCTACGGCTTCTACCTCTGAATAGTCATCACGAACTGGTTTTCGAGAGCGAACGAATTTGTTCAAAACAGGGAAAGTTCAACCATGCGACAAATCCGATATATTCTTCCGGCACTCGTCTTGAGCGCCATGCTGCTGACAAGCGCCACACCAACAGGCGCATCTCGCGGCGTAAACACGCCGCGCATCCTGAGCGGGCATACGGATGATGTGTACAGCGTGGCGTGGTCGCCTGATGGCAAGACGCTCGCCTCGGCCAGCAGGGATAAGACAGTACGGCTATGGGATACGACGAGTGGGCAGAGTCTGAGCACACTCACCGGGGATGATCTGGGCTTTGTGATGAGTGTGGCATGGTCGCCCGACGGCAAGACCATTGGTGCCGGGACGAGTGACAACACTGTGTGGATGTGGGATGTGGCAACTGGGAAGAACCTGCGCGCGCCCAGCATACCCCTGGACGGTACGGGGAATAATTTGTTGAATAGCTTGGAATGGTCACCCGACGGCAAGACGCTTGCCACCGCCAGCGCTGATGGGACCGTGAAGCTGTGGGATGCGACGGGTGGGAAGAACCTTCTCACTCTGAGTGGGCATACGCAAGCAGTGACCAGCGTCGCATGGTCGCCCGACGGCAAGACGCTCGCCTCGGCCAGTTGGGACATGACCGTGCGGCTGTGGGACGCGGCGAGTGGGAAGAGCCTCCTCACTCTGAGTGAGCATACGAATTATGTATACAGTGTGGTATGGTCGCCCGATGGCAAAACGCTCGCGTCGGCAGGCGATCTGAGTGTGCGTGTGTGGGACGCAACCAGTGGGAAAAGCCTGAGCATCCTAAAAGGGCCGACACAAGACAGTGTGACCAGCTTAACGTGGTCGCCCGACGGCAAAACGCTCGCGTCGGGGACGGGCGGCAATGTAATATGGTTGTGGGACCTGGCGAGCGGGCAGAGCCTGCACACCCTGACCGGGCATACAGAAGGTGTGACCAGCGTGGCCTGGTCGCCCGATGGAAAGACGCTCGCCTCGGCCAGCAGGGACAAGACCGTGCGGCTGTGGGATGTGAGCGATCTTCATGGCAGCACCGCTGTACAGGCTGTTACCCCCACGGTAACCGCCCCGTCTGCAAACGCGGGTAGCGGTGGAGGCGATCCGGCCGCTGTGGCGAAAGCCTTCTTTGACGCGGTTATTTCTGGCAAGGGCGATGCCAGCGCGTACATCTGTACCTCGGATGCTACTGCCGCAGCGGCGGTCAAGGATTCCTTAGACGGCATGAAAACTGCCTTGGCCGCCAGCGGTGCCACACTGGACGCTTCCGGCCTGACCTATACCGCAGGCCCGGTGACTGGTGACACTGTGATCGTCGCCGTGGGCGGAATCATGAAGGTTACGATTGGCGGTAAAACCACCGATTCGCCCGAACCTCCAACACCTCTCCGCATGAAGAACGAGGGCGGCAGTTGGAAAGTCTGCGGCTAATCGGGCACTGAACCCAGCGGTTTGGAGTAGAGGCCACCCATGCCTCTGCTCCGTATCGGGTGCATTCAAGGTTGGGGGCAGACTATAGAACCCCTCTATCCCCCCACCCCTTTCCCCCACGCAAGCGGGGGGAAAGGGGAGTCACACCCGACCGCTGACCGAGATAGCCACGTCCTTCAGCCAGCGGGTACGCTCTTTGCCCCGGCTGCGTGTCCTCACCCGTATCGCGGCCCTGCTGATTGTGAACGCTTGCAGAAGCGTTTGCTCCCTTTCCCCCCGCCTGCGTGGGGGAAAGGGCTGGGGATAGAGGGGTCTGTCCATTCCCAAATCCCGCCCCCAACCTTGAATGCACCCCTCCGTATCGTCTGATTCTGAATTGGTTCACATGAAGGTTATGATCGGAAGATTTTGGATTGACGCCCCTAGGGAAGCAAGCCAAATTGCGGCGCTTAGTTAGCGACGCGGCAGGCCGCGTCCCTGCAAATCAGGTGGAGTCTCAGGGTTTCGGGTCGAGGGCTGAGTCGAACACCGCCGCACACTGCCCGGCGAAATGATCGAGGCTGAGCATAGATTCGGCTTTGCGGCGTGCGGCGGTTCCCAACGAACGGCGCAGTGATGAATCCGACAGGACGCGCCGCAAGCCGTCGCTCAGGGCGTCCACATCGGCGGGTGCAACGAGGATCGCCTCGGCATCGGGCACGAATAACTCGGCGACACCCTTCACATTTGTGCTGACGATCGCTTTGCCGCTCGCCATCGCGGATACGACGGCTAATGGACTGGTATCTTTTTCAACCGAGGCGTGAACAAATACATCGAGCGCCGCCAACACGATCGGCAAATCCCAGCGGAAGCCCGCAAACACGACCCGATCGGCGATGCCCAGTTCAGCGGCCATGCCCCGCAGTTTTTGCTCGAATTCATCTTTATCGAAGACGGG
>JBBRMW010000374.1:0-4650 GCA_038230635.1 Aggregatilineales bacterium | reverse complement strand
TTTTCGTCGCCCAGAAGTTTGGGCCGAAAGCAATCGTTGGCGCTCAGACACCCAAGCTGACAATCGATGGCACAGATGTCGAGAACTATTTCTCGCCCGTCGATAAGGTGATGAGCAAATTGGTCGCCGAGGTGGGCAAAGCGCAAAAATCGGTCAAGTTTATCATCTTCACGTACACGCACGCGGCGCTGTCCGGCATCATGATCGATCGCTTCAATGCAGGCGTCAAAGTTGAGGGCGTGATCGAGAATCGGGGTGCGTCGCAAGGGGCCATGCCAGCATTGTACTGCGCGAAAATCCCGGTGCTCGTCGATGGCAATTCATATACGATGCACCACAAGGTGATTATCATCGATGATCAGGTGGTTATCACGGGTTCATATAATTTCACTCAGACGGCAGATAGCGGCAACGACGACAACATTCTGATCATTCGCAGCTCGCTCATTGCGGCACTCTACAATCAAGAGTTCGCGCGAATCTATGGTGGGGGCAAAGCGCCCGATCCCGCCAAGATCGATTGCCTCAAATCAGGCCATCAGCGCTGATTGACAATCGTCCCCACAACAGACGGACTTGTTGTGGGGACGACAGCCTGTTGTGTCCGTCCCCTTGAAGCTGTCCACCCCGAAACCGATCAGCCGTCAAAGCTCGGCAGATTGACCGTCGGCGTGGGCGGGGCGGGCGGTATCGATGTCGTGGGCAGGGCGGTGACTGGCACAACGATAGATTGCGGCGCTGGACCGGCACTCGTCCAGTGACCCGCTATGGGTAGATCGCCCGCCGTGCCGAAAACGACGGTGGTATCGGGATTGCCAGCGGCGATGCCGTTCTTCAGGAAGAACAGACTGGTCGTGCCTCGGAAGACACCGATCCCATCATGACCTTGCCCGATCCAATCGCCCGCCAACGGCAGATCGGTACTGAGGCCGAACGGGACTTCATAGTTGGCAAAAACCGTCCCGCTGGTGGCATTCGAGAGATAGAATGTCTTCGTGTTTGGACGGAAGACGCCTGGGCTGTCGTAACCCTTGCCATTCCAGTCGCCAGCGATCGCCAGATCGCCGGGATTTCCGAGTACCATCACCGAGTCGGCGAAGCCCGTCACCAGTTGATTTTTGAGGTAGATCAAGCCGTTTGCGGGTCGGAAGACACCTACGCCGTCATGGGTGGCGGTCGCGCCCCAGCGTCCAGCCATTGGCAAATCGCCTGCATTACCCATTGTGAAAACGTGATCGGGCGCGCCCGCTGTATTGCTGTCACGTAATGCGAAATTTCCGTTGCTCCGATTGAAGACGCCGATGGTCGTGATCCCCGTGCCGAGCCAATCGCCGACAACCGGATAATCTGTGGCGCCGCCAAATTTGATCGTCCGGTCCGGCGTGCCGCTAACATTGGCAAAATGCAGGAAGAACGTGGCTGTGCTCGGACGATATAGGCCGATTGTCTCGGTGAACGGGGCGCTGGTGGGGTTGGGCGTTACCGTGAGTGTTGGGGTGGGTGTTACGGAAACGGTACTGGTTGGCGTTATCGTTCCGCTGGGTGTGACGGTGCTGGTGGATGTATTGGTCGGCGTCGCCGATGTTGTAGCCGTGGCTGTGGTGGTATGGGTGGCGGTTGCGGTGCTGCTCGGAGTCGTTGTATTTGTGACCGATGCACTAGCCGTTGCCGTGCTGGTCGGTGTAGCCGTGTTGGTTGCGGTACGACTCGCAGTCACCGTGTTCGTGGCCGATGGGCTGGCCGATGGCGACGGTGTGCGCGTGTTCGTTTTTGTCGGCAAAGGTGTGCGGGTGACGGTTGCAGTCGGCGTGACGGTGGATGTCGAAGTCGGCGTCGTCGTTAATGTAGCCGGCAAAGACGAGTACAAGCCGTATACATTGATTCGGTTCGAAAAGGAAGCGGCGAATACGCGCCCATTGACCACCGTGACTGGATTGAACTTAGCAACCCCGCCGACGCTGTCGCCTAGTTTAGCCTGACTATCCCACAACTCGCTGGTCAGGTTATTGGCATCCCAGGCGCGCAAGATGCCGCCACGACTGCCGTTATCATGAACCCCCCATAATATTGCCGAACCAGGCGTCGAGCCATTCGCGCTGATGACCAGTTCGCCACCACCGCCCCCCGATTTATAAGCACCCAGCGAGACGGGCGGCGAGATCGGCGAAACTTTTTTAGTGGCGGTGGAAAATGCCCTTTGCTTCGGATAATCATTGGCCGACCAGGAATAGAGGAAGTTGTTCCAGTAAAGCGGCGTAGTGGGCATTTCATCCGCTGCGGCCTGAAACCATTGGATGATCTGTGAGTTATCGAGTGGATCGCTGTCGATATTGCAGTTGGTATCGCCCGCGCGGTTCGGATTGACCGCATAATGACCGAGGCTCGACCCATCCAGAAAGTAGAGAAAACCTTGCTTGCCACCGCCGACAATCTCATTGGTGACGGGCATATACAGCGGCCCGGTGATGCCCAGATCGAGATCGTTTAGGTTGAGATAGCACTGATTGGACGCGGCGAACCAATCGGTCACCGAAAGCGTATCGCTCAGGGACACGATGCTGTCGCCATAATCGAGGCCACCCGTATCAGCACTGAAAGTGCCGTTGCCGGTGCTTACAAAAATATGGGTGCCATCCGAGGTCAAGCCCGATCCAGCCTGCCATATTCCCCCTTCCGTACCATTCGGGGTGTCATTGAACACATTCGCAAGCTGAAGGGTACTTGCATCGTAGCTCAATACCCAGCCGTGATAAGGATCACGATCGTTCGTCGAACCAAACGCCATGAATACTTTGCCATGTAGCAGCAGCAGTCCTGGCCGCGAAAGTTGATGATCTGCGTCAAGGTTGACCACGCCACCCGCACTGCCCGCGCCGCTGCCCGCAACAGAGGCCGTAATCACGACCGGTCCACCGAACTTTTCCGCGCCAGTCATCAGATCGAGCGCGTGGAAATCAAAATACGGCTGATCTTTGGGGGGCATTGCTCCCGTGACGCCGTTGTGATGGCTGACCGCATACAGGGTATTGGTATTCGGATCGATCACAGGCGTTGACATCACGCCGTCTTCGCCTCCCCAAATATCGCCTGTGTACAAGTTGTGATTCCAGATGCCGCCCAAATTGACGTGCCACAGTGTAATGCCACCGGGATCGTCCGCATCGAAGGCGTAGATGCTGTTGTGCTCGGTCGCCACAAACAGGACATTGTGAGACACGCCGCCAATCATCAAACCCGGCACATACAGCGGCTGAGCGTACACGTTGCCATCGACGGCCAATGTAAATAATCGACCAAAGGTGTTGCTGTTGACATTGGCCGTAGTCAACACCGTTTCGTTGAGGTTGATCCCGCCGCGATCGTTGCCATAGCGATTGGTGAGCACGGAGACGGCTGTCGCTTGCCCGCGATACAGCGTACCCAGCGTGCCAAACGACGTGATGAGGAGGAGTGTCAGCGTAATAAGCGCGAGCAAACGGTGTCGTCGATTCATGATTCGATAAAATCCTAAAATAGCGGCCTGCGAAAGTATGGCGGCGGTGGCAAACGGATAAAAAGGAGTCTAACCCGAGCCTGATCGAAATTTGACGGGTACCCCTCACCCCTGCCCTCTCCCGCAAGGGTAGAGAGTGACGGTCGCGTGACTCCCCTTCCCCTCTGGTGGAGGAAGGGGCTAGGGGATAAGGGAGATTCTGAGCAAATCGTGATCCGCTCACATTATCTTATGGGTAAACCATCCTAATGTCAACCTTAATTCTCGCAAAGCAAGTAAACCTAAAATCAAGGCTTCCTTAATTAAGTGGAGCAAAATTCTTCGCTACAATCAGGGGCGATGCGAGTGCTCAGAACCCGCGTCCAGGTCGATTCTGCCCGCGCTTCGCCCGCCCTCATTGTGAAAGTTGACTCAATTCGTCTCAACGCGACGAAAATGCGCTAAAATCAGGCTATATCGAATGTTTGGAGTTCATGTCAAAATGAGCAGTACCGCTTTTGCCCCTCAGTTTGCGCCAAACACAACCGGCGCTGGTCAGTCGGACGCCACCCCGGAAATTATCCGTTATGCACCCAGTCGGACGCGCCTGCTGCGTGGCTTGACAATTCTGTCGATCGCGTTGATGGCGCTTACGTTTGCGATGGCCCTCTTTTTCGCCGATACAGACGCCATCCAAAATAACGTCCAGCGTATTTTTTACATGCACGTCGGTGCTTTCAGTGCTGCAGCGACGGCGTTTTTTGTGACGGTTGTGGCGGGCGGCCTATATCTGATCACGCGCAACAATCGCTGGGATAAATTAGCGTTAGCGGGTGTGGTGGTCGGGCTGCCGCTGGCGACCATCACGCTGATCACGGGCGCGATCTGGGCGCGACCAACCTGGAACGCTTGGTGGGTACGCGATATTCGCCTCGACTCGATGCTCGTATTGTGGGCGGTCTATGCGGCTTACCTGACGTTGCGGAACACGGTCAGTAGTTTTGATCGACGGGCGCGGTTTGCAGCCGTATATGGGATCATCGCGTTCTTGAGCGTGATCTACACCACCACGGTAATTCGCACCCGCCCCAACGATACGCTGCACCCAGCCGTGATTGCAACAGATGTTGGCGGGACAAGCACATCGGCGGTTGGAGCATTCGATCTGAGCCACAATA
>JBBRMW010000373.1:0-4680 GCA_038230635.1 Aggregatilineales bacterium | reverse complement strand
GCGACCATTAATCCCTCTGCTAGATATGTGCTAAACTTCATTTCGGCCTCGATTGTGGGAAACACCTGATGTGGTTATCTGGCTTTACCACCGTCCTGGCCTTTTCGCTACCTTTTCCCTGTCAACCTTTGCCTGCACCCGTTCCGCTCGAATGCATTCAGAGTTCGGAGCGAACCAAATGGCATGGTGCACAAGGCGGTCGCCCGTCTCTCAGACCCGCCCAAAATCTGAATGCGCGCTTCCGCCCTCCAAGGGCTGTTGCAACATGGCCTCTAACTGCCATGTCAACTACGTAACTTCGGCGGGTGGCCGACTTTGCATCCCCTCGCTGTGATACGCAGAGGGGGCTGGGTGTGAGGTTCTGGCTTTGCTGAATGATTGGGAATGGGCAAATTTGTGCGGCGGCGTCACACCGACTAAAATTTTGGGCGAGAAGAAGTTGTCGCAGTGAGGATTTGTGGGCGTGTCGAAAAATCAAGAACGTCAAAAAGCCGTTAAAGCACAACAGGCGCAGCGCCAACAGTTCGTCGCAATGGGCGTCGTGGGGGTGGTCGTCGTGCTGTTCTTCGTCATTTTTATGGGATTGCTGCTGCGTGCCAATCCCAGCGCCGTGACCATCGGCAAATACGATCAACTGTACCAGACCGTTTCGGGCGATGGCGCGCCGATTGTGGGCGATCCGCAGACTCGCTTCACCATCGTTGAGTTCGCGGATTTCGGCTGTCCGTTCTGTCTGGCCTATCAGCCCACCGTCGCGCAATTGATCGATCGTTATGTGCGGACGGGACGGGTACGTCTCGCCTTCGAGACGCAGATGTTTCACGAGCATTCGGACATCGCCTCGCAAGCTGGGTTATGCGCGGCCAAACAGCACAAATTCTGGGAAATGCACGACACCATGTACGATATTCAGGCGCGCCAGGGTACGGATGGCTTCACCGTCGATAACCTGAGCCGATCCGCCACCGGACTCGGCCTGGATAGTCACGCCCTGGTCGCGTGCATCGCATCCGGTGAAACGCGCCCCATCCTGACTCAGGCGCGCGGCGTGTATGATCGGCTGCACATTGTGGGCACGCCGGGCTTGATGTGGTCGGACAATGGCTCAAATTGGCAATTCTTTATGGATGACAACAAGCAGCCGCTCACGCAGGGTGGCGTCCCCCTTGAGGTGATCGCGCGCACGATCGAAACCTATTACGCGCCGAAATCGTGAGCGCGACGAAATGGGCGATCGTCATTCCTTGTTGAACAGCGGCAGGGCGATCGCCAGCATAATCAGCGAAAAGACGATTAAAAAGGCCACGTCGAAGGCAAACGGAAATGCGCCCACGCCCACGGTGATCTGCCGCAGCGCATCGACGCCATAGCTCAGTGGGTTGATCAAGATCAGCGGCTTGATCAAAGCGGGTGCGCTGGCCGTTGGGTAGATGGCACCGCTCAGGAAATACATCGGCATCACCACAAAATTCGAGATCGTGCCAAAGCCCTCGAACGAGGTCATCTTGCTGGCGATCACGACGCCGAGCGCTGTCAACGCAAACGACACGACGAACATCATCACGAGCAAGGCAACGATTGAGGCCGGACTGAGCCACAGCCCAATGAGCGGCGCAAACAACATCGTGATTGCGCCTTGCAGGGTTGACTGTGAGGCACCCCCGACGGCCTTTCCAATGATGATCGACATGCGGGAAACGGGCGCGGCCAGCACTTCTTTGAGGAAGCCGAATTCACGATCCCAGATGATGCTGGTGGCCGATTGCAGCGCCGAAAAAACCAACGTCAGGCCGATCACGCCAGGGAAAATGTACTGCTGATAATCGATCCCTCCGCTCAACGAACTCGCGCTGATCGCGCCTTTGAGGCTGCTTCCCAGGATCAACAACCACAGAATGGGGCGCGCGATGCCACCCCACAGACGGCTGCGCTCGCGCCAGAACTTCTTGAGATCGCGCAGCCAAATCCCGTAAATGACTTCGGGATCAATGGCGCGGCTGCGTTGCGATTTTTGCTGTATCCCCAGCCGGGGAAATGCTGATTCGGCCAAAGTGACTGCTCCTTATGCGGAATCTGGTTAAAGTCATCGCGTGTACAAATATCGGGCAACCACATCGGGTCGCCCATTCCATTGAAATCCCCTACAAACGCCCGCGCCGCCGCAGCGACAGCCGCCGTTCATCTTTGGCACCCTCTTCTTCGCGGATGGTGCGTCCGGTCAACTTCAGGAACACGTCTTCGAGCGTCGGTCGGCGCACATTGAGCGTCTCGATCGGGATCGGCGGTGTCATGCCCGCGAACGCGGTCAGCATTTGCGGCACGAATCGCTCCGAGCCAGCGACCTGGAACAGCACCCGATTACCGTCAAGTGTCACGGGCAGGCCGTATTGCGAAACCAGTGCTGCGCGCGTCGCCTCCGGGTCACTGGTGGTCAATTCGATGCGATCAGCGCCGACCAACTTCTTTAATTCAACGGGTGTATCGAGCGCGACGATCTCGCCTTTGTCGATCACTGCGATGCGGTCGCAGTTTTCGGCTTCTTCCATATAGTGTGTGGTCATGAAGATCGCCGTACCGCGTCGCTCGCGCAGTTGGCGCACGTACTGCCAGATATAACTGCGCGTCTGCGGATCGAGTCCGACGGTCGGCTCGTCCAGGATGAGCAAGCGCGGCTCGTGCAGCAGTCCGCGCGCGATTTCGAGCCGACGGCGCATCCCGCCCGAAAATGTTTTGACCAGCCGATCCTTGAATTCCGTCAAGTCCATCAGCGTCAGCACGGCCTCGATGCGCACTGTCCGTTCATCGCGCGGAATGTGATACATCATGCAATGGAAGCGCAGGTTTTCGAGCGCCGTCAAGCCACTGTCGAGCGAGTTATCCTGAAACACGATGCCGATCGCCGTTCGCACTTCGTCGGGGGCAGTATCCACGTCATAGCCCGCGACCTGAATATGTCCCGCCGTCGGCTTGAGCAGCGTACACATCATTTTGATGGTCGTTGATTTGCCCGCGCCATTTGGCCCCAGAAAGCCGAAGATTTCACCCTCTTTGACGGTGAAACTGATACCTTTTACGGCGGTGAAATCGCCAAACTGCCGCGACAAATTATCGACAGCGATGATCGTCCCGTCGCGCCGTTCCATCGTCCTTTCAACTGGATTCGGAATCGCCACTATCCATACCACCTTCCAGCAATACGCGATGCAGCGCGGGTAAAGCTGCCTGCACCGCACGCATTTCAGATTCGCTCAGACTTCGCAGCAATGGGATCAAGCGCTCACTTATCCGGGCGTCGGCGCTTTCATACTGTCGGCGGCCCTCGGCGGTGATGTGCAGCAATGACTGGCGCCGATCGTCGGGATCGGCAATGCGCTCGATCCAACCCCGCTCAACGAGTGTCTGCACCAACTCAGCCGCCGATTGCAGACTCACGCGCCGCAATCGCGCGATCGTGCTCATCGTTTGCGGCTGTTCCGTGAGATACATCAGCACCCGGAACTGGGGCATGGTCGTCGTATCGACCGCATCCCGCCGCAGTTCTTGGACCATCAGGCGATTGAGCAGGGGCAGCAGATGCAGCAGTTCGTGCGCGGCCTCATCAGGCGTCCAGGTGCTCATGAAGTTGACCTTCGATCGTCAATATACTCAAGATACCTGATAATCATAGTACCTGAGCACTTGTGAAATGTCAAGATAGCTGGAAATGAATCAGTGAATCTCTGTTCCTTTTTTCACATGACTCCGTTTGTGCATAGTGCTATAATTTATCTAAATATGGAAATTCAGGCGTCCCCACGAACGCCCCATCCTTGACAGTTTATGAGGAAAACCACCATGACCGATCAAACGAAGACGCCCGCAACGCCCCCGCCCACCAAAGGTTTGCAAAATATCGTCGTTGGACAGACCAAGTTGAGCGAAGTGAATGGCGTCGAGGGCAAGCTGATCTACGCTGGCTATCGCATCGAAGACCTAGCTGAACACGCCAGCTTCGAGGAAGTAATCTTTCTGCTGTGGCATCTCAAGTTGCCCACCGAGCACGAACTGGCTGAACTCAAAAAGCAAATCACCGAGCACATGACGCTCGCGCCGGAGATCATCGCGCTGATGAGGATGCTGCCGCACAAGGCAACACCGATGGCTGTTTTGCGCACCGTCGTATCGGCGCTTGCGCTGTGGGACCCGAAAGCCGACGATAACAGCGTCGACGAGAATCGCCGCAAAGCACTGTTGATCACCGCCCAAGCGCCGAGTATTGTGGCCGCCTGGGAGCGCATCCGCAACGGCAACGAGCCGCTCGCGCCAGTTGCCGACCTGGGCTTTTCGGCCAATTTCCTGTATATGCTCAAAGGGCATGAGGCCAATGCCAAAGAAGTCGCCGTCATCGATGCTTATATGGTGCTGCTCTCGGAGCATGGCATGAACGCCAGCACATTCAGCGCGCGCGTCACCACCAGCACCCTCTCGGACATCTATAGCGCGATCACGACGGCGCTGGGCACGCTCAAGGGCGCGGCACACGGCGGCGCGAACGAAGAAGCGATGCACATGTTCTTCGAGATCGGCTCGGCGGATAACGTCGATAAATGGTTCGACGAGAATGTCAAAACGGGCAAGAAGCGCATCATGGGCATGGGCCACCGCGTCTACAAAGCGCTCGATCCGCGCGCCGCCGTGCTC
>JBBRMW010000372.1:0-4685 GCA_038230635.1 Aggregatilineales bacterium | reverse complement strand
TCATCGTCAGCAACACACCGCACGGGTACGCGCAGTAGCGGGTCTCGTCAATCGGCAAATCGCCGCTCGACTGCCTTTTTGACAAAAAGTGAAATAACACGTGCGCTTGCACTGTCCGCTAATTCAGAATGTTATCCAGTATTTACCCGGTACCTTGATGAATGCAAAGCCAAGTCCGTTCAGCCTCAGCTCTTTAAATGGACGGAACGTCTCGGCTTTTGTGTGACGTGGGCGGCTCAGTTCGCTGCTAACCTCCTTGTTTTCGTGGGAGCGTTTGGGAAAATCCGACCAACTAATTGGTCAACTAACTCGGGGCAAGAACTAAGCGAGGCCGCGCCGGTTGAGTGCTCGGACCCCGAGCGTAAGCGTCAATGCGACGGTGACCAGCAATACCAGAAGGTCGCGCGGAAATTGATCGGTCGAACCGTAGAAGACGGCCATTTGCAGCGCATGAACGCCGTAGAACGTCGGGATGAAATGCGCAATCGTTTGAACCCAACCCGGCAGAAAAGCCGCAACGCTCAATCCGCCGCTCAAGAAAAACAGGTACAGTGCGATGTTGGTGGACAATGCCGTCGAAGGTTGAATCCGGCGGACCGTCGCGCCCAAAGCGACACCGATCCCGACGCTCGATAATGCAATCATGGCCATCACCAATAAGGTCGGCAGCCAATACAACCCCTGCGGACGAATATATCCGGTAATGGCGGCAAACAACAATAGTGCGCCGCCGACCAGTAGCGTGGTCAGCCAACCCGATAGAATCTTGGCAATAACCAGGGTCCGTCGTGCCACAGGTGCCAGGAGCAGCTCCTTAATCGTTTTGCCTTCCCATTCGCGCGCCACTGCCAGTGACGAGTTGACCACACCTGATGAGGTCAGCAGCAGCACCAAAAGCGGTACTATCTGGAATTGCAACGAGTCGATGTCGTGTGTACGCAAGTCCGCTTCCTGAACGGAAATATCGATCGGGCTGTTACTCTGAGCTGCATAATACTGTGTGATCGCGGCGGGCAGCGATCGACGTAAATCATTTGTGAAATCGAGGTTCAGGTTATTAACCTGGATCGTGACCGGTCCCGGCTGATGCGCATCGTAGGCGGCATCGAAATTGGCCGGGATGGTGATGACCGCTTCAACGACTAGGTCTTTGAGCTGGCTCTGGGCTTCATCAGCACTGACTGGATGTACGACGAATGCCTGGTAATCGTTGATGATCTGCGCCATTTGCTGGGCGTGCGGTCCATTGTCGAGTTGAACCAGGGCGACCTGATTACGGCCAACCGCGCTGGCGCCGATAAACGTGGCGATGAACAGGCCAATTGACGGCAGAATCGTCGCGGCGAGAATCGCTGGGCGGCGCAGCCAGATGGCGAGGTCCTGGCTGACAATTGCTCGGATGATGCGTAATTCGTTCATAAAACCAAACCCTCCTTAGTGGGCAATCGAACGACGTCGGACGGCCAGTGTGGTCAGAATCACGGCAACTACCGTAAAGACGAGCACAACCAGGGCATTGACGCCGATAGGGGTGTTAAGCGTATCGAAACCGTGAAACGCATGTTGAAACAAAGCGATGGTGTACGACAGCGGCAGAATACGTGCGATCAAAGCCACAAGCGGGCTGCCAAAACTGATCGGGCCAAACGGGCCGCTCAAGAAAAATAACGGTAAGGCCAACCCCAGACTGAGTGGGACAACGACGCTTCGGCTTTTCGTCAGCGTTCCGACCAATGTCCCCAGCGAGCCGAATAGAATGAGCAGCACCAAGGTGAAGATACCGACCTCGACAGGGTTAATGGGGTGAATACCCAACCCGACGATAATCACCGCCAGTACGATCAACGCGCTCCCCAAAGTCAGTATGAGGGTCGCCAACAATTTACCCGCTGAGATTGCCCAACGGCTGGCCGGCGACAGAAGCAGTTCCTTGATCGTCTCTTTTTCGTATTCACGTGCTGCCGAGCTGCCGCCAAGCAGCAGACCACCGACCATCAAGCTGATGACGACGATGCTCACGGCCAGGTATGGGACATAATCGGTATCCTGAGCATGGACATCGACTTCGTTCGCTTGAACCGTCACCCGAGTCGGGAATGCCTGCGCATAAAACGAACTGATCGTCAGCGGCACTGCCCGTCGAATGTCATTCGTGAAATCGACGTTCAGGTTGTTGATCGTGACTGGCAAATCGATATGCCGCCCGGCTTGTAAATCGGCATCAAAGGTGGCCGGAATGCGAACAATCGCGACGATTTGCCCGGCCTGGATCATTTCCTGGGCATGTTCAAGCGTTGTCGGTTCCGGCGGGTTGAGGGTGAACGAATGGGCGTTCTTCATGGCAGTAACGAACTGTTGTGCCAAGGGGCCGTTGTCGTCCAATACAACTGCCGTTGGCGCCTGGCCGCCCGTCAGGACGAAGAGCAGAAACAACAGCAGAAAGTTCAGCGGAAGCAGCGTCGCAATAATTAGGAACGCACGCTCCGTCAGAGTGCTTTGAATGTCTTTGCGCGCGCAGGCCAATACGACCCGCAAATCGTAAGCCAGCCCAAACTGCACCGGGCGCATCGCGTCTTTGACCCGATGGGTAGGTTGAGTAATCGTTACTTGAGCCACGGGAGTCTCCTTAATGATATGGGTGTTTGCAGGCAGGTTTTAATCACGCAAGGCACTGCCCGTCAGTTTGAGAAAGATTTCATCCAGATTCGGCTCGCGTTGCGCGATGGCATCCAACTCAGACTCCGCGGCGATCAAGTTAAGTACCTGACTGGTAACGGATTGCTCACCCGCCACTGTAATATTGATTATCGGGCCGTCCTGCACCAAGCTTGTAATGCCAGGGATCGAACGCAGCCGACCAATCAGCGATGCCGAGATCGTTTGTTTGGTCGTCAGGTCGATTACACTGCCGCCGAACTTTTGCTTGAGATCGGATGGGGTATCGAGCGCGATTAAACTGCCGTGATCGATGATCGCCAATCGGTCGCACAGGATGCTCGCTTCTTCAAGGTAATTGGTCGTAATCAACACAGTTTTACCCTGCTGCTTCAAGTCGAGAATGTAATCCCACAAGGCACGGCGGCTTTGCACATCGACGCCCAGCGTTGGCTCATCCAGGTAAATCAATTGTGGATCATGCAGTAAGGCGCGTGCTAACGCGATCCGGCGTTTCATACCCCCTGAAAATGTTCCGACGCGGCTGTCTTTGCGGTCAAGCAGCTGCACCAGTTCAAGCAAGCGCGTGATTCGTTGATCGCGTTCAGGGCGCGGCACACCGTATAGTTCAGCGTGAAAAGTCATATTGCGCCAGGCCGAGAGTTCCTCGTACAGGGCCGTTTCTTGGGGCACCGCCCCCAGGATCGCCCGCACAGAACGGGGGTCTTTGGCGATATCGTGCCCAAAAACATGAATGGTCCCGGCAGTGGGGTCAGTCAGGCCGCTGATCATATTAATGGTTGTCGTTTTCCCAGAGCCATTTGGCCCTAGCAATCCGAAGATTTCGCCCTGGTTTACAGTCAGCGACAGATCGTTAATCGCGCTGAATTTACCGAACACCTTTTTCAAATGGCGAATCTCGATAGCGGGTGTTTGTGTCGAAGCTGCGATAGGTCGCGCCTCGATTGCGGCTATTGTCATAGCAAGTTATCTCCATCAACTTTTGTGTCTGACATTTGGTTAATTTCCGAAACACGGATTAGCGCGCGCATCCCCTCCAACAACTTGCCCAGTTCATCGGCGTTCAATTGGCTGAGCAGCCGGCTCAGATGGTCGCGCCGCCCGCGCTGCATTCGCTTCATCTGTTCAAGTCCTTGGGCTGTCAAGCGCGCTTCGACATAGCGGCGATCTGTCGCATCCTCGATGCGTTCGACGTATCCGGCCTGAACCAGTCGCTCGACAAGTTGGCTGGCCGTGGGAGGGCTGATATGCAGCATTTCAGCCACCTGTCCAATTTTGGCGGGGCCATCCATCCCCAACATGAAAAAAACTTTGAGCTGCGCTATGGACATTTCGAGTTCGAACCAATCCTCAATCGAGGCGCGTTGGACCGCTCCATAAACGCGCCAGTACCACTCACTGATCTCCTCGATGGTTGAAGACCTTATATCTGACATATTGTTCGCTCCTCATAGATAGATTATAGCAATCAATTAGGTGTTGTCAATGTATTAGATAAAATGAACGGGGCGAATGCCAAGTCAGAAGGGTTTTTCTGAGCTAAGTTGACTGTTCCAATACCTAGCCAACCAAGAAAAAACCCCTACAAACTATAGCATAAAGCCAGAAGTAAGAAGCGAATTTGAGGTCGCGAGCCTATACGAGATATTCCAAAAACTCAGCGATGGACGAAAAGAGGTTCTGGTGCAAAGATTGACTGTTATTGGAAAAGAGTTGAAGAGAGTGAGGAGAACTGAATTTTAGACCGCCATTCCAATACATCCCGGTGTTCCCATTTTTTTGAGCACTATCTGTGCAGTGCACGCTCACCGCGTCTCCCCAGAGAGATTTAGGGTGAGGACAAATCCGCATTTTATACGCGCGTCATAGTAGGGCCTTATGCTAGATGGAGGTCGTGAATAGAAGGTGTCTCTTGGATAGGGTAAGCTTAAGTCGCCCAACGAAAACTTAGCCATCCGAGAGACACCGAAATGATAGACAGTTTTGACGATTTTTGCTTGTGGATGTAT
>JBBRMW010000371.1:0-4688 GCA_038230635.1 Aggregatilineales bacterium | reverse complement strand
TCATTCAACGTATCCCGCTCGCTGCGGCTCAAAGCAACTTTATATTTCTGGACAGGCATTTTCCGCCTCCATTCTGACTGTTTTCTGTCTCTTTATTCTACCCCTTTTCCTTGCTTATCTTTCCAGCGTTGCTCTACTAGTGTTCTGAACCAATCGATAGGCTTCAGGCCAACGGGCTTCCGCTTGATCGGGGTTTGGCTCGCGGACATCCTAAGAAACTTCAGGCCGATACGGGCAGAGATGGTTCGGGAGCCAGGTCAGGAACAATCAGGACAGCACCCAGCTTAGCGGCTTTCTGGCGCAAGATGCTGAGATCGCGTTCGCGCTGTTGGGTATCGTAAGTGGTGGCACCTAGTTCGTGATAGGGGGCGTGCTGTTTAAGCATCACGGTACGTGCCAACTTATGGGCAGTGGCGACCATCGCTTGTTGGGGGCCGAGATGGGTGCGTTTGCGACGGTAGAAGGCACCAAAGACGGAGCGCGTGCGGGTCACGGTGGAAGCCGCCTGGCGGAAAGCCTGACCGGCACGGTTATCGGTCGGCAGTGTTCGACTACGCAAGGTTTTGCCGCCGGAAATGTCATTATGAGGCGCGAGTCCCAACCAGGAGGCGAAGTGCCCAGCGGTCGGCCATTTGGACATATCGGTGCCAATTTCGGACAGGATAGTCTGCGCCAGCGAAGCACTAATGCCAGGCACAGCGACTAAATCCACGCCTACTAAGCGGAACAGGTCGGTGCGGGTGGTTGGCGGCGGGGCATTTTTGCTTTTGGTACTGGGTTTGGCTGGCAGTGCGAGCGGCGGTTGTTCAGACTGCAGGGGTTTCATCGCCGCAAACTGTTGCTGCACCTGAACATCGCAGGCCGCTATGAGCTGCGTATAGTAATCGTACAAAGCTAAAGCCTGTTGGAGAATAAACAACTGCTCGGCTTTCCAATCGCCCGTTAACGCCCTGGCAATGGTTTCCTGCGAAGACTGGCAGGTCGGCTGACGTAATTGGGCAAGCGTGAGTGGATCCCGTTCGCCAGTGACAATCGCGCGCACAATCGCCATCCCCGTCATGCCCGTGATGTCGGTTATCACCTGGGGCAATTGGAGATTCATTTGGAGCAATGCCTTCTGCATGTGCAGGACATGCGGAGACCGATGCTGTACTAAAGTGGCTCGATGACGCAAATAGGCACGCAGCTGGCACATCTGAGCGTCTGGTCGAAACGAAGCGCTCAGCAGACCCAGCGTGTGCAGCCGTTGAATCCATTGGCAATCCAAGTAATCCGACTTCCGGCCAGGTACATTTTTCAAGTAACGGGCATCACCAGATAGACTTTTAGCCCACGCGCTTCCAGAATTTCGAAGATGGGGATCCAGTATACGCCCGTCGACTCCATCGCCACCGTATCAATGTGGCAAGCCACCAGCCAATCGGCTAACTGATAGAGATCGGGCGTAAACGTGCCAAGCACCCGCACATGAGGTTCAGCCTGACTGGGCGGTACGCTGGCCCAAATCTCCCGTGCCCCAATATCTAAACCAGCCGCATTCGCATTCATGATCGCGCTTGGCATTGTGACTGTGACCGTATTGTCCATCATTCCCTCCTTGCCATTGAGCGCTGGCTTCCACGGCATTCCACTGCATATCATAGGTTCCTAAACGGGATCGAGCGTTGCTCGTCGCCAGTGGTGACATCATCGGGGAATGCGAGCCAGACTGGGTGCCGGGTTCAGTCGTGTTGAAGCGACTATCCACACCAATGACCGCACGGCTTGTGGTAGGAAGCCAGCATCTCGATCTTAGCATGTCTTCGTATATGCTTTCAAGTCAAGTAACGTTTCTGAGATTGGAGACATGCCGTATGCGGCACCGGCGGCTGGGTGATAAATCAAAACGCCCTCCCGAATGGCATGGTTGACCTCAAAATTCGCCCGATGAAGCGTGTGGCAGTGTTTTTGCCAAGCGCGTTGCGCCTGTTTTTCGCGGTCAGGCAGGCGGCAGCGGCATCAACAACACCTCGCTGACACGTCAGCGCCGTCGGGCGAGACCGGCGGACATGGCAGGGGTGCGCGAGCGATACCGGCGACCGGGCTTGGTCGCGGGCAGTCGCAGGGAGTCGTGATAGCGACAGAAGTGGTAATAAGCACGTCCCCATTCGATGTGCATCCACAGACTGCGCTCATCTTGAGCCAGCGACCAAGTGCGCCGCGAGAGCGGGGCAATGTGTTCGCGCAGGGTGAGATTGACGCGCTCGACGTAGGCGGTTATGATTTTTCCGGTGAGCGCCAGCGACTGAAAGGGCGTCACGCAGCTCGGCACGGGTACCGCACAGCGCTTGGGTATACATATATTTGAGCATGTAGCCCGATTTAATCTTGTGAAGCTGGCCGTATAACAGGCGGGGGTCAGCTCGCCACACCGGCCAGCGCTTACCGGCTTCTGCCACTCAGTGACCGAAATGGGCGGTCAGCGCGTAATAATATTGTTGCAGGCCATCGGTCGTAAACACGGGTGGCGTACCCGGCGCGAGCCGTGACCAGACCTCATGCACAAATAACTGGGCGTCCACCCGCGTGCGCCCGCCGCAGCGGATGACAAGGATGAGTTTCGTGTGCGCATCGAGTGCCACCCACACCCAGACTCTTTCTTTGACTCCGCGCAGCTTCGTGACGAGTTCGTCCAATTGCAAATGACGACACACCAGATGGTGGATCAGCCGATTGTGCAAGCGCTCAACATGTCTCGCGCTGCGCGCCAGCCACCGCCGAACCGTCCGTTCGTCGTGCGCGAAGATGCGACTGGCGGCCGCCACATCCACCCTTTCGCTGCTGGCCGTCATCACGCGCCACTTCGCACGCCGTTTTCAAGTCGTATAGCGGTGTGTTCCAGCGCGCCGTCACTTTGGTTCCGCACGGCTGGCACTTGAAATATTGGATGGTATCCACACCCCGATGTATTCCGCCGCCAACCAGGGCATGAACCTGCCTATCGGTCACTTGAAAATACACGCACACCGGATTGTTGCAACTGTGCCCCGCCGTCTCAATCCGCTTGGGGACGACCGCGCCCACTGTGTTGTGCTGACCAGGGCGGGATAACCCGCTGATGCGGGATGTCACACGGCTTGTGTTTCGCGCTACACGCTGGACAGTCGCACGGTGTTTGGGGATGTAATAGGCGCATCTTTCTCGCCACCACCATTGCGCTGGTTAACCCCACCCCAATCATCGGCCATGCCATCATCCACAGCCACACCACACACCAACAGCGCATCGCAATAAATACGCACAAGCGACTGCCAAAAGGGTATTTGCATTTGGACTTTCGTCGGTTACAATGACCTCAACCGCGAAAATCCTACTGGTTTCCAGCGAATCTGTCCAGACCGAGTTATCACCCAAACCCGCCTCTTCAACCACCCTTGGCAAAAACACTACCGCGTGCCTCACCGGGCGAATTTTGAGGTCAACCATGCCATTCGGGATGGCATTTTGAATTATCACCCATGTCTGCGAGCCGAACCCCTCATTTTTCATGTATAGTCAGGTTCACCATTCTAACAGAGCAGTCAGCCTAGATCATGCCCCAACTACCGTTTGGACAAGGTTGTTTGACCATAGGACCCATAATATAGGCGACTCATTTTGAAAAAGTTTTTCATCAGTGCATTTAACTATGCACTGCAACCCAATGTGCAAATTACCGTGTCGATGAACGTGCCAACGGGCGGCGGATCACGGGATCCGCGCGTATTGTTGAACGAAACTGCCCACCAACTGGATGGACATCCGCTAATCGATTTCAGACCCGACAGAACGTATGATACGTATGATGGGCAAAACCGAACGAGCGGGTTCGACTGGTATGCGTTTGATTTTGGCGAGATGGTTACCATTAACAGTGTCGAGATGACGATGGGTTGCTGCTACAGCGACGGCGGTTGGTGGACTTCGCTGGCGGTTGAGGCATATCGCGCGGAGACCGATACCTGGCACATCGTCGAACCGTTGACCTTCTCGCCACCCTACAATTTTGAGGATATGCGCGAAAATCACCGTCCGTTTAGCAGCTACCTGATCACATTTTCCGAGGTACGGACTCGAAAGGTGCGTCTTATTGGCAAACCGGGTGGCATCGCCCAGTTTACCTCTCTCAGCCGCCTCGCCGTCTTCCTACGCGATCCAGCACAAAGCCAACGAATGCCTGAGCGGCCACCCGTTCCTTACATATTTCAGCTCATCCCGCCGGATGTGATGTGGGACTTAACTGAGAATTTAGGCAAATTGATGGGCGCATCGATTGACTTCCCGGCACTGGATCAATACCTCGATAATGCTCGTTATCAACAATATTTGCGGCAGCGTGCACGTAATTATCAAGGCGAGCCAGATTTATGGTTTTTGATAGGCGATACCCTCGGCTGGAATACATATAATGCGCTCGATGACACTCAGGACTATCTGGGCAAGCCACATATCCGCACCAAGCTGCATGGTACGCTCGCCACCGCGTTCACCGATATTGCGATTGATGACCAAGTGTTGGGTCAAATGAGTGGATAACATTCGGAATTAGTGACGGTGAGGTACACTGGGCGCATGATACTCCAATACAATCACTTGAGCGGTTTTCCGAGTGTATTTCAGTCGCTGACAGGCTTGCGCGTGAGTGAGTTCGACGCGCTATATAAAGATAT
>JBBRMW010000370.1:0-4723 GCA_038230635.1 Aggregatilineales bacterium | reverse complement strand
GCCCGCATGATGGGTTGGATTACGTCCAGGTTCGGATCGAAGACAAGCGCGCCACGTCCATTCAGAATATCGATCAGATCGCCCATCTGGTCGGCCAGTGCCACCGGTCGCCCCAATGCAACGGCCAGCGCGCGCGGCGATTGGTCATCCAGGCTGATGCCGTCCGGGTGATCGAACATGATGCGCGGCAGCACGACCGCATCGCCCAGATCGCGCCCTTCCAACTGCGCGATCACGTCTTCGCCCATCAGCAGGCCAGCCACCGTGATACCTTCACCCAGCTTGGTGTTGATCACGCCGACCACATCGATCCTGATACCCGTCGCGGCGCTGAGTTCGGCGGCGGCGGCGCGCAAAACGGGCGCAAACAACGTCGCCGTGACGAGCGTCAAATGACGGATACGCGGCGTGAGCGCAGACAATTCAGCGCCCTGCACGGATTCCCACTCATCGAGGAAACTGCGCACCATGCCGAGTCCATTCTCGTGCAGGGCGAGGCCGTCGTAGGACGCGATCGGCGGCAATGGACGACTCGCCACCAAGTACCATTCGTCGGTGGGATAGACGAAACCGACGCCGAAACGCGCCCGAAATTCGGCATCCCAGGCGGCACACTGATCGAGGATGGTCTCGGCTTCGGTGACGGTGCTGGCGCGCTGGTGATATTTGTGGTGGCGCGTCAACCCGACCGGGACGACGCTGATACTGCGCACGGTCGGCCACAGCGCCGCCAGATGGTGGACGCTTTGCCGCAGGGCTTCTCCGTCGTTGAGACCGGGCGTGATCACAAGCTGCGTATGTACTTCGAAATGGTGCGGGATCAATTCGCGGAGCTGCGCCATGATGTCGGGCGCGCTCGCGTTACGCAGACAGCGCCGCCGCAGTTCCAGATCGGTGGCATGGACCGATACAAACAGCGGGCTGAGGTGCTGCTCGCGGATGCGTTCCCAATCGTGGGTGCTCAGGTTGGTAAGCGTCACGAAATGGCCGAACAGGAACGAGTAGCGGTAATCGTCGTCTTTGATGTAGAGCGTGCGGCGCATCTTGGGTGCCATTTGCAGCACGAAGCAAAACTCGCACAGGTTATTGCAGCGCCGAATATCGATGTCGAAGGTCGGATGCTCGAAGTCGAGGCCGAGCACCTGGTTATAGCGTCGTTTCCCGCTGAGCGTGAGGATTTCGCCCGCGCGTCGTAACCGCAGCGTCAGGCGTTCCTCCGCGCTGTAGAATTGCACATCGATCACATCTTCGGGCGCGTGATCATTGATCGCCAGCAGTTCATCGCCCGCGCGCACGCCTATCGTAGCGGCGGCACTGCGCGGCTGCACGGCACGGATCAGGCCAGCGTAAGTTTTCTCGGTAGTCGATTCTGGGGTGGACATACTGATTTTCGCACAGGTATATTTGACCCTTATTGTACACGAGTGCGTCGAAGGTGGGCAGGGCGATTGATCGACCTGGTTGACGCACGCGCCGCGATCGGCTACACTGTGGCGCGCTTGGCTGGGGGGCAGTAGCATGTACTGTCCCTTTTGTATTTCTGGAGCAAGAATCGGCGTTGAGCGGTGCGATTGGCAAGTTCGTAAATCGGCATAAAGGGCGGATCGCGCGGGTGCTGCAGCGCATCCCCTGGCTGATGATTCTGTTGCAGATCGCGTGGCGGCGGCTGCGCCAACCCTGGATCACGGCAGGCGCGTTGGCCGCGATCTTCAACGATCAGGGGCAACTGCTGATCGTGGAGCATGTGTTTCATCCGCGTGTGCCCTGGGGTTTGCCCGGCGGCTGGATGAACCGCGACGAAACGCCCGAACAGACGATCATCCGCGAGGTGCGCGAGGAGACCGCGCTCAGCGTGATCGTGGATCGCCCGCTGTTGATCGCCACTTCGCCGATGATCCGCAATCACCTGGACATCGCTTTTTTGTGTCGCGCGCAGCCGGGAACGGTCACGTTGAGCGCCGAATTGTTGAGTTATCGCTGGGTCGATCCGCGCGATCCGCCACCGATGTTGTCGTTTCACCGCCGGGTGGTGGTGGCTGCCCTAGCCGCGCGCGAACCGGATCGATCGGCTTTGGAGACTTTTGAACCATGAGTGTTACGGGACTTGGAACGCGGCAGCGCGGGATTCGGCTGCCGATTTTGGCATTGGTGGCGGGCGGGCTGCTCATGGCGGCGATCGTTCTGGTGGCGGTCGAGTTGGCACGCTTTGCGGCCACGCGCGATCTCCTGTCGGCGGACATCACCGTTGGTGCCGTACCGGTGGGCGGCTTGGCACTCTCGGAGGCGGTCAAAACCTGGGATACGATATATAGCCAACCCGTCGAACTCGATTACGGCGACAGTCCGATTTTGCTGTATCCGGCGCAGATCGGGTTTTTCACCAAAGATGATCAGATGCGCGGACAGGTGCAGTCGCGTTCGGCGGTCACCAACAACTATTGGGGCGATTTCTGGAACTACCTGTGGCAGCGCCCCGCCACCCCGCTGGATATTCCGCTGGCCGCCGATTATCAGCCTGCCAAACTGCTCAACTTTTTGAAAGATGTGGCGGCACGTTATGAACAACGTGCAAAGGGACCAGTTTTCGATCTGAGCACGCTCACCTTTGGATCGGGCGCAAATGGCGCGCAGATCGACATCGAAACCGCCATCACCCAGATCGATCAAGCGCTGCGCCGCCCGACCAATCGACGTGTGGTGCTGCCGCGCAAAAGCGAAAACGCCAAAGATGCGACGATGCAAACGCTGCATGACGCGGTTATGACGTATCTCAAAAATGTCAATTACCTCGGTGAGAAGGGCTTTTCGCTGGATGGCCCGGATACGGCGGGCGGCATTTCGGTGATCGATCTGCAATCCGGCAATGAGATGATGATCAACGCGAATACGGCGTTTGGCGCATGGAGCACGATCAAGATTCCGATCTTGTTGACGCGCTTTCGCACGCTCACGGTTGATCCTGACAAAGATACCAAGTGGCTGATGGCTGCTTCGATCCTCTGCAGCAGCAACAGCGCCTCGAATTATTTGATCCAGGGATCCGCGTCTTCGGGAAGCGCCACGAACGAATTGTTCCGAAGCGGGCTGGCGCAGGTGATCAGCACGATGCAAACACTCGGCGCGAAAAACACCTATATTAATGCACCCTTGTACGTCAGTGATAAAGCAGTCCCGTTTTCGATCGGCGCACCCAAAACGACTTCCGACAAGACGCCCAATACGCACCCCGATCCGTTCAGCCAGACCACGCCGGGCGATATGGCCTCGCTGCTCGAACAGATGTACGACTGCGCCCAATATGGCAGCGGACTGCGCGCCGCCTATCCCGACGACTACTCACAATTGCACTGCAAGCAGATGATCGAACTGCTCAGCGGCAACAAGATCGGGCGCTTGATCGAACTCGGCATACCCGTCGGGACGCGGCTCGCCCACAAAAATGGCTGGGGTGGCACGCAGAAAGATGGCGCAAATGTCAGCGATGCGGGTATCGTCTTTTCGCCCGGCGGCGACTACATCCTGAGCGTTTACTTGTGGGAGAAAAAAGCCAACCCCGACGGCATCGGCTCGATCGATAGCTGGCAGGTGCTCGAAGGTATCTCGCAGGTGGTGTACAACTTTTTCAATGCGTCCGCGCCGCTGATGGTTCCGCGCGTGCCAGAAAATGCGCTTGGCGCGATCGACTGTGTGATGCCCGATCCAACGCATATTGAATTGGTCGATCTGAACAATATTAACAGCGGGCGCTTCGACGCCAACGGGAATATTCTGCCGGACGCCTGCTATAACTACCAGGGTACGTGCAGTCCCCATAAGAATGAGACACCTGTCACGCCACCCACCAAAGCGCCGACGTAAATCCGACGCCGCTACCCGTGAATCAAAAGAATGCGCTGTCGCTGAGCTTTTGGATATATTGTGCTAAGTATGCTTCCGTCATGATCCCGATATGGTCATAGCGAATGATACCTTGCGCGTCGATCACGAAGGTGTGCGGCAGGTTGACCAGTTGATAGCTATCACCGACGGCGATAGTACGATCCAGGACGGTGGGAATATTTACGCCCAGGTCTTTGAAATATTGGATGATCGCGTCGGGGCTGTCCCCCTGATTGACCGCGAGCACCGTTGCACGCCCCGGAATCTTGCCGTCGAGTAACTGCTGAAAGGCGGGCATTTCGACTTTGCACGGCGCGCAATAGATCGCCCAAAAGTTCAGAAACACGATCTCGCCGCGCAAATCCCGCAGCGCGACGGGGCGATTATCCGGTGTGATCAGGCGAAAATCGGGGGCGGTTTTACCCACCAGCGTGCGTGGCGAATAGGCGACCGCGGGCGGCAGCGGCAAACCACTCGATAGGTTCTCGTTTCCGCGCGTGCTACTCAGCGCCAGCGCAATGATCAACCCAGCAATCGGGAAGATCAGAAAAACGAGCAAGGCAGGGTTCGGGCGCGTGGGTGGTATGGGAGCCGTTGTCAGGGGTTGATCGATCTGTGCCATTGCCGATTTTCCTCATTATTCTCAAAGTCAGAAAGAACCTCATCCCCTGCCCCAGGGCATTTGCAAAGTTCGTTTACCCCACCCCCAGCCCCTCTCCGTCCTCACGGCTGGGGAGCGGACATGTTTAGAAAAGGGGATTGGCAAAAAGGTGTTCATCGTTCAAACTGAGAGTGACAAGTCAACCAGAGGGAACGATGAACAACGAGATATTGTACCAGTGGG
>JBBRMW010000369.1:0-4779 GCA_038230635.1 Aggregatilineales bacterium | reverse complement strand
GTCACCACAGAGAGGGGGCGTCAAGCCGCACAACTCCCCTCTCCGTGAGGACGGAGAGGGGCCGGGGGTGAGGTTCTTCAATGCGTGGTGTCTAATTGGTTTCACCATCAGATTGATCAGGTTGATAGGGACCACCCTGTTTTTTACCACCAGTGGATTAAAAGCTCGACTTTGCGCAATATTTCTGAATGCTTTGTTCAGTTTGACAAACACGATTCTAACGCATATAATGCCGTCCGGCTCTGACAGGGTTGCTTACACGCGGCACTGGCGGGGTTAAATCACTTTAGGGGGCATTGCATCGGTATGGGATTATCACCTGCTGAGACAAGTACGGAAATGGACTTCATGACGCTGCTGGAGGAGTCCTTTGCCTTCGAGCAGCCGGAGCGGGGCGACCTGCTGACGGGAGTCGTGCTGGCGATTGACAGCCAGGGCATGATTGTCGATTGTGGACTTAAGCGCGATGGGGTCGTCCCGCGCAACGACCTGGAGCGCATGGAAGGCATCGTCTATGTGGTCGGCCAGGACATCAACGTCATGGTCATTCAGCCCGAAGATCAAGATGGCAACCTGATCGTCTCGGTCTCCCAGGCGCGTCAGGGTGAGGATTGGGTCAAGGCCGAAGAATTGATGGCGAACGCCGAAGTCTGGGAAGGCGTTGTGCAGGATGCCAACCGGGGCGGCTTGATCATCCCGTTCGGCAATTTGCGCGGATTCGTCCCGGCCAGCCATGTGATGGACTTGCCACGCGGCCTGAACGAGAACGATCGCAAAAGCCACATGACCAACCTGATCGGCAAGAATGTGCTGGTCAAAGTGATTGAGGTCAACCGCAAGCGCCGCCGTCTGGTGCTCAGCCAGCGCGACGCGCAGCGTGGCCGCCGCGATTCTCGTAAGGAACTGCTGCTCGGCGAACTCAAAGAGGCCGAAGTACGACATGGCGTGGTCAGCGGCTTGCGCGATTTCGGCGCATTCGTCGATCTGGGCGGCGCAGACGGGCTGATCCACATCAGCGAACTGGCTTGGTATCGTGTGAAGCATCCGAAAGAAGTGCTGTCGGTCGGCGACGAGGTGGATGTGTACGTGCTGCGGCTCGATCAGGATGGCAAGCGCATCGGTCTGAGCCTCAAGCGTTTGCAGCCGAATCCCTGGGCGCTGGTGGATGAGATGTACCATGTCGGCCAGTTGGTCGAAGGCGAAGTGAGCCGCGTCGCACAGTTCGGTGCGTTCGTCAGCTTGAAGCCGGGCATCGAGGCCCTGTTGCACACCTCGCAGATGTCTGATCCACCGCTGGAAGACCCGACAGGTTTGCTGCAGGAAGGCGATCATCTGTTGATGCGCATCATCACCATTGAGACGCACCGGCAGCGGCTCGGACTCAGCCTGCGCGATGTTTCCGATGACGAACGCGCGCGCTGGACGGCTGAAACGGGCACCGTGCTCGCCGTGATCCCATCGGGGACTGGTAATAATGCGCCCGATGCGGTACAATCGGAGATGGTCCCTGAAGCGGCGCTCGAAGCCGCTGAACCCGTCGCCGAATAACGCGAATTGGTCACAAATTAATAGTTTCGTGTCCATTCATCGGTAGTTGGTGAAGGGGCGAGGAAGATCCTCGCCTCTTTTGGCGTGGACTAACATCAAGCACATATTTTACGATCGAAGGGGGTGAGCGAATTGGCATCCGTCATTCTGCGTCCTAATGAATCGCAGGAACAGCTACTCAAGCGTTTCCGTAAGCAAGTCGCCAAAAGCGGCATTTTGAGCACGGTCCGCCGCAAGCGTTGGCATGTGAGCAAGAGCGAGCTGCGCCGCATTCAGAAAAAGAAGGCGATCCGCCGGGCGATTCGCAAAGTACGCCCCGATCGTTAAAGCGCGATCGCCGGGATATCCGACCGAATTGAGAATACCATCAGGGCAGCCGGCGCACCGTCGGCCTGCCCATTTTTTCGTGAAAAACCTTCACCCATTTCGTCAAAGTGGGCGGACGCGGCAGGTCGCATCCCTACAAGAGAGGGTTTTGGGTAGGGGCGTGGCCTGCCACGTCCGCTGTGAATCCGTCCGAGCATCTGAAAGAGCAAACCAGGGAACATATGCCTAAAGAAGATACCAAAATTGAACTGGAAGGTACGGTGGTCGAAGCGCTGCCCAATGCAACCTTCCGCGTCTCGCTCGATGGCGGCACCGGTCACGAGGTGTTGGCCTACCTATCCGGCAAAATGCGCAAACACTATATCCGTATCCTGCTTGGCGACCGCGTGCGCGTCGAAGTGAGCGAGTACGACTTGAAGCGCGGGCGCATCACCTATCGCTTCCGGCGCGGCGCATCCGGCGAAGAAGAGCCGCTGTTCTAGCGTCCAGTCGGGCGCGGCGTTTTCCAACTGCGGGCGCGGCTATTTTCGCAGCGCGCAAAAATCAACTATCATTGACGCACTGAATATCACCCAAGTCTGAGTTGGAGCGAATATGCCAATTGAAGCTGAACTGCTGCGCAATGTGTCGTTTTTTCAACTGCTCGATGATGACGAGCTGCGCGAACTGGCCGCCCACATCGATGAAGCCACCTATGCGGTCGATCAGACGATCTTCAAGGCGGGCGACAAGGGCGGCACGATGCTGACCGTGTTGAGTGGCAAAGTCGAGACCTACGTCACCGATGAAGGCGGCAAGCGCATCGTGCTCGATGATTTTGGCGTGGGCGAAATATTTGGCGAGCTATCGCTGCTCGACAATGAGCCGCGTTCCGCCACTGCGCTGGCCGTCGAGCCGACCCGCGTATTCATCATCGATCAGGACGACCTGCACCGCCTCGTCCAGAAAAAGCCGGATGCCGCGCTTGACATCATGTCCACGCTGGGCAAACGCATCCGCAAAACCGACATTTTGCTGCAAACGCGCGTCACCCAGAACCCCAACATCGTGATCGATGAAAAAATGAGTTTTGGCGATCGCTTGGCGGATGAAGTGGCTCGCTTCGGCGGCTCTTGGAATTTCATCATTTTGTTTGGCGGCATCATCCTCGTCTGGATCGTCCTGAATATGTTCCTGCTGACGCATCCATTCGATCCGGCTCCTTTTATCGGCCTGAACCTGATTCTTTCGATGCTGGCGGCACTGCAAGCGCCCGTGATCATGATGAGCCAGAATCGCCAGGACGTGAAAGATCGGGTGCGCTCCGAACTCGATTACAAGGTCAACCTGAAGGCCGAAGTCGAGATCATGCAGCTTCATGATCGCGTCGAGAAGTTGCAGGAGGAGATGCTGGCGCACCTCAAACAAGTTAACGAGCACTTCGCGGCACAGCCTGTCAATGGCAAAGGGCCGCAATAATTAATCAGGAAATCGTCTGTCGCACGGGGCATTGCTAGGCAATATCTGAGCCGTAAAAAAGGAGAAAACCATGCGCACGCAAAACGTGATCCGAACCAGTGGCTTCCGGGCATCGTTGATCGCGCTGTCGTGCGCGGTTTTCGTATTGATCGCCGTCATCGCAACGGGTATCGTCAGCGTCCACGCCCAAAATCTGCGCCAGCTCGACACGCCCACGCCGACCGCCCCGGCGGATAACCCCACGCCGACGTTGATTCCTGCCCCGACGCTGCCGCCCAGCGATGCGTTCATTCCGCCCTATGCCTTGACGCGCTATCAGGGTATCCCGCTCGGCAAAACCGACGACCCTGCCTATCCGATCGGCTTCCCGGCGTTGGGCGATCCGAATGCGCCGCTCAAGATCACGCAGGTTTCGAGTTATTCATGCCTCAATTGCGAAATCTTCTTCGATTACACGATCGTCAATTTGCTGCCCGCCATTCGCGCCGGTCAGGTGTACTTCGTGTTTGTGCCCGTGCTCACTAATTCCAAGGTGCTCAATCCGGCAAACGCCACGTTTATCGCCTTTTGCGCGCTCGATCAGGGGCTGTTTTGGCCGATTCACGACATGCTCAACAACTGGCAGATTCGCTATGGTTCCGACGCCGCAAACCGCGATCGGCTGCGTTTGGGGGCGTTCAAACTCGGCCTGAACTTGGATAAACTGGATGCGTGTCTGTACGGCAAAGATGTGGGCGCACGCATCACCGCCGCCGATGATTACGTCCAGAAGCTCGGCCTCAAAAATGTGCCCGCCATTTTGATCAATGGCACATTGCAAAGCAAACTGCCGACGTTGAACGAGCTATTTGGTCGGGTCGGCACGCTCGATCTGAATCCGCCGACGCCAACGCCCGCCGCCACGCCTTAATTTCAGTGGATCACGATTTGACCCATCAAATGTCACAGATTTACCTCACCCCCTCAGTCCCCCTCTCCGTGAGGACGGAGAGGGGAAAGCCAAACCATACCAACTGCGGCTATCGCTGCATAATTTCGGTTGTAGAACTACAGCAATAATCGGTTAGATTGAGCTATTAGCGCTACCTTGCGTGCAACTCCCCCTCTCCGTGATGACGGAGAGGGTGCCGGGGGTGAGGTCAATTCCCCATTTTCATGTGAGGGCACTTTTTCGATCGACTGAAAGTGATTATCGAGACCGATCACACCGATAAACCGCTGTATCATTCGCTTATTGATGCGGGCGTTCCGCGCAACCAGATTATTCGTGCTTATGCGGGCAAGACCGAACCCGAACCCTAGGGCGTGTCTGCAAACCCCTCTATCCCCCGGCCCCTTTCCCCCACGCAGGCGGGGGGAAAGGGGAGTCAAGCCCCTCGCCCCGCCTGCGTGGGAGAGGGGTTGGGGAGAGGGGTCAGCCGCCCACACACTTTGCAGACACACCCT
>JBBRMW010000368.1:0-4828 GCA_038230635.1 Aggregatilineales bacterium | reverse complement strand
TAACAAAATCGCACTTGCTTGCGTACCACCATGGAAAATGGTTTGGGTGGCCGCCTTATAATCCCCAGGTTTAGCCGTAAAAATATTCTGCACGTAAGTTTGTGGGTTGCGGTCGTAGAGCGGAAACCAGCTCGATTGAATCTGGACCATAATCCGGTGACCGGGCAGAAATACGTGATTGGTCGGCGTCATAGTAAAATGATATCGCTGCGGCTGATTTGCGGGGATCGGGCTTGGGTGTTCAAAACTCTCCCGATAGCGCCCGCGAAATATGTCCATTGATATCGGAAGCTCATATCCTGACATGTCCGGACGCGCGGCCAACATATCGGGATAGACATCGATAAGCTTTACGACCCAATCGCCGTCAGTGCCGCTGGTCGCGGCATAAAGATCGGCCACTGGCACACCACTGATGCGAACCGGTGCTTTCAGCACATCCGTTTCATACGTGAGCACATCCGGCCGGTTGGCAAATGGCCGTTGATCGGTTGTGAGCCAAGATTGCCAACGGGGGGGGTCGTCGAACCGTACCGGGCGGGGCAAGTAAGGTACTGGCTTAGCGGGATCCGATACATAGGATTGAGAACCTGCTGATGGCACATCGAATGACAGGGTCGTATTTGCGGCGAGATAGAGCGGCTTCAGGGTTGCGGCGCAATCTTTCTCACAAGCCAGTGGCCAAGCCGCAAAACGGTCCCAACGGTTCTCACCCGTGTTGTAAATCATTACCTTTGGCGTGTCGGGCTTGAGGCTGTCCTTCAAATAATGATCGAAGAAAGGCTTGAGTACGTCGCGCCGCCATTGCAGCGCTGTATCGCCTTCAAACTTGAGCTCACCCAGCGCAGTGCCGTCATAGTTCGCACCACTATGTCGCCATGGGCCCATGACCAAATAATTATTGTCGCTATAGCCGGCGGTTTTTAGAGCCGTCCAGCTGTGAACGGCGCCCCACATATCTTCCTGATCGAAAAGGCCTTGCTCCCACATTGTCGGCACATGTGACGGATGCTGCGCCAGCAACTTGTCCAACGCCTGCCCCTGCCAGAATGCATCATAGGCGGCATGCTTCACAGCGCGCTGGTAATAGGGGTATTGATCAACGCCGTGCGCCTTAGCCCAGTCATCAATCGAGCCACCACGCAGAAAGCCGTCATAATCGTCATAGATGGCGCGCGGTACGCCTTCCCCTTCTCCGCGTGCGCTGGACTCACCGGTAATGAAGTCGAGGTTATTCTGTCGGAAAGCACCATAATGAAACCAATCGTCACCCATCCAACCATCGATCATGGGGCTTTCGGGTGCCGCCACTTTCAAAGCGGGATGCGGATCAAGCAGCGCCATGACGACGGTAAAACCTTCATAAGATGAGCCGACCATACCGACCCTGCCGTTGCTTTCGGGCACGTGCTTGACCAACCAGTCGATGGTGTCCCAGGCGTCGGTCGTTTCATCTGTCTTGGTAGGATTAAGCGGCCCGCGCACCGGCCGGGTCATAACGAAATTACCTTCCGAACCGTACTTACCTCGAACGTCCTGAAACACGCGGATATAGCCATCGTTCGTCAAAAGCTCCTCGCTATGAGCAAGGGCGACAGCGCGATAAGGCGTTTCGCTCGCTTGAGCGCGCTTGGCAGCATTATAGGGCGTGCGTGTCATCACCATCGGCGCGTCGTGCGCGCCCTTCGGGATCACCAGGACCGTATAGAGCTTGACGCCGTCTCGCATGGGGATCATTTCCACGCGTTTCTCGTAATCATAGCCAACGGTGTTTTTGACGATCTTGCTGGGAATATCGTTGAGATCCGGTGCGTCCTGGGCTGCAGCTGGTGCGACCAGAAAAACAGTCAATACGGCCGGCAAAAACCGAAAGCGAACCATGTAATCCTCCCACGAATCACAAAACGCCTAGTTCCATGACGTTAAGCTACCATTCTAGCCCACTACGAAGAATTCCTCCATCGAGAGATACCAACAATCCTGATGCGCTTGCGGCTCATGCCGCGCGTGGAAAGATCTAGCAGCACTGCCCAAAAGCGAAGCCCCTGGCCGCAGCGCTTGAAACGCCAGTCGAAACTGACGTTGAACGAACTGTCTGATGCGACACCGAAATTCAGCTTTCCGACCGAAATATCGCCAATAGTGTAGTTGCGGAAAATCACATTATTGGAATATGGCTATTAGGAAGTGGTTCTATCGTAGTTCATTCGCATTGGCGCTACATAAACCACGTCAGCGACAGCACATTATTGACCCGTCATTTTATACAACCGCGATCAGTGGCAGTGAGAAATGGATTCGTCTGAGAAACTCGTTAAAATCCATTTGGAGAGTCTTGAATACACCGATATTCGATATGAGCCCGATGGAAATGCTACTTCCGATTTTCTCGTGAATGGAAATATTGCTGTCGAAGTTCGGCGCTCAACAAAATTTACGATGACGGGTCCGGTACCAAAGGATTAGAGGAAGCCGCAATTATTTTTGAGCGGTAGCGGATTTGGCGGCCCAGTTTGTTGCCGATACCTACAAAAGTACCGACAAAACGACCGGCTGTCGGCCGATTTCGCCGAACAGTGGCGAAACGTTATCACGCATAAAGCATTGATTTTTCTATTTTACTTGAGATTTTGCGAGCGTGGGAAACCTTCGGCGAACGTGCGAATGGTACCAGGGACGCACCCACATCCGTTTTATAACGTATTGATAACGCTTGGTAATATTTTACTACGACACAGGAATACCAACACCAATACCAACGAAACCCACACTCGAAAACCCAATTTCCGATAAGGGATTGGCGAAAGCGTGTGTTCTATCTGACAAACCAGTGCCGAAACGGGGCCACCGGAATAAACTGCAAGCGGGAAAGCCCGTTATAAAAGTAGCACCACCACCGTGAAGCTTCGGGAAGGTCCACGACGTTGTTATCGGTAGTAATCGCTACCAGCTATGACGCCTTCACTGCGGCAGACGAATTGAATTTAACCGTGAGGATCAACCCGCTCAAGCGGCATGTCCCAATGATTGAGCGTTAAGTCCCAGCGCTGCTGTTCTTCACGCTCCTGCGTGGCCCTGTCGGGAAATAGCTCCCGCTCGACTTCACCGCTGTGTTCTGAAGCTTCATAGCTGGAGAAGGTAATGATGATGCGATAATCCCATCGCGAGTCGTCGCTGGCATGATTGACGGGCGCATCGATGGTGTAATCGGTAATGTAGCCGAGCTCCTTCTCCCGATCCAAGGTCGCTATCTGATATTTTTGGAATATCTTCCACCAGTCGTGTTGATGACCCCATTTAACGTGAAAGACCCATTCAAGGCGATACGGTTTACCCGCGGTTTGGGCGCACGCCGTGCCCGCGGACAGTGTTGCAGCGATGAATGTTATGCATGCGACGACATTGCCAAGTGAACGCTTCATGATCTTCCCCTTAAAGTTAGAAACAAGCTTTTATCGGTACGAGCAGAGTCGCCACCACGCAGCCCGCGACAATGCCAGTCATAATATCGAACACCAATGTTAAGCGCGAAGGTGATGAGCAGCGATGCTCGGGTCCCCAAATTCGCTCGCAATGCCAAGAGATTCTTCCTACACTGCCATACCACGGGTTGGCAGGTCGGTGACATGCGCGCCTTAGAGACAGTTCAAGAGCTGGTCAATCTCGGCTTCGGAGTTGAAGAAGTTCGGGCTGACCCTGAGAGAGCCGGGGCGCAACGAAACCTGAACTTTGGCTTTCGCAAGTTTATCGAAAAGCGCCTTGTTGGAAATTTCGCTACCTGCCGTAAATGCAATTATTGCAGAACGTTCCTGTGGGGTTTTGACAGGTGACAACACACGGTGCTTTGCAATTCTTAGCCCCGCAATCAACCGGTCGGTCAGATGGAGATTGCGTACAGCGATATTTTCGATCCCAATTTCCGTCAACAGGCGCAGCCCTGCCGCCCAACCATGCAAAAGTGTGTAGGCGACGGTGCCGGTCTCGTAGCACCGCGCATCATAATGGAATTTGAGCTCGGTAAAGCTGTGCTCGGCGGCAAACATTCCAGGTGACACCGGTGCAATCCGCGCGCGGGCGCGCTCATTGGCATACATGAAGCCGGTGCCGGCCAAGCCCATCAACCATTTGAAGCCGCCGCAGGCCAGAACATCAATGTCATCTTCAATGACGTTGATCCGACTTGCGCCCGCGCATTGTGTGCCGTCGACAACCAGCAGCGCGTCATGAGCATGGGCCAGATCGGACAGCGCCCGCAAATCGGCACGAAACCCGGTGTCAAACCGAACGGCTGTGATAGAAATAACCCGTGTGCGGTCATCCACCTGCGCAGCCAAGTCTTCGACCAGCACACGGTTGTCTGCATTGGGTTGCACCATTCGGGTGCTCACGCCGCGGTTTTGCAGATTGAACCATGGAAAGGTGCTGTTCCAATGCTCATTTGCGGGCAACACGACATTATCGCCAGTCTGCCACAAAAACCCAGCCGCAACGGTGCTGATACCCGTGCCGGTGCTGGTGGTGACCGCGTAATCCTCTGGCTGACCACCAAGCAGGCCGGCCAAGAGGTCGCGGATCGGCTCGCGGACCGAGGGTCGGGCGTTAAGATCAACCGCTGCCAGATCCAAGTATGAATCCAGCGCGGCGCGGCTGCGCGTGTTCAGCGGCGATTGGGCCGCGTTCATCAGGTAAGCCTGATACTGGGTGACCGGAAACATCGCGCGGATTGCGTCAAAGTCACGTAAAATATCAATCGCGGCGTGAGACGTTTGATCAGTCATTTTGCAGCAGTTCCAATCCTGTACAGTTTGGCCGCCCAGGTCGATCTGAT
>JBBRMW010000367.1:0-4861 GCA_038230635.1 Aggregatilineales bacterium | reverse complement strand
GGTCCCATCCGCTGGCTACCCACCCAGTTTCAACTTCCCCGCTTTATTGCCTTTTTACGCCGTGCCATTGAACGTGCCTATGGAACTACCGATGCCATCCCCATATACACCTTCTAAACCAATTTTCGATCTACTGAGTCTATGTTAAACTTCCCGCATGGCTCGGAGCTACCCCGCGCGGTTGGGCCATGCACTACCATTGATCACATCATAGGGATTCTATGTTCAAAACCAACCTCTTTCGCGCCATGATTTTCATGGCAACGCTCACGTTACTTGCGATCCCGCTGGACGCGATCAAAGCCGCCGCCCCCATCGTGGTCACACCCGGTGCATTACAAGGGTGGCTGCTGTTCAACGATGGCGCGGCGACGACTCCTCCCAATAGTTTCGTCAATGGGCCGGGCACGCCGCCGCTGGGTATAGGCAGCTTTCATACCGCCGTTACCACCAATAACAGCAAATTCGTACTTGGCCGCTCGGATGCTCTCTACAATAATGTGCCGCTATCTACGTTGACACAACTCAGTTACAGCACCTATCTCAATTTTGCCTCGACTGCTGTTAACTGGTATATCAATATCTACTTGAACAGCACAGGCGGCCCCCCTCCCTACGACTATCGGCTCGATTTCGCGCCGCCGGGATCAACGACCGGTGTCTGGCAAACTTGGGATGCGATGACGCAGCCCTATTGGCGACTTTTCAACAAATCGGCCAATACTTACACTGGGACTGGGACGCTGGCTACGGTAACAGCGGGGTTGCCTGCTACAACGAACATCATTCAGGGATTCGGCGGCGGCTATCCCTCGATCAAGTTCGGCACGGGCGATTCGGCTTCGGGCTATGTCGGATTTGACGCCAATATCGACAACATCACGATTGGATTTAGTGGCAGTGGCAGCACCACTTGGGATTTGGAATTGGCGCTCCCCACCCCCACGCCAACACCGACTAATACGCCCACGCCGACACCGACCAAAACTCCGACGCCAACACCCACGTTCACACCGACGCCCAATCCGCAAGCCCCCGCCCCGACGATCGCCAAATTCGCGGACAAAACATTGGTATTGCCGGGCGAGACGGTGACTTTCACGATCACCGTGACGAACAACAGCAGCGCTCCTGTCGGCAATGTCGTGGTGACTGACCCGATTAATGATCCCCTGCTCTTGATCAGCGCCGCCGCGTCACAAGGTGCCTTTGCGATCAACGCCAACAGCGTCACCTTCACGATTGGACTGGTGAATCCAGCGCAGATGGTGTCGCTCACGGTCGTGACAAAAGTGCGCACGGATGTCAAGCCGCCGCACGACGTGATCAACACGGCCACGCTAAATAATACGGGGAAAATCGCCTCGGTTTCGGTACATATTACGGCGGGCGGCCTGCCGGGAACGGGCGAACATCCCCGTGACGATTTATCGATCGCACCGATCAGTATCCTCGTGCTGGCAATCGCGCTGGCATTGATAGGCGGGCTGTGGCGGGTCGTGCGCCTTCCGAATTGGCGATCAAGCGAGGGGTAGGGCTACCTGTCTCATAATTACGCGCAATAGCACTGTCGCTGATCCCTCGTTTGCGGATAAGTCGTATAATGAAGGGTGGAGTGACCCACCTTTTTGAGGATCGCCAAAACAATGATCGCCATTTTTGAGGCGCTGCGCACCATGCCGCTTCCCACGGCAGCGCTCTGGATCGTGCTGGAGAACACGGCGATCTTCGTGGCGTCGATCATTCTCGGACACCTGCTCGTGCGCGCCTTTCGAGCGCATCCGATCGCCGAAGCGCCCACGCCGATCGTCACCGAGGAAATTTTGCTCACCCTCAGCACGATCCTCCTCAACTCGCTGATCACGCTGATCGGGCTGATCTTGTGGCGGGCAAACGTGATCCAGATCGCCTACACCGTCAGCATTCCGCGCGCGATTTTGGACACACTGGTGTTATTCTTTGCGATGGACTTCCTGATGTACCTGTTCCACCGCGTCGCGCATATCCCGCCGCTGTTCCGGCTGCTCCACGCGACTCACCACAAATACGAGAATCCGCGACCGCTGACGCTGTTCGTTCTCAACCCGATCGAGTGTCTGGGCTTCGGCGCGTTGTGGCTGGTGGTGATCACCGTCTACCCGGCGTCAATGGCAGCGATCCTGATCTACCTGACGCTGAATGTGGCGTCCGGCTTGATGGGACACTTGGGCGTCGAACCGTTCCCCGCGCTATGGACGCGCCTACCGGGGATCGCGCTCGTCTCGACCAGTACCTTCCACGCCGAGCATCACGCAGACTCCGTTCACAATTTCGGCTTTTACACGCTGATCTGGGATCGGCTGTTCGGGACGATCTCGCCCGACTACACGGCAGATTTTGCACGCACCCAGAGTCCGCGCGATCGGACGCAACCGGGAGGAAAAGTTGGAAACAATTGAAGTCCAAGTGCTCGACAATCAGGTCAACAGCCCGGTGATCAAACTGCCGACGAGAAGGTTCCCGGGCGTTCTAATCCAGGGCGACACCCTGGCGAGCTTTTATGGCCGGGCGAAACTGTTGCAGGAGCAACTTGAACTCAATCAGCCGGAAAAGATCAGCGATGAAGATACCCCCGCTGATCTGGCCGCTGAGCTTGTGATGATTCTGGAGCCACATCTCTGGCACTATGAATCTGTCCTCAAGGCGTATGGCATCGATTTACCCTATTTTCCAAGTCCTCTCGATGGAAACAAACAAAATTTGGGATGAGATTTGCATAGCTAATCGACCAACTCACCAGTCTCTCAGTTGCCTGACAGGGCCGCGTCACGGTATGCTTTGATTTGTGATTGGGCTTTTACGGGATAGGCTAGAAGCAATCGAGCATGTCATTCGTCCAAAAACCTTTGTTTGCCCTAGACAGCGATCCAGTTTTTGACGCGCCGTTTCCCTCGACTCGGTTTCAAGGAAGCAAACGGAAACTGGTTGACTGGATATGGGCGAATATCAAAAATCTGCCGTTTGATAACGTTTTGGATGTGTTTGGGGGTACGGGTGCCGTCAGCCATTTTTTTAAGACGAAAGGCAAAAAGGTCACTTATAACGACAACCTGAAATTTAACTGGCAAATTGGCACCGCCTTGATTCAAAATGCGGATACGACGCTTTCCGATCAAGACATTGAAGCTATCCTCACGCGCCATGAAGGATTGTCGTATCCCAATTTTATCGCTCAGACTTTTCACGACATTTATTTTACAGATGACGAAAACCGCTGGCTCGATCAAACGATCTATAACATCGATAATGTTCTCTTGAATCCAATGGCCCAGGCTTTGGCACGGTTTGCACTTTTCCAAGCGTGTATTATCAAGCGCCCTTACAACCTTTTTCACCGCGCGAATTTATATATGCGACAGGCGCAGGTTGAGCGTTCTTTTGGCAATAAAGCATCGTGGGATACGCCATTTAATGTCCATTTTCGGGCGTTTGCCGCAGAGGCCAATGCTGCCATATTCGATAATCATCAAGCCAATCACGCGCTCAACTTGGATGCTTTAGACACCCCTACTGGTGCCGATCTCGTCTATCTCGACCCACCCTATCTGAACGCGAAGGGTGTTGGTGTTGATTATCGGGGCTTTTATCATTTCTTGGAAGGATCGGTATCGTATGATAGCTGGCCTGACCGAATTGACTACAGGAGCCGCCATCGTCGGTTGAAGCCGCTTGACTCCCCCTGGAATCATGCCAACACGATTATGGGCGCTTTTCAGGCGATCATAGCGCGCCATCGAAATAGCATTATTGTCATCTCGTATCGTGACAATGGCGTTCCATCGCGCGCGGCGCTCCTCGAACTGCTGGGTCGCTATAAGACTCATGTGGTCGAGGCCACACGCAGCCAAAAATATGTCCTGTCCGAGCTTGACTCCCATGAATTGCTTTTGATCGGTTATTAGGAAGCAAATTTTGGCATCCACAATTGATTTTCGCGCGCTTTTGATGAGCTATTTCGATGACATGCGTAAACAAGTGACCACCGATAAGGGGCATTGGACGGTCAAGGGGTTTATCGATGTTTATCAGCAGATTTATACGATCTCACTCGATACAAAAGTGCTTTCCAAAGTCCTTGAGTTACTGATGTTCCCCATCATTAAAAAATTTGCGCTGGAACACAATTATCAGATTGTTCTAGCCCGCCAACAAAATCAATATCCTGATTTGAGTTTGATATCACCGGATGGCGAATACTATGCGGTCGATATAAAAACGACTTATCGGAAAAGTCGTGATAAAAATGGGATCGTCCGCGTCAATGGCATGACACTGGGGACGTTTGGTGGCTACTTTCGGGTTCGTGACAAGGCAGTGATCAGCACTTTCCCGTATCAGCGCTATCGCAAACATTTGGTACTGGGTGTCGTCTATAGCCAAGCGCCCGATATCGATGAGCAGAAAATCTATCGTATTGACCAGCTTACCGATATTCCATCGGTCGCTAACGATTTCGAGTTTTTCTTGCACGAAAAATACTGTGTCGCCTCGGACAGACCCGGCAGCGGAAATACAAAAAACATCGGCTCAACCGTTTTCCTTGATCGGTTAATCAATGGCACAGGTGTTTTTGCTGATTTGGGCGTCGAAATTTTCGACGATTATTGGATGAATTATCGAACCCAGGCAATGGCTAAAGAAGACGGATTCGAGAAGCCGCCGTATCGCAACTTGCTTGAGTAGTAACTGCTCAGGGGTGAGAGGAATTGTTGACAGAACGAGGCACGGGCGGATAATTCAGCGCTATGTTGAAACGAGCGATGCCGACATCGGAAGAAATTCATGCGCTGTATAGGCAGGGAGAAACGGCTGTAGGCGCTTG
>JBBRMW010000366.1:0-4874 GCA_038230635.1 Aggregatilineales bacterium | reverse complement strand
GCTATCCCCGAACGCTTCTTTAGCCTGTTTCGGGAAGGCTTGGATTTCCTGTGCGAACAGCTCGAAGACTTTTCCAGGTTTTGCGGAATCGTCTTTTTTGCTGATTTTCGTTTTACCTAAAAACATGTCCGCTCCCAGACGCCAGTGGGGAGGGGAGTCCGGAGGCGGTGATTCCCCCTCTCCACGTCAGTGGGGTAGGGGGCTAGGGGGTGGGGTGAATGGTGATCTCAACACTTCACCCTAACTTTGTAAAAGCCCTGGCCCCTTATAGGGGTGTGATTGACGGCCTAGAACATTTGCTTTATTATTTATTGTGGCGCTGCTGGCTGGCCGATGTTCTTTCATTTATTAATGCAGCCGTCGATACGAACAGGTCAAATTGAATGGGAGCATAATTGATGACCGAACCCATTATCGTTGCTGATAGCAATACACGCCTACCTGATCAGCAAGGCATTAATGCCGTTGGGCAATCTTTTGATCTGTACGAGTGGAGCGGCGGTGGCCCCGGCTACTTGCATGTTCACTATGCTGACGATGAAGCGTGGCATATTCTTGAAGGCACCCTCACCTTTCGCTTTGGCAATCGGCAGGTCGAAGCCTCGGCAGGAACAAGTATATTTGTGCCTGCGGGTGTACCCCATGACTATTTCGAGGCGGCTGGGCCTACGCGCTACCTGATTATCCTCACACCTCGACTGCGTGAACTTGTTGCTGCGCTCCATGCGGCCCCAATACAGCAGCACGCTGCAATCATGCACAATTTCGAGTCGGCTATAGTTGAATAGTTCTACAACCGAAATTGTGCAGCGATAGCTACAGTTGGTATGGGTGCATTCAGGGATTGGGGCGAGCACGTTCGAGACGGACGAGGCGATGGCTTTCAGCCACAGCGCTTCCCTCGCCCCTAATTCTGAATGCACCCTAATTTTGCGACCATGAGCGGATGAGGCGAGCTTCGTCCCTACAGAAGTGGCGGTATTCGTAGGGACGACGGCTTGCCTCGTCCGTCTGATTTCCACATATTTAGATGCAATCGCCAGCCCTGGACACCCTTCTGGGCTTGACTCCCCCTCTCCGTCATCACGGAGAGGGGGCCGGGGGGTGAGGTGAATCCGGCATTTTTTCGATGTGGGCAATGGATAGCCGTGAGTACGTGATTGGTTTATTACTATTCCGACGACTCTGTTATCGCCTGAGAACAGTGAATCGCCTTGATTCAGCCGGGTTTTTCGTGCGTTTTGGGCGATGATGTGCAACCCCACCATAGCCAAACGCGCCGCGCCGCTGTACAGTTGAGCGCGCTCGTTCACAAGGACCCGTTATTACTTTGCCGAAACGAACCGACATTCACACGATCCTGATCATCGGCTCTGGCCCGATCATGATTGGTCAGGGCATGGAATTCGACTATTCTGGGACGCAAGCCTGCCGCGCGCTCCGTGACGAAGGCTATCGTATCGTGCTCGTCAACTCCAACCCGGCCACGATCATGACCGATCCCGAATTCGCCGACGCCACCTATGTTGAGCCGCTGACCGTCGAAGTGCTCTACAAGATCATCGAAGCCGAGCGCCCGGACGCGCTGCTCTCGACGATGGGCGGCCAAACCGCGCTCAATTTGGCGATGGACTTGGCGAAAAATGGCACGCTCGAAAAGTTCAACGTCCAGTTGATCGGCGCGAATGTCGAATCGATCGATTTGGCCGAAGATCGGCAGCGCTTCAAAGACGCGATGATCGAGATCGGCCTGAGCGTGCCGCAAAGTGAAGTCGTGACGACCGTCGAAGGGGCGCTGGCCGCCGCCGGACGGATCGGTTATCCGGTCTTGATTCGACCATCGTTCACGCTCGGTGGCAGCGGCGGCGGAATCGCCTACGACGCCGACGATTTGACGCAGCGATCGGCGCATGGGCTGAGCGAGTCGCCCGTGCATTCGGTGCTGATCGAGCAATCGGTGATCGGTTGGAAAGAGTTCGAGTTGGAGGTAATGCGCGACCGCAAAGATAACTTCGTGGTTGTCTGCTCGATCGAAAATATCGATCCAATGGGCGTTCACACGGGCGATTCAATCACCGTCGCGCCGATCCAAACGCTCACCGACCGCGAAGTGCAGCGGCTGCGCGATATGGCGCGCGCGATCCTCAGCAAGATCGGGATCGAGACGGGTGGCGCGAATGTGCAGTTTGCGGTCAATCCCGACGATGGCCGCGTGTTCGTGATCGAGATGAATCCGCGCGTGTCGCGTTCGTCGGCGCTCGCCAGCAAAGCGACGGGCTTCCCGATCGCCAAGATCGCGGCGCTGTTGGCCGTTGGCTATACGCTTGACGAGATTCCGAACGACATCACCAAAAAGACACCCGCCAGCTTCGAGCCGTCGCTCGATTACGTGGTGGTGAAAATTCCGCGCTGGAACTTCGAGAAATTCCCCGGCGTGGATGCGACGCTTGGCCCACAGATGAAGGCCGTCGGCGAAGTGCTCGGCATCGGTCGAACGTTCCCGGAAGCGCTGCAAAAGGCGATCGTCGGCCTGGATATTGGCATGATTGGCTTCGGCGCGAAGGAATACGCGGCCACGTCAGATATGCTCAAAGTGCCGACAGCAGAACGACTATTTCAAATCGCATCAACGTTAACGTTGCAGTTTGATGAAGAGGAAATTGTTAAACTGACCGGCTATGATAACTGGTTTGTATCGGAGATGGCTGCACTCAAATTACAGTCAAGAATGGCATTTCAAGTAGGCCGTGCTCGGAGTTCTGGGCATTTCTCGATAGATATCATGAAAAACAGGTGGCTCGAATATAAAAAGCTGGGGTTTTCGGATGCAGAGCTTGCCCGACTCTTTGATATTGACGAGCCGTCGGTTCGTCGTGCGCGCATCGCGGCGGGTGTCAAAGCCAACTTCTACCGGATCGACACTTGCGCTGCCGAGTTCGAGTCGCTGACGCCGTACCTGTATTCAACCTATGAGCGCGACTCTGAGGTGTTCCCGACCGATCGGCAAAAGGTCGTGATCCTGGGCGGCGGCCCGAATCGGATCGGGCAAGGTATCGAGTTCGATTACTGCTGCGTCCATGCCTGTTTCGCGCTGCGCGAGATGGGTTACGAGACAATTATGATCAACTGCAACCCGGAGACGGTCAGCACCGATTACAACGTGGCCGATCGGCTGTATTTCGAGCCGCTGACCGCCGAGCACATCCTGAACGTGATCGACGCCGAGAATCCGGTCGGCGTGCTGGTGCAGTTCGGCGGCCAGACTCCGCTGAATGTGGCGCACGCGCTGCATGAAGCGGGGGCGCCTTTATGGGGCACCTCAGTCGAGTCGATCGACCTCGCCGAAGATCGGCAGCGCTTCAACGATCTGATGCGCCAACTCGATATTCCGCAGCCCGATGGCCGCATCGCCCACGACGCCGAGGCGGTGTTTGCGGCTGCTGAGGCAATCCAATATCCGGTGTTGATCCGTCCCAGCTATGTGCTCGGCGGGCGCGGCATGAGCATCGCCTTCGATCGCGCGGCACTGGCGTCGGCGCTGGATGCCAACCGCGACTTGTGGGATTGGCAAAAAGGGCTGCTGATCGATCACTATCTGCAAGACGCCTACGAGATCGATGTGGATGCGCTGTGCGATGGTGAGCGCGTCGTGATCGGCGGGATCATGCAGCATATCGAGGAGGCGGGCGTCCACAGCGGCGACTCGGCGTGCGTGCTGCCACCTTACAAGATCAGCTATTTCTACCTCGATCAGATTCGGGAATATACTGAGCAGCTTGGCTTGGCGCTCAAAGTACGCGGCCTGTTCAACATCCAGTTTGCGATCAAGGACGATGTGGTCTACGTGCTGGAGGTCAATCCGCGCGCCAGTCGCACCGTCCCGTTCGTCAGCAAGGCGACGGGCGTGCAATTGGCGCGCTTGGCGGCACAGATTACGGCGGGCAAAACGCTGACCGAGTTGAATTTCACCAACGAGCCGGTTGTGGATGGCTTTTTCGTCAAAGAGGCTGTCCTGCCCTTCCACAAATTCCCCGGCGTCAATGCGGCGCTCGGACCCGAAATGCGCTCGACGGGCGAAGTGATGGGACACGCATCCTCGTTCGGTTACGCCTTCGCCAAAGCCCAGAGTGCGGCGGGCATGGCGCTCCCGACGAGCGGCACGGTGGCGGTCACGGTCAACGATTTCGACAAGAGTGCGGCGCTGCGCATCGCCCGCGATCTGCACCAGATGGGCTTTTCGATCATAGCGACCTCCGGTACGGCGGAAGTTTTCGAGCGTGCCGGGCTGTCCGTGACGCGCATCAACAAAGTCAGCGAAGGATCGCCGCATATCGTCGATGCGATCCGCGATGGCGGCGTGCAGCTTGTGATCAACACGCCGCTCGGCGATCATGCCCACACCGATGGCATGGCGATCCGGGGCGCGGCACATCGCTACAAAGTACCGATCGTGACGACGTTATCGGCGGCGGCAGCAACGGTACAAGGTATCCGAGCGCTCCGCACAAAACCATTGCGGGTGCGCAGCTTGCAGGCGCATCACAAAAAGCGGGGATGATAGCCGAAAAGACCCCCATCACAGTTGCCTGCTTAGGGGGAACAGCCTAGCTTTTTCAAGCACTCAACCTAAAGGGCGATATTCGGCTGATATTTACTTGTAAGTATGCCTACGTGATGCGGTTGAGTCAAGTTTTTTTGGTGGGGTGCATTCAGGGATTGGGGCGAGTCGTTCCGAACGGCTTGCCCCCGGCGATGCCCTTTCGAGACGGACGAGGCAGGCCTCGTCCGCCACGGCGATGGCCTTCAGCCCCAGCGCATCCCTCGCCCCTCATTCTGAATGCACCGGTGTGGTGCATCACAAAATGCGGCGGTCG
>JBBRMW010000365.1:0-4890 GCA_038230635.1 Aggregatilineales bacterium | reverse complement strand
GGCAAACCGTGTTTGTGATACAAGTCGTGCAGCAGCATATACGACCATGACTGCTGCACATCGCCCGCCAATATGCCAATGGCTTCCCCGTAATGCGCCGCCTCCTCGCCGCTGAAACCGAGTTCCGCTGCACCCCGCGCCGCAAATTCGACATGGACGGTGGGTGCGCCCCGGCGACGCACATCGCGGTCGATGATGTCGTCATGGACGAGCGTCCAGGTGTGATAGACCTCGATGGCCGCCGCTGCGGGCAGTGCAACCGACTCGTCGCCACCGACCGCGCCGCAGCTAATCAACAAGACCCCAGGGCGCAGCGATTTACCGCCCATTTTGAGATAGCTGAGCGCAGCATCGCGGATATGGGCCGGACGCAGTTGGGTAGCATACTCGCTCTCGAAGAGGTATTGGTAGACTCGTTCGCGGCGCACCGCCATTTGTTCGAGGAAAGTGGCGAAGCGGTCGCCCGTTTTTGTGACCAAGAGGACTCCGAATTTCAATTTTATAGGCACGATGCAGGCGGTCAATAATCTACGTAGCATCCGGTGCGCGTGGATTGCACGCTTGATCCTCAATTTTACCACATTCAGGGATGGATCGGCGAAGACCGTCGGCGGAAAATCCCAGCAAGGCACGTGCAAAGTCCCAACACAGGCCATTTGCGGCGCGGCCAAAATGCGCTATCCTTTTCGCTTTCGCGTAGGGTTCCCAAACCGAAAGGGTAACAATGACCACGCGCTTGACGCTGATTCGGCACGGGCAAACGTCTTGGAATGTCGATGGTCGCTGGCAGGGACAAGCCAATGTCGGCTTGAACGAGGAGGGCTTTCGGCAGGCCGAGCAGTTGGCAGAGGCATTGGCCGCGACTGACGCAGTTGCCATCTATAGCAGCGATCTGCGGCGCGCCCACCAGACTGCCGAAGCCATTGCGACGCGCACCAAGCTGCCGCTCGCGCTCGATAAGCGCCTGCGTGAAATTGACGTAGGCGAATGGCAAGGCATGACCGAATCCGAAGTGATCGCCTGGGATGGCGAACGCCTGACAATGGTGCGCAACGGCGGATTTACGATGCCGCGTCCCAGTGGCGAGAGCCAGCAAGATGTCGGCAGGCGTATGTTGGCGCTGGCCGAAGAAGTTTTGCAGAAATATCCTGAGCAGCATGTCATACTGGTCGCGCATGGCGGCTCGATTCGGATGCTGTTGCATATCTTGAATCTGCTCAATGAGACGCATCGATTTATCGAGAATACCTCGCGCACACTCCTGCATCATGACGGGTCAAATGGCCGCTGGCAGATGGAGTCTTTTAATCTTCTGGATCATCTCGACCGGGAACACACAAAATAGACTGTCCCCGACCGATGTTCTCATCCAGCGTTTAGCCACAACCCGCAATTTTCTACACACTTCTTACAGATCGGCGCTATCATAGTGAATACTCGAAATTCTTGGAGGCTAATTTGAACAGGCCGAAAACGCCAACACAGGACAACAATGTCAGGCTCATGGTGTTGGTCGGGCTGGTTGTGGCGGCGGGCGTCTTATTGTTTGTCATCCTACCGTCGCTGGCAGGTGGACGCGATACGATGAAGCTGACTGAACTTGCGAACAGAGTGCAAGCGAATGATGTGAAAAGCATCGTCGTTCACAACGAGACCGAACTCACAATTGTGCTGAAAAATGGCGATGAGTTTACCTCCGCCAAAGAAAGCCACACCACTCTCACCGAAACCCTCACCCAATTGGGCGTCAGCGTTGATAACGTAAAGAAAGTCGATGTAACGGTCGATACGGGCAACAACTTGTCGCAGTTGCTCATTTTTGGCTTGACGACGCTGCTGCCAATCGCCATCATTGGCTGGTTCTTACTGCGCATGATGCGATCCATGCGCAGCGGCCAGGATCAGGCGCTGAACTTTGGGCGCAGCAAGGCGCGCGTCAGCCGTGATGTCGAGCGTCCGCTCGTTTCATTCGGCGATGTGGCGGGCGCAGATGAGGCGAAACAGGATTTGTCCGAGATCGTGGAATTCCTGAAGGAGCCGGACAAGTTCATTCAGCTTGGCGCGCGCATCCCGAAGGGCGTGCTGATGGTGGGCAGCCCCGGCACGGGCAAAACGCTGTTGGCGCGTGCGGTCGCGGGTGAAGCGGGCGTACCCTTCTTCAGCATCAGCGGCTCGGAGTTCGTCGAAATGTTCGTCGGCGTTGGCGCAAGCCGCGTCCGCGATCTATTCGAGCGTGCCAAAGCCGAAGCGCCCGCGATCATCTTCGTGGACGAAATCGATGCTGTCGGTCGCCAGCGCGGAACGGGCTTGGGCGGCGGTCACGACGAACGCGAGCAAACCCTCAACCAGATTCTGGTCGAGATGGATGGCTTCGACAATAACACGAACGTGATCGTGATCGCGGCCACCAACCGTCCCGATGTACTCGATCCGGCGCTGCTGCGAGCCGGTCGTTTCGATCGCAAAGTCTTCCTCGATCGCCCCGATCGCGGTGGTCGGCGTGCAATCTTGGAAGTGCATACACGCGGTAAGCCGCTCGCCAGCGATGTGAACCTGGAAACGCTCGCCAAACTGACTCCTGGTTTTGTGGGCGCAGACCTCGAAAACATGGTCAACGAGGCCGCTATCTTGGCCGCCCGACGCGGCAAGAAAGCGATCGCTATGCGCGAGTTCCAAGAGAGCATGGAGCGCGTGGTGGCTGGCCCAGAACGCAAATCGCGCGTGATCAGTTTGCAAGAGCGCCAAGTGATCGCCTATCACGAAGCGGGTCACGCCATCGTGATGAACAACCTCAAGCATTCCGATCCAGTGCATAAGATTTCGATCATTGCACGCGGCATGGCGGGCGGCGTCACCTGGAGCTTGCCAGAAGACGACAATACCCTCGTCACGAAGGAAAAGTTCGAGGACGAAATTGCGGCACTGTTTGGTGGACGGGTGGCCGAGGAAATGACGTTCGAGAGCGTCACGACCGGCGCTTCCAATGACTTGCAGCGCGCGACGCACATTGCCCGCGCCATGATCACCCGCTATGGCATGAGCACCGAACTAGGGCTGCGCACCTTCGGCGATGGCGACGGTGGCGCGATCTTCCTGGGGCGCGATCTGATGGAGCGCCGCGACTACAGTGAAGAAGCCGCCGCCTCGATCGACATCGAAGTGAGCAAAATCGTCGCCACTGCGCACCAGCGTGCTCGTGAGATTTTGCAGCGCAACGCGACCAAGCTCAAATCGCTGGCCGATGCCCTGCTCGAACACGAGACGATCGATCGGGAAACTTTCGAAGCGATGATGCTGGCCTCGCTGAGCGACTCCCCCGTACCGATCTAAGAATCTCTCAACAGAATCCGGCCATTCCTATCGTTTGCAAGAGCGGGCGACCACATTGTGGTTACCCGCTCTTGCTTTTTTGATTATCACCTGCCCTGATCGCCAGTCCTCGGTTTCTGATACTTCTCCTATCTATAATCGCTTGACTTTTTGAAGTGACTTCCATATACTTCAATAAATCAAGTGACCTAGTGGAGTGTTTCAATCATGGCCGATTTAAGTAACGCAAAATCCGTAATCGATCAGTATTCCGCCGCCGTTATGTCGATCGTGGAGGCGCTCGCGCCTTCGGTGGTACGTGTCGAACGCAACGATGACGAGCGTCACGGGCACGGTGGACGCGGACGCCATTGGCACATGGGTCGTGGGCGCGTCGGGCATGGATCGGGCGTCGTCATCGATGCCGAAAAAGGCTATATCGTCACCAGCTATCACGTCGTGAGCGGCACGCAGGATGTGCGCGTTCACCTGAGTGATGGTCGCGCGGTCGATGGCAAGCGTATCGGCAAAGACCCGGAAAACGATCTAGCACTCATCAAGATCGAGATGAGCGGTCTCCAGGCGGCGACTTTCGGTGACAGCGGTGCGCTGCGCACTGGCGCTTCAGTGATCGCCATGGGCAATCCCGACGGCGATGGCATCATCGCCACCAGCGGTATCATCAGCGCCGTGAACCGTGAACTGCGTGGACCGTCTGGACAGTTGATGGGCGGTTTGATCCAGACGAGCGCCCTGTTCAACCCCGGTATGTCCGGTGGTCCGCTGGTCAATAGCGCCGGGCAGATCGTCGGCCTGAACACAGCCAGCGTGACCGAGGCGCAGGGCATCAACTTGGCCGTTTCCAGCGCCACCATTCAGCGCGTGATCCCCGAACTGGCGCAGTATGGCGTCGTGCGTCGGCCACGTCTGGGCATCGCCGGTGAGCGGCAGCGCTTGTACGAAGGTTTGGCCGAGCACCACAAGCTCAACCAAACGCATGGCGTGTACATCCATCAGGTCATCGAGAATAGTCCTGCGGCACGGGCAGGCATCGCAGCAGGCGATATTCTGGTGATGGCGAAGGATGAAGCGATCGACGGCATCGATGCGCTCAATCGCGTTTTGGGCAGTTCCAAATTCGGCGATGAGCTGAAAGTCAAGGTACTGCGTAAGCTCGAACTCGTGGAGATCGCGGTCAAGCTGACCGACGACGAAGCCGCCTAACAGAATCTCAACCCCGCCGCACTCCGGGCGAGGGGGCGCTGTGTGGCTTAGTTCTACAACCGACCTTACGATTTGACGCATCAAATGCCACCGATTTACCTCACCCCCTCAGTCCCCCTCTCCGTCCTCACGGAGAGGGGGAAGCCAGCCTATACCCACTGCGGCCATCGCTGCCTAATTTCGGTTGTAGAATTAGGGTGTGTCTGCAAAGTGTTTGGCGGCTGACCCCTCTCCCCAACCCCTCTCCCACGCAGGCGGGGCGAGGGGCTTGACTCCCCTTTCCCCCCGCCTGCGTGGGGGAAAGGGGCCGGGGGATAGAGGGGTTTGCAGACACGCACTAGGTTTGCCTTCCGACTC
>JBBRMW010000364.1:0-4892 GCA_038230635.1 Aggregatilineales bacterium | reverse complement strand
TGACCGATGGCCGAAAAGATGCTCGATCAAATCCCGGAGTTCAACAAGCCCGCGACTTCTTCAGCAGAAAAAGACGGGCTGGCGAACTGGAGCGCGCTCACCTCCGTGCCAACGGCCAGGAATGCGCGCGAACTGGTGATCATCCTGATGGTTGCGGTTTGTGTCGTGGCCGGAATTGAGCTGTTGGTGCGTGCCTTTCAGGTGCCGACCTATGTGTTTCCCGCGCCGAGTGCGATTTTTGGCTCGCTCATCCATAGTTGGCCGGTGCTGATGCCGCACGTTGGCGTTACATTGAAGGAACTGGCGATTGGCTATTTCATCGGAGCGACAATCGGTATCGGGCTGGCAGCGTTGATTACGCAGTTCCCGTTTGTCGAAAAGATCGTGACGCCGTACATCATCATCCTGGTCACAACGCCGATGTTAGCGTTGGTTCCGTTGCTGATCCTGAAACTCGGTTTTGGCATGGAGCCGCGAATCGTGGCAGTTGCGCTGGCCGTCGGGCCAATGGTGATGATCAACGCTTCGACTGGATTCAGGCGAACTGACCTGGCGAAAATCGCACTGGCACGTTCGTATGGCGCGACAACGCTGCAAATATTTCGCATGGTGCGCTTTCCATTGGCACTGCCAATGATCATTGTCGGACTCATGGTGGGCGGCATCTTTGGCCTGCTGACAGCAGTGGGCGCAGAAATGGTGGGCGGCGGCGAGGGATTGGGAACGCGGCTGGTGTACTATTCGTCGCTGGCACGTATGGAACCGTTTTTTGCGACAATTATGATTATTGCGACGATAGGGATTTTGCTGTATGTCACCTTTTTCTTCATCGGAAAAAGGTATACAAGCTGGGAAACCTGAACCTAGATCAAGTTATTTCATGAATTTGTTATGGAGGACAAGATGAACCAACCCTTTTTGAAGCAGGCGCGTCCTGCAACACTCACGCGGCTCGTCGTGTTGATCGCAATCGTAGCCATGCTGGCGGCAAGTGCGTTTGTGCCCAGGGCAACCCTGGCTGCCGCGGCTGATGCGATCTGTCCAGTAAGCCCCGTCGCAAAGATCACGTGGATCCCGCCGCGCGGTACTCTGGAAGTAATGGACGATTACCCGCTATGGGTCGCCAAGAAGATGGGTTACTTCGATAAGCTCGGCGTTGACGTGACCCTGCAACCTGCCCCAACCGGCGGTGCCAGCACCATGAGCCTGCTCACGGAAAAGCAGGCGGATGTCGGTTACCCCTCGCCCGGTGTGCTTACATCGGCTATCGACGCCGGGATTCCCGTGATTTTGGGCTTCGAGATGATCGGCGGACAGGTCTTCGACTTTGCTGTGCGCGCTGACAGCAATATTAAGAGCGTCAAAGACCTGGCTGGGAAGACGATCTCAATGCCCGCCGCAGGACTTGAAACGATCACGAACCCGATTCTGGCCGAGCAGGGTGTTGATCCGGCGACGATCAAATACGTCAACGCGGGAAACCAGTGGGGACAATCGGTTGAGCAGGGTCAAGCCGATGCTGCGTTGGCATGGGAAGGTCTGCGCGCTCAATGGAATTCGATTGGCCTCAAGCTCAAGTACCTGATTGGTTCGGAGTTCTCCAAGGATCCGTCGAACGGCTATGCCATCCGTGCCGCCGACCTGAAGGACGACGCTGCCAAGAAAACATTAACTTGTTTCTTCCGAGGCGTGGCGATGGGATTGGAGTTTGCGCGTGTGAATCCGCAGGCCGCAGCGCAGATCACTTACGAGCAGTTCCCGGCGCTGAAAGATCAGATGACACCAGACCTGGCACTCGAGTCGCTGCGGCAGCTTGGTTACCTTTATAACCAGTCGAACAAGGCGGGCAAAGGCTACGGCTATAGTGACGAAGCGAACTGGCAGAGCTACTTGGACCGGATCGCTAAACTCGGCCAGACTAAGGTCGGACTCAAGGTTGCGGATACCGTTACCAACACGTTTGTGAAGGACGCCAACGATTTTGATAAGGCGAAGGTCGCTGAGGACGCAAAGGCGTTCGTCCTGGGCGATGCGTGGAAAACGGTCAAGCTGCAAGGACCAATCGAGTAGAATAGGCCTTACCCTAAGTCCCTCCTACAGCGAGGGACTTTCACACCGCCGATTTAAGACCCAAATGACTGAATAAGATTTGAATTTGTAATTCAGGCTGCCCATTTTTGCGAGCGCAATTTATCTACCAAATTTTGGAGTGTTGAATGGCTACGAACCGAATCGGTGGACATACCAACAGTTATCACACACAGAACCTTGAGGATTCCCTGGAGGGAATCGCGGCGGCGGGCTTTCGTTATGTGGAATTGAGCGCAGTAAAGGGCTGGACTGAGCACGTACCACTTGATGCCGATGCCAAAACGCTGGGCGGAATCCTGCGTCTACTGAACAAGCTGAGCCTGACGCCCGTTGCCCTGAGCGGCCACACCGATCTGACCACCCAGCAGGGGTTAGCCGACGGCTTGAAAGCGGTGGACTTGTGTGAGCGGCTGGGGATCGACATCCTGAATACGGCCATCGGCGGGCACTACAGCGAGAACGAAGACGAGTCGGCGTTTATGGGCAACATCCATCAACTGGCAGATGCGGCGGCGGCGAAAGCTATCAAGATCGGGATCGAGATTCACGGCGACATCACCAGTTCAGGAAAAAAGGCAATCCCGATTTTGCAAAAGATTAACCGCCCGAATGTGGGCATCAATTACGATACGGCGAACATCGAGTTTTACGATAATGGAACTAAGGCAGTTGACGATTTGCAGGCTTCGCTGCCACATCTGGTCTTCTGCCACCTGAAGGATCATCTGGGCGGGCCGCGAGTTTGGGATTTCCCGGCCATTGGCGAGGGTCAGATCGACTTTGAGCAGGTTTTTGAGTTGCTTCACAAGGGGGGTTATGCGGGCGATTTCAGCGTGGAAATCGAGTTCAAGGGCGATCCATTCCCGCCGCTTGCCGAAGTGAACCGATCTATGAAGGCGTCGTACCAGAACCTGGCCGCGCTGGGCGTGGTCTGAATGGAAGCCAACTACATATGAAAATCGGCATTCTTGGCTCCGGGTTCATGGGTGAGACTCACGCGCGCGCCTTTGCGAAACTTCCTGATGTGCAAATCGTATCGGTTTCATCGCGGCATCTGGACAAAGCCGAAAAGTTGGCGAAACAAATCGGGGCGCGGGCGCTTGTCGATGATTACGCGATCCTGAACGATCCGGCGATTGACGCTGTAAGTATTACGCTACCGACGCACCTGCATAGGGAATATGCAATTGCTGCGCTCGAGGCCGGGAAAGATGTGTTGCTCGAAAAGCCGTTTGGGATGACAGTGGCGGACTGTGATGCGGTTATAGCGGCACACAGGAAAAGCGGCAGGAAGCTTATGATCGCGCATGTCGTGCGATTCTGGCCGGAATACGTGTCGCTGGTGGAACTGGTGCAGAGCGGCAAGCTGGGGCGTCCGTTGACCGCGGTGGCGACAAGGCTCTCGGTTGTGCCGGGGTGGGCGAATTGGTTCACCGACCCAGCTCTGAGCGGCGGCGCGATACTTGACCTGAGCATTCACGATTACGATGCACTGAACTGGCTGCTCGGGAAGCCGAAGACGGTCTATGCGCGCGGCCATGAAGCGGCACCCGGCCTTTGGAATCAGGTGATCTCTATTGTCGATTACGGGTCGGTACACGGATCGGTGGAAGGCAGCGAGATGATGCCGAAGGATTACCCGTTCACGGCGATGCTGAAGGTGATCTGTGAGGGTGGCGTGGTGGAATTCACGTTTCGGGCGGGCGGCGTGAGCATCGAGATGGGTGGCGGCACGACGTTGACTGTGAATGAGCCGGGCAAGGCCTATAAGCTGGAGGCCAAACAAGGCGACGCTTACGGCGAACAAATCGCGTATTTTGCTGACTGCGTTCGCGCTGATCGGGCAATTGAACGAGGAACGCCAGAGCAGGCGCGGCTGGCCGTCCAAACCTGTGCGGCGGCACGGAAGTCACTGGAGACGGGCGCAGTCGTCGCCGTGGAATGAGGCGCTATGAGCAGCGGTAAACTGACGGCGTTAGCGATTGTCGCGCACCCGGACGATATCGAATTTCATATGGCGGGTACGCTGCTACTGTTAAAGGACGCGGGCGCGGACATTCACTTCTGGAATCTGGCGAACGGCTGCTATGGATCGGTCACTCAGTCACGTGGAGAGATTGCCAGAATACGATGGGAGGAGGCGCAGGATTCGGCACGCGAAGCCGGCGCACAGATCTATCCGCCGATTTGTGATGATCTGGGAATTCTGTACGAACCTAAACAAATCGCGCAGGTGGCCGCCATAGTTCGACAGGTGAAGCCGGATATACTACTGGTGCATTCGCCCGAAGACTATATGGAAGATCACATGAATGCCTGCCGACTGGCAGTTACCGGGGCATTCGTGCGCGGGATGCCGAATTATGAGACGCTCCCACCAGTGCCACATTACGATGGGGACATCACGATCTATCACGCGATGCCACATGGCCTGCGTGACCCATTGCGGAAACGGGTTCGCGCGGGACAATGGATAGACATCAGTTCGATGATTGAGCGCAAACGCTCGATGCTGGCAAAGCATCGCAGCCAGAAGGAATGGCTTGACTTCAGCCAGGGCATGGATTCGTACCTGGTGTCGATGGTTGAGATGGCACAGCAGAGCGGCCAACTTTCCGGGCGGTTCGTTTATGCCGAGGGCTGGCGGCGGCACTCGCATCTCGGCTACGCGCCAAACGATGCTGACCCGCTGTCGGAGGCGTTAGGTGAGAAATGCCGGGTAGACCCGCAGTACGAACAATCGTTAGGTTGATCCATCTGACGATGTACTTCTATTCGCTTGATTCACGATCTTGGAGGAT
>JBBRMW010000363.1:0-4911 GCA_038230635.1 Aggregatilineales bacterium | reverse complement strand
CGCCAGCGGGGGGAAAGGGGAGTCACACCCGACCGCTGACCGAGCTAGCCACGTCCTTCAGCCAGCGGGTGCTCCCTTTGCCCCGGCTGCGTGTCCTCACCCGTATCGCTGCCCTGCTGATTGTGAACGCTTGCAGAAGCGTCTGCTCCCTTTCCCCCCGCTTGCGTGGGGGAAAGGGCTGGGGATAGAGGGGTTCTTTCGCCTATTGGCAAGGCAAGGGCAGGGGCGGAGGTAGAGGGGTCTGTCCATTCCCAAATCCCGCCCCCCACCTTGAATGCACCCCACCTTTCGTGTTTAGGTGTATTTTGAGTTTTCAGGCATTTATCGTTGCTAGAACTGTAAATTATACTTGACATGATGTCTGGTATATGATACTCTGTGTAAAGAACAGCGCACTTCGCGTAAAGATCACCAGACACACCGAGGGAAACATGTCCTATCAAGAAAAACGAGCCATTGTATCGTTGGTCAACAGTATCGTGGTCACAGGACTTTATTCGGCGGTTATGCTTCAACGCTATCCCGACGCAAGCCCTTATTCGGTGGAAGTGTTCCACTACTGGGGCGCTTTCTTCTTAATCCTGATCCCCGTCTCCATTGTGGCGAACATCGTGATCGATATCGTGTTCACCATCCTCAGCTCAATCGCGGTGAAAGAAATGGCGTCTTCGATTACCGATGAACGCGACAAACTCATCGAATTAAGAGCCACCCGGATTTCTCTTTACACGTTTGCGGTTGGCGTGCTACTGGCGATGGGATCACTCGTCGTGGATAGGCCACCTACTACCATGTTCATCCTCTTGATCGGTGCAGGGGTCGTTTCGGCGATCACGCGGGATATTTCACAGTTCTATTTCTATCGGAGAGGCTCCTAAGATGGGCAAACCACTGATTAGCAACAACATTCGGAAATTGCGGTTTAACCATGACGAAATGACCCAACAGGCACTCGCCGACAAAGTCGGCGTGACCCGACAAACCATCATTGCGATCGAAAACGCCAAATATTTTCCCTCGCTGGAATTGGCCTTCCGAGTCGCACGCGCCTTTAATTTGCCACTGGAAGAAGTCTTCTCATTCGAAGATCAATCCGATAACAAAGCCTGACCGCCTCAATGCAAACTAGGAGTAACCTCATGAAAGCAGTCGTTTTCACCGAATACGGATCACCCGATGTGCTGAAGCTGAAGGAAGTCGCCAAACCCACCCCCAAAGCCAATGAACTGCTGATCCGGGTACACGCCGTATCCATCAATTTTGGGGATGTAATCGCCCGACATTTTAACGAGATCGCTCCCCGCGATTTCTCGATGCCACTGCCGCTTTGGCTCCCGGCGCGGCTGATGTTTGGGTTCCGCAGGCCCAAGATCAACATCCTGGGAAACGAATTTGCTGGAAAGGTTGAATCCGTTGGCGAAAACGTAACGCTATTTAAAACTGGCGACCCGGTCTTTGGGTATAGTGGACCTGCGATGGGTGCGAATGCCGAGTATGTGTGCATGGCTGAAACGGGTATGGTGGCGCTAAAACCAGCCAACATGACCAATGAGGAGGCTGCCACTGTGCCGTATGGGGCTTTGACCGCGCTCGCTCTGCTCAGGAAGGTCAATCTTCAGCGCGGGCAAAAAGTGCTGGTCAACGGTGCTTCAGGCGGGATCGGTTCCTATGCGGTACAGATTGCCAAGTATTTTGGCGCGGAAGTGACCGGAGTATGCAGCGCCCCACGCCTGGAATTCGTCAAAGCGCTCGGAGCCGATAACGTGATTGATTACACCCAAGCGGATTTCACCCATAACGGTGAAACCTATGATCTCATTTTTGACATCATGGGCAAGCAAACGTATGCACAGGTTAAGCGTTCACTCAAGCCAAACGGACGCTACCTACTCGCCAGTTTTAAGATGAAACAGCTTTTCCAAATGCTCTGGACTTCCCTGTTCGGAAGCCAGAAAGTGATCTGTGCATTGTCCGGCGAAAAGGCGGAAGACCTACGTTTTATCAAAACCCTTGTTGAGCAAGGGAAACTCAAAACGATTATTGATCGCTGCTATCCGTTGGAACAGACGGCTGAGGCACATCGCTACATAGAAAAAGGTCACAAGACCGGCCACATCGTCATTACTGTACCCGAATAAAAAGACGGGCGACCACGCCGGATTCCCCTTCCACCCTTGTGGGGGAAGGGGAAAGGGGATGAGGGATTCTTCTACCCATTGTCGGCCAGCGGCTCTAATTCCGCAATTGTCGTTTCGATCAACTCGATCGCCCCGCGCAATGTTTCCGCGTCGAAGGCAAACTTCGCGCCTGCCGCCGCGTACAGTTCGGGCAGCGTCGCCGTGGCCCCCAATGCCAGTGCCCGCCGATAGGCCGCCGTCGCGCTTTTTTGATCTTTCAGCGCGTTCGCCCACACCTGCACCGCACCCAACTCCGCGATCCCATATTCGACATAATAAAACGGATCGGTGAAAATGTGCCCTTGCATGTGCCAGCGCAGCCGTTTCAATGGCTCGATCCCGCGCCAATCGAGCGACGGCCAAAACCGATCGACCAGCCCCAGCCAGATTTCGTCGCAGGCACGCATATCGGCGGCTTCATCAGGATGCGTATATATCCAGTGTTGCAGGCCATCGACCATCGCCATGTACGGCCAGGATACTATAATATTGGTCAGGTGCTCGATGCGGGCGCGCGCCGCCTCCGACTCAGTATAGAAGCCGCCATAGTGCTGGGTCAGATATGGCGCACCGAGCAGTTCCATCGCCAACGAAGCGACTTCGGCGAACTCCATCGGCATGAACTCTTCACGCTTCTGCTGAATATACGGCAAGCCCGCGATCTCGAAGCCGTGAAAGCTGTGGCCGCCCTCGTGCAGCAGCGTGGTGACGTCGCCATGCGTGCCCATGCCATTCATATAAATAAAGGGACGTCCACTGGTCATGAACGGCAGCATATAACCGCCCGGCGATTTATTTTTGCGGCTGTCCAGATCGAGCAGCTTTTCGGCGCGCATGATCTCGAAATAATCCGCGAACGCCGGATCGACCTGCCGGAAGATCGCACTGATCCCCGATTCGAGTTCGTCGATCGTTTGATAGGGGCGCAGCGGCGCGCGATTCGCTGGGTCGACATTGATGTCCCAGGGGCGGAGTGTGTCGATGTTCAAGTTCATGCGCCGTTTTTCGGCCAGCCGACTGGCCGCTGGCACCGCGACGGCCTCGATAGCGTCCAAAAAACGCAGAACGTCGTCGGGTGTGTAATCGAAGCGGAAAAGCTGCTGCCAGCGATACGCACGAAAATCGCTAAAGTCGGCGTTGCGGGCGATCTGGTGGCGTGTTTGCACCATCGTGCGCCAGAGCGAAGCCAATGCTTCATCATCAGCCTCGACCCGCGCCATCATCGTCCGAAACGCCCCTTCTCGGCGCGCCCGATCGGGGTTTTGCAACACCGGGATAAGTTGCACCAGCGGGATTTCCACGCCGTCCCAGGTCACGGTTTGCGAGCCAGCGATCTTCTCGTAGTCGATCGACAGTTTGCGCGCCTCGGCCAACAGTGGCACGTTCGCTTCGTTGAACAACGCCGCTTCCGCCCGAATCTTGCGCATGGGCTGCTCGAATCCTGACGGCGGTGGCAGATTGCTGTCGATCAGCTTTTGTTTGAGCGCCTGTTCGGCCAAGCCCATCGGCGGCACGATCTCGTCAAGATAGGCTTTATAGGCGCGCTCCGCCTCCGCATCCGCCGTATTGATCGTTGTGGCGATCGTGTAATGCGTGTTCAGATCGATCAGCAGCCCCGTGATCCGCGACCAATCGGTCAACCACGCTTCGAGGTTCGCGGCGGTCAATGGGCGCGCCAGCAGTTCGTCGTAATAGGGCGCGATTTGCGACCACGTCCACGCGCTAAACGCCTTCAAATCAATTGGCAGTGAGTCGAATTGAATCATGGCGATACCATCCTTTTTATTCAGAACGTAGTCCATTGCACGGTCGCCATCAGCGTTGGCTTGGCTGTTGGCACAAGTGTTGGAAATAACGTCGGATGCACCGTCGGCGTGATGGTGCGTGTACTTTCATCCGTAAAACTGGCCGTGGCGGTCGTCAGCACGCTCTGCTCGACGATCACCAGCGGCGCACCCGACCGATCGTGGATAGCGGTGATCGTGTAGCCGCCATAGGTGCAGTGCCCAAACGCGATGACCTGTTTGATCTTGACCGTGACCGTCAGCACCGTGACCGAATCGGGCGGCAGCGGCACGATGTATGGTGGCCGTGTATAGTGAAACTCGCGCGACACGCTCGAAATGGTCACGCTTTCCAGATTACCGACTGACAATTTGATTTCTTGCGCCTGCAAGTTCGTAGGGGAGGTGACGGGTTCCACTTGCAGATTTTCGGGCGTCGACAGCGGACAGTTCGCAGGCGTGGTGGCGGGCGTCGTGACGGTGGGCGAGGCCGTCACAAATAGCGGCACATTGGGCGATCCACCGATCGGGGCGACGACCAAACCGGGCGACTGCGTAGCGTGAGCCGTCGTATCACACCCCACACCCACCACCGCAAACACCGCAACCAGGATCATCAAGATCGGCTTCCGAACGGACGAGGCAGGCCTCGTCCCTACGAAAACCGCCGTTCTAGTAGGGGCGCGGTCTGCCTCGTCCGCTGTTTTTCCGCTCATCAATCATGACCGCCAATGTACATGCCAAACATCTGCGACCAATACGGCCAATCGTGCGCCCAGCCATCCCACTCGCGCAGCGCATTGCCAATGCCCTTCGACCACATCGCTACCGACAGATCGCGCGCGCTCTGCATCAGTCGATCCTCGTGCCCAGTTGCCATGATGATATCCATCTCGCGTATTCGATCGAGCCGCCAGCCCGATTCGTTCGGGACAAACTGCATCGGATTG
>JBBRMW010000362.1:0-4932 GCA_038230635.1 Aggregatilineales bacterium | reverse complement strand
TAGTCTATTATGTAAACATCATCTTTATGTGCTTTTGGTTGCTAATTTGTAAAACTCAAAAGTGAATGAGCCTGGAAAATGCCTTGCCCGTCGGCTTTTTCAAATTGCGTTTTTTGCCCATTTACCCTCTGAGCAGTTACCATAAAAGTACGGCAAACGGCGCATCGAAACCAAAACAGGCTAAAAACGCGAAAACCAGCGGGTTCGCCACTGGTTCGCTTCACGTAAAAGTTGGTGGGCCCAGCAGGATTCGAACCTGCAACCAAGCCGTTATGAGCAGCCTGCTCTGCCGTTGAGCTATGGGCCCGCACCGATTGAAGCGGCTGACGGGATTCGAACCCGTGACATATAGCTTGGAAGGCTATCGTTCTACCAACTGAACTACAGCCGCACAAAAACGGGGTGAGTGCGTTGTATACCGCTCGAATTTGTGCGGAAGATAGTCGGGGCACCCGGATTTGAACCGGGGACCTCTTGCTCCCAAAGCAAGCGCGCTAGCCAAACTGCGCTATGCCCCGCTCCGACACACGCCCATTATAAACGAAATCGCAAACTTTGGCAGGGTCAATTTGCCCCGGATGGGCGTTTCCTCTATAATTCGCCCGTTAGCTCTTTTGTTCGCAGCGAAAGTTTATTTTCCTATGATTTTCTCCGATCGTGACATTCGGCGGCTGATTGCGGCGGGCGAGATTCGCATCGAGCCAGCCCCCCAGCTAGATTTGCAACTTGGATCGTGTTCGCTCGATCTGCGACTCAGCAATGAGTTCAGCTTGTTCGAGTACAACAAGTATCCATTTATCGACATCCGCGACCCCGATCAGGCGGGGCATACAACGCGGCAGGTTCACGTCGATGATAACGAGGCTTTCATCCTGCATCCGGGCAGCTTTGTGTTGGCTGTGACCATCGAACGCCTCGAATTGCCCGACAATATCGTTGGACGACTGGAAGGCCGCAGCAGCCTCGGACGGCTGGGCATCATCGTTCACGCCACCGCCAGCGTGATCGATCCGGGTTGGCGTGGACGAGTCGTGCTCGAACTCGCCAATCATGGCCTGATGCCCGTCGCGCTCTATCCCGGAATCCGCGTTTGTTCGATCACGTTCGAGCAGGTCTCGACGCCCGTCGATAACCCGTACTGGCGCAAGGCACAAGCCAAATATGCCAACCAGGAAGGCTTGATCCCCAGCCGCATTGCCGATGACCCGGAGGTTCACAAATCATGACGACTCTTGAAACGAATACCGCCTCGGCGACTTCCGTGAATGCCGTCTGGCCGGTCGTGTTCCGCGAGGTACTCGAAATCGGCAATCCGCTGTCCAATGTGTCGATCACCACACTGTGGACGCATCGCAAGTCAGTGGCGCGCAAGTTCGAGCCGCATGAGTATGCCGTCATCGGCAACTTGTACGGTTTCGAGGGCATCGCGCCGATGATCCGCAATGTTTATGCCAACCCGAACATTCGCTATATTTTGCTGTGGGGAAACGAACTTTCGGGCAGCGGCGAGGCGCTGGTCGAGTTCATGAATGCGGGTGTGGATGCCGATGGGCGCACACCCTCTGGCAAAGTGCAGATCGAGCCGGAGATCAGTGTCGCGGCGATCGATCAATTCCGGGCGGCAGTCAAACTGATCGATCTGCGCGGCGAGTCGGCGGAAAAGCTGCGCGAGGTGGCGCTCAGTTTGCCGAGTCTGCCGCCGTTTGGCACTCCAACACTGTTCCCCATCCACAAAACCGACGAAGCCGCCTTCGCCTACCCGGAGGCGAGTCCTTCGGAGTGGTCGGGCTTCCGCGTGAGCGATCACTCGGTGGCGGCAACGTGGCTCAGCGTGCTCCACACGATCCTGCGGTTTGGGCACATCAAGCGCACCAAATATGGCAACACCAACGAACTGCGCGAGATTCTCAACCTGAGTGCCGTCGTCACCGACGAAGATTCCTACGACGAATATCTCCCCAATTATTTGCAATTGACACATGAGCGCCTTGATGCGTATTATCCACAGGTGGTTTCGTCGTTGCACCCAGAGGGCACATCGTACTCGTATGGACAGCGGTTGCGTGATTACGACGGCATGGATCAGATTCAAGTGATGATCGATCGGCTTAAGCAGAATCGGAACTCGAAGCGGATGTTCGCCACGACTTGGCGCGTCGCCGTCGATACGCCAGACACGGGCGAGGATGTACCATGTTTGACGCAGGTCAACGGCGCGGTGCAGGACGATCGCTTTTTCTTTACGGCTCACTTCCGCAGCCAGGATATGTTTGGGGCGTGGCCGCTCAACGCCTTCGCCGTTCGCCGCCTGCAAATGCTCATCGCCAAAGAAGCCGACATCGCCCTTGGATCGACGACCATCATCACCCACTCGGCGCACATCTATGCTTGGGATTGGCCGCGTGTGCGTGCCATGCTTGACGAGTATCAGCGGGTCAAGAAGCCTGCCGCCGAACTCGATCCGCGCGGCTACGTCGTGATCACCGCCGCCGATGGGCAGATCGAGGCGCGATTGTTGGGCTACGACAACACGGTGATCGACCGGCTGACGGGCAAAAGCGCGCGTCAAATCGGCCTGGAGATCGTGCGCCGCGCCTGGACAGCGGATGCGGGTCACGCGCTGTATCTCGGCGGCGAACTCGAAAAGGCGGAAATCGCGCTCGGTGCGGGTGCCACCTACATCCAGGATGCGCCACTCAATTTGTGATCGTTTTTTGTGAGGAGATCAAAATCGTGTCTTTCAAAACGGATTTGCTCGAACTACTTCATGAGGCCAAGACCGAGGAGCGAAATTTTGTCGCGGGGCTGACCGCTGATCAACATGCCGAAGTTGGCACGTTGCAATGCTGGTCAGGCAAAGATACCGTCGCGCATGTCACGTTCTGGAACGAAAATCTGCGTAAGCGGTTGGCTGCCAACGAGCAGGGTGAGCCGCCACCCGATTTCAGTAATGGCGATCAGTTGAATGATGAGGCATTCGCGTTGCGGCACGATCTGACCTGGGATCAAGTGACGGCAAACTTTGATGAAGCGCTGGCCGTGTTGACCGCTTGGACAGAAGCCTTTCCCGAAGATCGGCTGACCGATCCGAACGACGCTTTCGCCCGCAGCGGAAATCCCGTGTGGGCCTCGCTGATAGGCAACGCCTGGGAGCACGCCACAACGCACTTCGCGGATTACTATCGGCAGCGCGGTGACATCGATCGTGCGAGCCGCATGTACGAGGCGGCTATCGAACGGGCGGGCAAACTGGGCGGGGGCCGTGCGCGCGGCACTTCGCTGTACAACATGGCCTGTTTTTACGCGACCACCCATCAGACCGCCAAGGCGCTCAGTACCCTGGCCGAAGCGCTACGCCTCACCCCCGATCTGACGGATTGGTCGAAGGAAGACGCCGATTTGCTTTCGCTGCATGACGCGCCAGAATATAAGGCGTTGTACACGAACTAAAGGTCTTGCCAATGCGTCGTCCGTTGAGCAAATCCTATCGCAGCCGTGACGGAGTGACCGCCGTCACGGAACTGGATACAGACATCTTCACGCAACGTTATTTTCGCGCTTGTTTGGATTGTACCTTTTGCGACGATGTGTGCTGTTCGTTCGGCGCAACGCTCGATCCCGACAATGTACAGCGCCTCGAAGCACACGCGCCCACCCTCGAAGCCTATATCGGCGTCCCCCGCGAAAAGTGGTTCACGGGCACTTACAGCGCCGATAGTGACTATGTTGGCGGACAGTATACGCGCACGCAGGTTGAATCCGCACGCGGTGGCACGCGCTGTGTCTTCTTGAATAAGAACAAGCGCGGCTGCGGCATTCACAGCTATTGCCTCGATAACGGCATCAACTATCACGAACTCAAACCGATCGTGTGCTGGGTATTCCCGGTCACGTTCGATCACGGCTTGCTGCGTCCAAGTTTCGAGGTTTTAGAGCATAGCCTGGTCTGCATGGATCAGGGCGATACGCTGTATCAGGCCAGCCGCGACGAGATCGGCTACTACTTCGGCGCTGAGTTGGTTGCCGAACTAGATAACATCGCGGGTGAAGCGCTCAGCGTGCCGTAACAAAACCTGCCGCGTTGATTGCTTCGCCAAACTTGTTTCGATGATCAATTGCCACAATCTGCTCAAATTTGTGGCGCGGCGACGCATCGACTGAGACTGTGACCAGACCGCCGATCGTGTCCTTCACCTGATAGCAGTACACGTCGCGGTCGATCTGCCGCCACCATTTGCGCAAAATTGCGCGCGCCGCATCCGCACCGACTGTGCCCATTTCGCGCTGAATCAACGCGATTGTGGCTTCCTGATCGGCGGGATGATAGGGACGCAAACCCTCGGTAGGTGGCTGGCGAATCATGTCCCACTCCGATCGCAAAATGCGCATCGGCCACTCGTCCCAATAGCGCCCTTCATAGTGGATCATCTGGCGCAGCCGTCCTTCATAGCGAAAGCCGACGCGCTCGTAGGATCTGATACCGCCTTCGTTGAAGTCGTAAACGCCTAAATGAACTTTTTCGAGTCGTACCACGTCGAACGCATAGGGCAGCAGCGCCAGGATCGCATCGGTGCCGAAGCCGAGTCCGCGCATATCGCGGGCCGCCAGCCAGATCGCCAGTTCGGCGTGGCGGCTGCGCATATCCACATCGTACAGATTGCACATGCCCGCGAACTGTCCCGCGAAAGGCTGTCCAGGCAGCGGCTCAATCACGAAGTAGCGCATCTCCGGGGCGGGATTGTCGATACGTTGGCTCCAAAATGCCATCACTTGTCGATCGGATACGGGTGGCGAGTCGCCACTGGTGGTCAGTTCCAGATCGAAATCTTTGTAGGCTTCCCACAATGGATCGAGATCTCGGCTTTCGAGCGCACGCAGCAGCACTTTTTTTCCAATCAGCGGCATAATTGATACGACCTTGAAACGACATTT
>JBBRMW010000361.1:0-4939 GCA_038230635.1 Aggregatilineales bacterium | reverse complement strand
GTGTCTGCAAACCCCTCTATCCCCCGGCCCCTTTCCCCCACGCAGGCGGGGGGAAAGGGGAGTCAAGCCCCTCGCCCCGCCTGCGTGGGAGAGGGGTTGGGGAGAGGGGTCAGCCGCCCACACACTTTGCAGACACACCCTAGTTTAGCGGATGGCGGCTTGCCACGTCCGCCGACGCCAAATCCGGTGTTGATCGTCCGCCCGCGTGGTGCGATAATAGGCCGACGTAACCGCACCGGAACGAAGGCCCATACCCATGCTCGAACAACTCGAAACACTCTATCAACAGGCAAAAACTGAGGTGGCCGCGCTCAGTGATCGTGCCGCGCTCGATGACTGGGAGGCACACTATCTGGGCAAGAAGGGGAGCGTCGTCACGATGCTGCGCTCAGTCGGCCAGATTGCCAAAGAGGAACGTGCCGCCTTTGGTCAGCGCGCGAACGCCATCAAAGATGAACTGACCACCGCTTATGACACGCGCGCCAAGCTGATCAAAGAACATGAACTGGCACGCAGCCTCGAAGAAGATGCGATCGACGTGACCTTGCCCGGTCGCCCCGCACCGGTCGGCGGCTTGCATCCTGCCACCCAAACGCTGCGTCGCATTGCGGCGATCTGGGCAGAGATGGGCTTCCAAGAGCTTCGCACGCGCGAAGTCGAGGACGACGAGACCAACTTCGAGATGCTCAATATTCCGCAGCATCATCCCGCGCGCGATATGTGGGACACCTTCCATACCACGACACCCGGCGTGATTTTGCGCACACACACCTCGCCCGGCCAGATTCACGCCATGCGCGCCGCCGCACCAGGTCCGCTGCGGGTGATCCTGCCCGGCATGTGCTATCGCTACGAGCAAATTTCGGCGCGCAAGGAGATTCAGTTCAACCAAGTGGAAGGCATCGCGGTCGGCACGAACATCCGCCTGACCGATCTCAAAGGTACGATGACCGCCTTTTTGCAGCGCATGTTCGGTGCGGAGCAGCGGGTACGTTTTCGCGGCTCGTACTTCCCGTTCACCGAGCCGAGCATGGAAGTCGATGTGGAGTGCATCCTGTGTCATGGCAAAGGCTGCTCGGTCTGCAAATATACCGGCTGGCTGGAGATCGCGGGCTGCGGGATGATTCACCCGGTGGTGCTGCGCAACGGCGGCTATGATCCGGCGATTCACAGCGGTTTCGCGTTCGGCATGGGGCCAGAGCGGATCGCTATGTTGGAGCACGGCATCCAGGATATTCGCTACTTCTGGGGCAACGACTCGCGCTTTTTGGAACAATTCTGAGGCCGCCAATGGCACGACTCACCGCCGCCGAACTCGTAGACGCAATCGCACGACTTGGCACGAGTCGTGCCTACGGGTACGTTAGCGGCCAGACAAATCTTCGACTCACGCGAATCCAGCCACCCGAAGGCCCGATTGGTATTGTGCGTTGGGGGCGTGACGAATTGGAAAGTGCGGCTAAACCAGCCAGAATCAGCCGTGATCAATTGGCACATATTGCGCTGGCTTGTTCCAACAAACCCAACTATCCATTACATGTTGATCGGCTGTTCAGCGCGGGCGGCAACAGTCGATCGGCGCTCGAAACGCTGTTGGCGTACACACCGCACTTTTTTATGTGTTATCCCCAGCGCATCGATAGCTATACGGGCGAAATTCTCACCAACTTGAAGCATATCATGTGGTGCCCCGACGATGAACATGCTTGGGGCGAGATCGCAGTAAAGCCTTACGAAGACACAATCACTGAATTTGAGCTTGATATTGACTTCGGTGCTATCGATCTCTCCAATGTCTCGTGGGCGGATGAATTTGATACGATTGAGGCGGCGCGCACGCATACGCAGATGCAAATCGCATTGGTGACAATCGGCAACGCGCTCAACTTTCGAACCTGGATCGCCAGTAATGATCGGCACATTCCGATCGGCAACACAACGCTTGGCAACTTGGAAGGTGTCATTCAATCGCTAGAGAATGTCTCTATTCTCCACACTCTCAAAATCAAGGAGGCGGCAGCATTCATCGATTAGTTAACATTCGCAATAGGGATCACCCCTATATATGGGGGTAAAATGTCTCTCAAAATCTGTCAATACCCCCATATATGGCGATTGCGCCAATTGCGAATGTTATCTATTGTATCTGGTTCACACAAAGTTTCGATCGAATACCTGCTGTCATCGAAATCGAACATAGCACCGGCGTCACGTCGGGTTTAACCAGAATGCGAAAATTGCATGACACACTTGGGGGAATCACTACGACATTCACGGTTGTCGCGCCCAATATCCTACGAAACAAGGTTGTCACCGAAGCGAACACCCCGATTTTCCGAGAACTCAATACGCGCTACATGCCTTATTCGACGGTGCGCGAACTGTACGGTTTAGTGCAGCATTACCAATTAAAGAATGTCGTGGATCGAACCTTTATCGAGCCATTCATGGAGCGCATCGTAACGCCGTAGGTTGCTTATCGATCCGATTTATGATAGAACTGTTGAGCGAATATGAGTGTCAGAGGCGTAACTGCTATGAGCCAACTACCCGCATTCTACGATACCGTACAGCATTCGGACGCGCTGACCTATCTGCGGACACTGCCCGATGAAAGTATTCACTCACTTATTACGTCCCCGCCCTATTGGGCGCAGCGGGACTACGGTTCAGCCGAGCAAATTGGCCTTGAAGCAACCCCGCAGGCCTATATCGAATCGCTGGTGAATGTTTTCCGCGAGGCACGCCGTGTACTGCGCAAAGACGGCACTTTTTGGCTCAATATTGGCGACACTTATGTCGGCGCAACTAGCCAGCATAAAGAAGGCGGCTCGCAGGGAAAGACTTCGCGCTACAGCCAGAAACATATGAACGGTGTCCCGCAAACGGGGCGTGCGCACCGCAATAAAACTCTCTATGAGATGGGTTTGCCCATGAAAAGTCTGGTCGGGATGCCCTGGCGCGTGGCTTTGGAACTCCAAAAAGACGGCTGGATTCTGCGCTGCGACATCATCTGGCATCGCCCCTCATCCAGCGAAAGCGTCAAAGATCGCCCGACTCATGCGCACGAATATATTTTCATGTTCTCCAAAAATCAGCACTACTATTACGATCGGGAGTCGATGCTGACTGATACTGGCGCGAATATTCAATCGGTCTGGAGAGTGAGCGGCAGTCCATTTACGGGCGCACATTGTGCAACCTTCCCGCCCGAATTGATCGATCCGATCGTGACGGCTTCGTGTGCGCCCGGCGGCGTGATCCTCGATCCGTTTGGCGGCTCTGGCACGGTGGGTATGGTGTGCCGTCAGCGCGATCGGCATTTTGTTTTATGTGAGGTCAACGGCGATAATGTTGAACTGGCGAAGAAGCGGGTAGCGGAGGGCATCACCAAGAACGACAAAGTGCGCCTCGCTCTCGATCCGCCTGCGCCAAAGCTGACGACTAAAACGCCAAAACGCAAAGTCGCGCCGTCCGCTCAGAAAGTCCCTGCTCAATTGGCGATTCCGCTGCTCGAAGCGGCCACCGATTGAGGGTTGCTGACCTACTTAACCCTATCTCACAATTAGAAAGTTGAAACCTAAAATGCCAAAAATCGCGTTTCTGGGTGCGGGCAGCACCGTCTTTGCCAAGAATCTGATGGGCGACATTCTGAGTTTCCCAGAACTCAGCGAATCCACACTCAGCCTGCACGACATCGACGCGGAACGTCTGCGCGTCTCGGCGATCGTGGCGCAGCGCATCGCCGACTCGTTGGGCGTCCATCCGACGATCGAAACCTCGCTCGATCGCCGCGCCGCACTCGATGGCGCGGACTATGCGATCGCCATGTTCCAGGTGGGCGGCTACAAACCCGGCACCGTCACCGATTTCGAGATTCCCAAAAAGTACGGCTTGCGCCAGACCATCGCCGACACGCTGGGCATCGGCGGAATCATGCGCGGCTTACGGACGATCCCGGTCATGCTGGATATGTGCCGAGATATGGAGCAGCTTTGCCCGGATGTGACGTTTCTGCAATACGTCAATCCGATGGCGATCAACTGTTGGGCACTCAGCCGCGCCACGCCGATCAAAACGGTCGGGTTGTGCCACAGCGTTCACGGCACGGCCAGCCAACTCGCCGACGATATTGGCATCCCGCTGGATGAGATCAACTATGTGGTGGGCGGCATCAACCACATGGCCTTCTATTTGAAGTTCGAGCACAACGGCGAAGACCTCTATCCAAAGATTCGGGCGGTGATCGAGGAAGGCCGCATCCCAAGCTGGAATCGCGTTCGCTATGAGATGTTCAAGCGGCTCGGCTATTTCGTAACCGAATCGAGCGAACATTTCAGCGAGTACGTGCCCTGGTTCATCAAACGCGATCGTCCCGACCTGATCGAACGCTACAACATCCCGCTGGACGAGTACATCACGCGCTGCGAAAACCAGATCGCGGGCTGGCAGGGTTTGCGCGACGAACTGCTGACGAGTCACGAGCCGATCAAGGTCGAGCGCAGCCACGAATATGGATCGGGCATTATCCACAGCATGGAAACCGGGCAGCAGCGCACGATCTACGGCAATGTCCCGAATCGCAACTTGATCGATAATCTGCCCGCTGGCTGCTGCGTGGAAGTGCCGTGTCTCGTCGATAAAAATGGCGTGCAGCCCGTGCGTATCGGAATGCTGCCGCCGCACTTGGCCGCCTTGATGCAGACCAATATCAATGTGCAGAGTATGACGGTCGAAGCTGCCCTGAACCACGATCGGCAGTCGATCTATCACGCGGCCATGCTCGATCCGCACACCGCTGCCGAACTCGACCTCGATCAAATCTGGGCGTTGGTCGATGATCTGATCGCGGCGCATGGCGACTGGCTGCCCGCTTATCACTGACGGACGCGGCAGGCCGCGTCCCTACAAAATCCGATATTCTTGTAGGGACGACGGC
>JBBRMW010000360.1:0-4954 GCA_038230635.1 Aggregatilineales bacterium | reverse complement strand
GGGGAGTCGGAAGGCAAACCTAGGGCGTGTCTGCAAACCCCTCTATCCCCCGGCCCCTTTACCCCACGCAGGCGGGGGGAAAGGGGAGTCAAGCCCCTCGCCCCGCCTGCGTGGGAGAGGGGTGGGGGAGAGGGGTCAGCCGCCCAAACACTTTGCAGACACACGCTAGACATACGTGGCCTTTGATTCGTTTGACCCTCTCGTTGAGGGGACAAGCTATTTGAGCATGAGCAGATAGGCGACTAAATCGTCGATTTGTTGGGGCGTCAAGTCTTTGGCGTAGCCCGCATACATCAGGCTGTTACCCGCTGCGGCATACACATGGATGCCATCCGGCGGGTTTGGCACGAGATAGGCATTTGGATTCACGATCGAGGTGCGAATATAGGTGGCGGCGTCCTGACCGGGTACGCGCGAAGCGGCGCGGGAGGCGATCCCTTTTTGCGACGGCCCAACCAGGATCGTATCATCGGCCACGGAGTGGCAGGTCGCGCAGGACGGAGCCGTCCCGTTGCCCGCCTTGAACAGGACTTCCCCATGCACGGCATCACCCGCGATCCCGGTGGTAGCTGCGATCGTTGGTGACGCGGCGGTGGTCGCTGTTGGCGGCTGATTGGTGGTAGTCGGCGGGATCAGCGTGATCGTCGGCGTGGCGCTTGGGCGGAACAATGTTGGCCGGGGGGAGGCTGCGATCGTGGGCGCAGCGGCGACGACGTTCCCATTCGAGCCGCCATTGAGCGGCTGCAAACCAACTTCAGTGGACAGGACGCTGGTCGGCGGCAAAACGACAGGAACGGCGGGCGACCCACAGGCGGTCAGCACGATCAGAACGAGTCCTACAAAGCCGATGCGGATTAAACGAGTCATCGTCGCCTTCCCTATGGTTGAGCGGTGTTGCACAGGATCGGCAGGGTATCACCGCCGGATCAGCAATTTGTGATAATTATAGCAATCCGTTCAGTTGGTCACAAGGTGCGGGGCGACCCTGGAAATGGACGGCTGCCAATCGGTTCAGGGACGGGCGACGAGCGCGCGCGCGGGATCGAGATGCTGATACGCGCCCGTGCGCAAATGGCAAGCGGCCACCTGACCGTTTCCGGCGGCGGCAGGCAGCAGCTTCGGCACTTCGTGTTTGCACACATCCTGCGCGATCGGGCAGCGCGGGTGGAAACGGCAGCCGCTTGGCGGATTAATCGGGTTGGGAATCTCGCCTTTGGGGATCGGCTTTCCGCGTCGATGCGCTGGATCGGGTACGGGTACGGCTTCGAGCAGCGCTTCGGTATAGGGATGCTGCGGATTGCCGTACACGTCGCGGATGTCACCCATCTCGATGATCTGGCCGAGGTACATGATGGCGATCCGGTTGCAGATGTATTTGGCCGTCGCCAAATCGTGTGTGATGAACAGATACGTCAGCTTGAACTCGTTCTTGAGCCGGATCATCAGATCGAGGAGCACCGAGCGTACCGACACATCGGCCATCGCAATCGGTTCGTCGGCCATGATGAAATCGGGTTGCAGCACGAGTGCCCGCGCGATCACCGCACGCTGCCGCTGACCACCGGAGATTTGGTGCGGATAACGATCATAATAGGCTTCCGCAGGGGTCAGACCGACATGATTCAAGATCGCCTTAACGCGCTTCTCGACCGCCGCATCCGACGATTCGAGGTGTTGAATGCGCAGGCCATGACCGATGCCCGTGCCAAGCGACATGCGTGGATTCATCGAGGCGAACGGGTCCTGGAAGATCGCTTGCATTCTACGGCGCATGGCGCGCATATCGGCTTCGTTGAGCGCTCCGAGGTCTACGCCGTCGAAAATAACCTGCCCACTGGTCGGCTTGAGCAGGTGAATCGCCAATCGTCCAGTGGTCGTCTTGCCAGAGCCGGATTCGCCTGCCAGCCCGAATACCTCACCGCGCCGAATCTGGAGTGAGACGTTATCGACGGCATGGATGACTTTGGCGGGTTGGCCGCTGATACTTTCGACGAAGCCGCGCGCCACCGGGAAGTGCTTGGTCACATCGCGCAGTTCAACTAACGGCGGAAGTGGGGTATCGGTCATGGAAGTTGATCCTGAATAAATCGAAACGTCAGATTAATGCGCGGGTTCAGCGGTTGTTTGATCTTTGGGACTTGATGTTTCCAGAAATGTTGCGTCGTGCCACGCATCAGCAGCAAGCTGCCCGATGTCAGGTCGAGCGTTAACCGCTGTGCTGCATCAACTTTGTGCTTGAACTGGAAACGACGGGACGCGCCGAAACTGATCGAAGCGATCGCCGGATTTATTCCAAGTTCACGCTCATCATCGCTGTGCCAAGACACGCTATCATGCTCATCCCGATAAAAGTTGAGAAGTACACTGTTAAAGGTTTCGCCCGTCGCGGTTTCCACCGTGCCCTTGATGTTCAGTAGCGTCGGAATCCAGGGTTCTGAATGGACCGTGATCCCCGAATAAGAATATGACTTTCCTTCGTCACCATACCATGCAGTGAGGCGAGGAAATGGTACTGTATTTTCAATGATTTTGATGCTTTGTTGGGTCCAGTGGATCGTCTTGGATAGTTCGTCGAATAGCTTATCGCTAGCCACTTTATCGAAGAAGTCCTTATAAAACAGGACTTCGGCGTCGGGCATCGCCAAGTTTTCTGGGATAATACGTGATCCGTCTATCATCAGCACACACTCCTACTCACTTGACGCCGAGCCGCACGCGATACGTAAAATGCCAGAACAGCGTCGTATCGCCGAGGATGCGCTTCGCTTCCGCGCGGAGAGCTGGAATGCCGATCTCCTCTTCAGAGACGCCCGCTTTTAGCAACAGTTGGATACCCGCTTGGCTGAGTTCAACGCCAACCATGCGATCGGCGTCGCCCATTTCGACGTGATCGAGCGCGATCTCTTTGGTATAGCGAAACTGACCGCTGGCCGCGATCCGCGCCAGATGCTCATCTTTGGCCCACTTTTTGCCGTCGCTTTCCAAGCCGCGCTCGGCGAGAAGCTGCGCTGGAGTGATTAAAAAGTTTTCGCCTGCCCTCTCCGCTTCCCAATCGAACGTGGGCGGAAAATCATTGTCGATCGCCGCGAACACCCCACCCGGACGCAGCACCCGCCCGATCTCCGCGAAGGTGGCGGTTGGCTCCATCCAGTGCAGCGCCTGCGAGACGGTCACAATGTCGGTGCTGGCATCCGGCAACCCCGTCGCCGTCGAGAATCCTTTTTGATAGCGGATATTCGGGAATGCAGCGGATCGCGCTTCGGCGACCGCTCGCATCTCGTCGTTCGGTTCGATCCCGATGACTTGATCGGCGTGATCAGCCCAGATGCGCGTGGAAAGCCCCGTCCCGCAGCCAATATCGACCACGCACGGCGGTCGCTCGATACGCGCCATCTGCGTCAGGATCGGGATTAATTCGATCGGCGGCGTCGGGCGGTATTTGTCATACAGATCGGCGAATCCCAAAAAGCGGTCGATATTGGCGGCAACATGTGGCGCATCGGTCATGTGAACCTCTCCCTTCGTTCGATGTTCTTGCTTATTTCCCGGCGGGTGCATCGTGCGGGATATGCAGCCAGCACGCCGTTTGATGCGGAACGCGCTCCGCCAGTACGATCGGCTGGAGCGGCGGGATGCGAACCGGGCAAATATCGGTCATGGCGGCAGGGCAGCGCGGATGGAAGCGGCAGCCCGTCGGCGGCTTGATCAGGTTGGGCGGCGTCCCTTCCATGCGATACAGCTTTTGATCATCCTCATCCAGGCTGATATTCGGGATCGAGCGCAGCAGCCCTTGTGTATAAGGGTGCAGCGGATTGTGAAAGACGCCATCCACGCCGCCGATTTCCGCGATCTTGCCGGCGTACATCACGGCGACCCGATCGGCGAGTTCGGCGACAATGCCGATATTGTGCGTGATCAAAATGATCGTCAGCCCGAACTCGTCCTTGAGTTCGCGCAGCAGTTCAAGAAACTGCGCTTCCACGATCACATCGAGCGAGGTAGTCGGTTCGTCTGCGATGATCAGACTCGCCTTGAGCGCCAATGCCAACCCGATCATGACACGCTGACGCATTCCGCCGCTCAGTTGGTGCGGGTAGTCGCTCAGACGGCGCGCTGCTATGCCCAGCCGTCCGGCCAAATCTTGTGCACGGCTGAGCGCTTCCGCCTTGCTGACCGTCGGCTCGTGGACGCGGATGGCCTCGATGATGTGTTCGTCAATGCGCTGCACCGGATTGAGCGAAGTCATCGGGTCTTGAAAGATCATTCCGATCTGACGACCACGCACGTCACGCATTTGGTTTTCGTTGAAACCCATCAGGTCTGCGCCGTTGAATAAAAGCTGGCCGCTGATGTGACCGGGCGGCGCGATCATGCGCAAAATGGCTTTGCCCAGCGTCGATTTTCCGCAGCCGCTCTCGCCAACGAGTCCGAGCACTTCGCCACGATGCAAATCCAGATCGAGATGATCGACGGCGTTGAGAGTGCCGCCGCGCGTGCTATAAGTGACGCACAAATCGCGGATTTGCAGCAAATTGTCAGCGATCGGAGCGGGCGCGGATGTGGTCGGCACGGGTGCGGGTTGGATCACAAAAAATATCCTCGAAACGTCTTTTGAATCGAGATCATTATAACGACTGCGGCGCGATCCTTCTACTTTCAACAGATCACGATTGGGTCAAAACCCCTCATCCCCTCGCATGAAAATAGGGTAATTGACCTCACCCCCCGGCCCCCTCTCCGTCATCACGGAGAGGGGGAGACAGAGGCCACGCCGCGCGATTTTCATGATGTCGCATGTGTTTATCGTTCATGATGACTCACTCCTTCCCCCGTAGGTGAAAGGGGAGAAGACGCGCCTTGACTCCCCTCGCCATGAGGGCAGGGCACGTGCAAAGTCCAGAAAATGCCTCAAAGTACCCCACCCCCGCCCCTCCCCGTCACTACAGCGAGGGGG
>JBBRMW010000359.1:0-4961 GCA_038230635.1 Aggregatilineales bacterium | reverse complement strand
TGTCAACAATTCCTCTCACCCCTGAGCAGTTACCCAGAAAGTTAGGTACCCACGATCCCAAATCGGCCTTTCCTTGGAGATTAGGGGTGCATCACTTTGTTATACTTGTCAAACGGGACCGCGTCAGTCCCGGCGCGGCGTATATGTTTGTCGGCTTCTTGCAAAGTTGCGGGCCGCCTCAGCGCCGTCTTCTCCGAGTGTTGGTAGATCACCAACGCAATTTAATAAATCAGGCGCGATTAATCCCCATTCGGTTGGATCTAATAGGCGCTTTAGGCGATGTTGTCCATTTTGTGTGCCAATCATTCCAGCCAAAGATCGTAAAAGTGCCGGTTTGGCCTTAAATCCGCGTTCAAAGAGATCGGGGCTGACTTTTCCCCACACCTCTATCATCCGCATAAAGGCTCTTTTAGTCCATTTAGCAAAATATCGGGATGCCTTTAAGTCGTTTAGCGGTTCGGTTTCATAAATTGGATTTACGATCCAATCCCTGTGATTACTTCCAATCCTAAATCCCGATACGCTCATCTCGGTCTGAGTCACCGTGATGCGTATCCCCGCCAAATTCGATCCCCAGAGTTTCACCGAATCGGTTTTGAGACCACTCACGGTTAATTTGGGTATCAGCTCTTTTCCCGAGCCACCAGGTAACATCGAGTCCGGCTCGTTGGTAGTCATAAGTTCTCTCCTCTAATACTTTCGGGGTTATGGGTGCCAGCTGCACTTCATGCACCTCCCGCCAGCCCATCGGCCAGGTAACCATAATATCAGCGATTCGGCCTTTGTCTCGCCATTCCATTGGCGCTGGCACTTCTAATTCAATTTGAACTGTAGCATAATGGTCATAGAATCCATGCAGGCGCTCTCTTAAAAATATCTTCCCCAGAAGGTGTTCAGGCGATTCTGGATGAGCGTCGTATTCGCTTACACAATCGGACTGATGGGCAAAATGACTGTGTACTATTCCTCCCTGGCGATAATGCTGACCTCTAACTATGAGCGGAGAAGCGCACAGGGGGCAGACGTAATCGCCGCTATTTAGAACCGCCTTGGGGTTAGGTATTGTGGTGATGTCAATACGCACCCCTGATAATTTGTGTTTGGCAATAAATGGCATAAACCCTCCTCAGGCCACAACTGTCACAGAGACAATATACACCACGTCCGTTCGCGCGGGATCGAAATCTATCCCGCCAGGAGAAAATCAAACAGCCAGCGAGAAAGACGCCATCACCGAAAAGTAAATGTCAAAATGAGCCTTTCATATTTAACCAATCAACCGACGCAGATTTCGACATGAACGGAAATTCCGAAACGGGCAAACACGGATTCCAGGTGGAGTGCTTCTGCTTTGATGATAATCGCTGCGGAATTCAGCGTGCCAGACTCGTCGATATACTGATACGTCATATTGCGAAAGCTTCCCTGCCGCCCGATACGCTTTACCACATTGGTTGCGGTTTTGAGGCATGTATCCTTGCATACCAGAAATCCGCGATAATCACCCACCGTGAATTGAAAATAATCGCTGCGCCATTCTCCCGCCCACTGCCCCATCACCAGCGTCTCATCCGAGTATGACAACAGATCAGGCGCATTACGAACGATCTCCACTTGCACTGTGTTGTCTTTTTCGATGAAAACGAGGAATGGCGAATGCGTCAGTTTGCCTGCCGTGAAAACGCTGCTGATGCGGAAGTAGTCCGCCGTGTCTGTTCGACCAGTTAGAATCAGTTTAGGCATGATATTCACCTCGCTTCAATACTCAGGATATGGAAGGTTTGCCTCGTGGTAGAGGCTGGATAACGACAGACTCACGTAAACGTGTACCGCCAATCATGACTTCAAGATAGTCCCATGCTTTACGATTTCGACTCCACAACGCAGCCAAGAAATTCACTTTGTGTCCCATCTGGCAAGCATGTTGGTAGCCGTCAAAAAGATGGGCGGTCGAGATAAAGCCAAGGCTCAAGTAGGCAGCCAAAATGTCTGGTATTGGCTGCTCCTGTGGCTCTACGCCGCGTCGTGCTACCTCCGCTCGATAGGCTTCCAACGCACTACCCAGACCTGCTTCAAAGGCACTGCGCAAGCTGATCGGGATGATCTGCGCGATGCGATACAGATCGGAGCTGTCGGTGGTTGGATAACGAAGTCCAAGTTGTCCAGCGTAGCGGATGATGTCCAATTCAGACATGGGCGGTGATGTGATCGCTGGCCCTGAGGCTATAGGAACATCGATAGCTGCCTTTGGCGGCGAAGCCATCGTTCCATTTTCAGGCGGCTCAGTCGAAACCACCTCAGATGGCGTAGGAAGGGGTGTGTTGATGAGCACCACAGTTGGTTGTGCTGTTGTGATATCAAATGGAGTCGGCTGTCTACCGAGGCTGTTCTGGACATTCGCTATCACTGCGTCTGTTGTCTCAGTCGTTGCCGTGTTGTCTAATGTCTCGTCCATTCCACACCCATAGGTGTGTGGAATGGGACTGGACATTGGACATGGCTCTGGCAATGTCCAAATAAACGCATTTGGACTTGTTTTAGACATGTTAGACTTGCTGGCAACAGCGGCGTTTTCAGCGCCAGACAACTTTAGACGTCCGGTGTCTGTGCATTTGTAGGGATCGCCTTTCACATGCGTCTCCACATAGCCAAGTCTAATGAGCGTATTTAGACTGTGATACTTGCTGGCCCGCTTGGTTGTGATAGGCAGCAACTCGTCTAACTGACTGGACTTGACACCAGACGTGGCGAACATCTCCATCCCGACCGCACGCAATATCTCAAGTTGGAGTGGTGAGAGCTTGTCCGCTTGGGTCTGGATACGCTGTTCAGCGGGGATGAGGACGGGCACGGGTGCTTCCTCACCAATATCGACGAGCACCGGCTTAAGCAAAAGGGTGCTGAACTCGCCAGAGTCTTTCACTTTGGCGCATGACACCGCGATGAGGTCATCATCTTTGGAGACTTCCATCATCACGCTCATGCCGCCACGAATGACCGTTGAGCCACGTTCGCGGCCACCGGCGGCGTTCGTGTGATGAACGGCGAGTACGGTTGCACCCGTTTCACGGCGCACGGTGTCGAGCGATTCGAGGACAAAACCCATATCCTTCTGGTTGTTTTCATCAGCACCCAGGCTGCACCTCGACAGGGTATCGAACACGACGAGGACCGGCTTTTTTGGCTTGATAGCCTCGATGAATAGCCGAACGGCGGGCGTCTCAAAGAGTTGAACGGGTTCGCGCCAGATGTACAGTTCTCCACCACTCTGTTTGCGGAACTTCTGCCAGGCCAACTTGCGCCCACGATAGCCGCGTAACCCTTCAGCGATAACATAGATGACGGTTTGACCTGACGCGGCGAGTGTTTGTGCCATATCAAATACGACTTGGGTCTTCCCGGCAGCGGGCGCGCCATAGACCTCGACCAAGCTGTCTTCGGGCAGATAGTCCTTGATAAGCCAACGGATGGGCGGCAGTTTGTCCAGTTCATCGACATGCATGAGCAAATCGGCGGCTAACTTGGCCTCTGCGTCCGATTTTCCATCAGTGGCTGGCAGTAGTTTAAGCGGAGCTTGTGGCGCAGCCTGTCGAATGTCCAGGTTTTCTGGCGGCGGTTCCGACTGAGGCAGTTGTGATGTTGACGACGATGGTCGTGAATTTTTCGGGACAAGTCGCGGCTGGCCTAAGCCGCGCTCAGCACCGCTCTGGATCGTTCGGCGTGCTTCTGTTTCAGACAGACCAATGGATGCGGCAGTGCGCAGCAGTGCTTGCCAGACTTCCTCACGATCCAACGCATGTCCAGCGACCAGGCTGAATAGCGCCGCTGCGGATTGGAATAGCTGATTGTTCCGATTGCCATCCTGAGTAGCCGCGAGTATCGCTAATTCTTTTTCGAGCGCCGCTTTTCCATAACTGGTTGTGCCGACGGTTGAGGATGATGGCGACAGAACTGAACGGGACATCGCCGAATTGGATGGTTTCGGAGCGTGAACAGCTAGGCCTTCCAATTGGGATCGAGATACGATAAGACGCTGCTGGGGAGACGTGATAATCCCAGCACGTCGGTGGGGACGTTCGGGTGTGTTATCACCTTTGCGCGCGAGTGTGCCGTACAATTTGAAAATGCGCGAAGCATTCCCGGTGCTGGTATCGACCTTAACCTGCTCGTCGCTGAATAGGCTACTAAGCGCCAGCAGACAGCGCTTCACCAAGTTAGTGCTTTCCGTGGTATTCGGCAGATCGATAGCGTACAGCAGGTGAGCACCATTGCCACTATCGGCAAAGATAGGCTCCGGCCAGCCCTGAGCCGTCAGCCAGGCTCGACACGCCCAGGCTCGTCGCAGGGCAGCCTCCTTTTCGGTGGTATTTGCCGAGATTCCTGCGGGCCGCACCGGATCGAAATCGATGGGCAGCGTGATCCGTTTCAGAATGTCGTTATCGCTGGTCGTGTGCTCGGCGTACTCTTTGACTCGGTTGTTCGCCCGTGCGATGAGCGCGGGATTGACTGGATTGACCGTGAAATAGATACCCTCAGCACGACCCTCGTAGCTCGTAGCAACCTTGGCAAGTCGCTCTAGATCGTTGAAATAACCGCTGTCGGTGCGTTTCTTGCCGTTGATTCCAAGCACACGCATTTCAACAACTTGATCCGCTGCCACCAAGTTCAACAAAGCATTATGGATGGTTGTCACATTGGAACCATTTTTGTCAGTGGGTGGATTGACGGTGGATGGAAAAGTCGATTTGACTTGTTCTAAAAGGCCACTTTCGTCCAGTAATTGCTGCCAACGCGGAATATCGATTCCGGGCGCAGGCACGGTTAGGGCTCGTAAAAGTATAAATTCCCGCGGTTAGTCCAGGGCACGGGGGTAAAGCGTGTAATTCCACTGCGGACAAACCTCATGATTATGGATGTTGAGGGCCTCGATATCGGCTTTGGATGCTTTTACCCCGGTCTTG
>JBBRMW010000358.1:0-4999 GCA_038230635.1 Aggregatilineales bacterium | reverse complement strand
TTTCGCCGCGTCCCAACTCATCAGACAGCCCGCGCGCCAACACTTCGGCGGCTTTGATCATCGAGGCAACCCTCTGCGCGGCGCTCCCAATGCGATTCGAGGTGGCAACCAGACGACCTTCGGCATCGACCAACAGCGCCACATCCACAAAGGGATTTTGTACAATCTCATGAAACCAGTTCAAGCCTGACGGTCTCCTGAACGCTCGTCATTCTTCATGACGGAGTATATCACGGGGGTACGCCGAAATGAATCAAAAAACCGTATGAGAGTGGCGAGTCGCACCCTCTTTTCACCCCAAGCGTTGCGGGATTTCGACGCATACCTGACCGCAACCTGACAAGAACCTGACCAAAAAGCAAGGTTTCTGCCCGCTAGTTGTCAGGTGTGGGTCAAGCAGCCTCGGTTCACTTCGATACACTGAAGTGTAATGATGTCGCACAGCGCAGAACGACAAAGATCATGTGGCATGAAGAAAGTAACGCTAAGCTGGTGTTAAAGGAGAAACAAGTGAAACGCATTTTTGTTCTCGTGCTCACCGTTCTGATAATGGGCGGCATATTGACGCATATATCGCAAATTGCAGCGGCAGGCAGCGAACCCTTCACGAATTTGACTTTCCCTAATTCAAGTACCCAATCGTGTGGAACATGGCAAATCGGCGTTGGTGGCAGTCAAGTGAGTGCCAATCGGTTCGTAATTTATAGCCTAACGGACGCCAGTGGTGCGGTTTTGCGCGTGGGGCTATCAACCCGCTTACCGTCATCGGCCACGCTGCAGGGAGCTTTTTGGCAACATCCAGTACGCAATCCGATCCGTTTTCAGGCATTCACCTTTAATAAGGGTCAAATCTCCAACATTGGTGATATTCGCGCTGATAATCCATGCCTGCCATCCTCACGCGCGCCTACTACGACACCGATTAGGCCGACGGCCATTCCAAAATCACCCACAGTCATACCGAGCACAGTACCTTCACCGGGAAATTCGTACGCCTTTATTGGGTGCGACTTCGCGAACGCCTACGGCAATGTGGATAGCATCAAGGCACCTTTTATGCGTGCTACCGTCAACCTGGCCTCCAATCTAAACACGGAACTCGCCGCTCAAGTTGTGAGCCTAACGAGCCTGTCCTACAGCATCCATTTGACGTATCCGGTGCAGCTTGCCGGAACCCATCTGGTGCTGGCTGTTGGTCAGTGGGACGGCACACGCTATGTTCAACCTGCCACCCTCATTGGCGGCGACTGCATCACACCAACACCCCCACCACCCGTACCCTTTGAGGTCGTATCGGCAACCTCTGATGGTGTAACGGTCCACGGCAGAACGAACCAGCATTTCGTAGGCGTAGAAATCGACAGCCTGGATAACGGTGAATGGATCATTGGCGAGCAAGACGTACAAGTATCAAACGGTGAATATACACTGACGACGCCCTATTTCCACCCGCCTTTCGCTGACGGCACACACCTGCGCGTGAGGGTAACCACGGGTGACACGCTCGCTCACATGACTTGGGTGGGGGAGTCCTACGTCACTATCATCGGAGCAGCACGCACTGCATTGCTGACGGGCGTGACAACAAACGGCATATCGGTTAGTGGAACCTCAGACAAACGCTACGTTGCCGTAGAAATCGACAATCCCGATAACGGTGGCTGGGTCGTGGGAGGGCTGTTCGTACAGATAACGAGCAGTCATTTTGCGCTCACCGTGCCCTATTTGCATCCACCGCTGCCCGCCGCCACCCATCTCGTGATCAAGGTATCTGATAGCGACGGCGATTCTACCAAAGTCCGACTCATTAACACTTTCACCACTACAATTCCCATTGATACCACGCCGACCATGGTGCCGACGACCATCGTCACTAGCGTACCGACTGCGGTGTCCACCGGCATCGCCTCGAGCACACCAACCTTCGTACCCACCAGCACAGCAACCGTGGTAGCGGCCAACTACTACGTCCGATACTCGATTGGAGCTACCGGAACCTGTACCAACACATCCTGGTATATCCCAACCGTATATGTTTCGGAAAATATCCCCAGCGGAACCGTTTTACATGTCGTCGAACGCTCGGGTAACACGATTATTCGAAACTTCACGGGTAATCCATCCAGGCCGTATTCAGGGTCTTCTACAGACATCGGCATAGCCAATGGGTTCAACCTTACCCAGCCCTATATCTATGTGACTGTGCTGGACTACTCTGCTGGCGGCGTGCTATTCAGCCACAGCATTTTTACGTTGTCATGTTCAAACGGCATTGCGACAGAGACGGTTGCGAACTACCAATCTCCTGCACAAGGCACAAGTCGGTAGACACGCCGCACAATCACAGCAGTGGCAAGCTAACCCAGTCGCTCAGGCTTCTACACATCGCTCATAGAGGCCTGAGTTGTTTTTGTGCTTAATTCTACAACCGAAATGATGCAGCGATAGCCGCCGTTGGTATGGGCTGGCTTCCCCCTCTCCGTCACCACAGCGAAGGGGCGTCAAACCACACTGCATCCGCCACAGATCGACACCGAGTCGAGTCCTGCACCCCTCTCCGTGATTACGGAGAGGGGCTGGGGGTGAGGTGAATTTATGGGAAATGGACAGCATTCCAGAGGGGCGCTGACGGGTCGTGCTGCGGACAGGTTAGGTGAGCAGTACGGCCACGAAAGCGATGAGGGCGGGCAGCCCTTGAACCAGCAAAATCGATCGCTTGACCGTTAACCCGCCATACGCAGCCGCGACCATCACGCACGCCAGGAAAAACAATTGAATCTGATGCCCAAAAGCGGCGTCAGGATGGATGATTCCCCAAAATAAGCCCACCGCCAAAAAACCGTTGTAGAGTCCCTGGTTGGCGGCCAATAATTTTGATGATTCCGCCGTCTCCTTCGTGGTACCGAAAGCCCGCAGTGCGGTAGGCGTCGTCCACAGAAACATCTCTAGGTACAAAATGTAGAGGTGTTCAAATCCGACGAGCGCGACCAAAATCTTGCTAATTGTTGCCATTATTTGCCATTCATGGTGAATTGCCGACTGGGGTTGCCAGACAGTGGATTATTGCAGCGCCAAACGCTCGATCTCCGCGAAGTGTCGTTTCGGGCCGTAGATCGTGATACCCGCGCCCTTTTCCCAATCCGGCCAGCCATTCACCAGATTGGGCATCATCCGCAAAATGACGCCCGCCTCGTCGTAGCCTTCCCGACAAATCGCCTGCTGCCGATCGAGAAAGTGGCTATACACATCATCGATCGTCATTTCGCGCGGCAGAGACAGAAATTTGCTGTCATAGTTGACCAAGCCAAGATCACCATCGGCGGCCAGCAAACGCTGATAATCGCGCACCGAATGCGCCGCACCCAGGATCGTCATGACGCCATTGGCCGCGCTGGTCAGGTTTGTCATGCGCGGATTCATTTCCGCCACCTGATAGCGTTCGGAGACCAAATGCCAGCAGTGCTCCTGCAAATAGGGCGCGTTTTTGACAAGCGTATAAAGTTTCTGTTCGCGCTCCGATGTGACCATAAAGTCGAGGTTGATCATGGCATTGACGCAGCATCGATCGGGGCACAGCGCCACCACCTGATCGAATATCTCGGAGGCGAGTGCCTGAATAATGTCCTCGTGCTGCTGACGAAACAGAATATCATGGGCGTCGTTGGCGTACAGGCCGAGCGTCTTCGTGCCCACCGCCGCGCCGCTTTCGTCTTGAATCTGGCTGTTGAGCGGGAGCGGGTAAATGGCACCGTTTTCGACGACACACGAGATACCGGGGCTGGCATCCAGTTCGAGCAGGCGGGTCATCAAATATTGGCAATTCGGCGCGAGCACAAGCTCCATCAGGTGTTGCAAGCTGACATCGTGCAGGTGTTGATCGCCGATAACCTCGTAACCGGCCCCATCGAGCTGTTGGCGCACGATCAACGTGCCGAAGCCGCCGTCGGATAGAATCTTGCGCAAAACGACGCCGTTCCGATAGCCTTCCATGTTCAGGCCGTGCGCCCGGGCCTCACGGATCAATTCGGTGGTTTGCAGCATGACCATTTCAATCGGCGAATCGGTGCGGCCATTTCCGATCAAATCCGTTCCACTCAGGACATCGAAGCGCGGAATCAGACGCGGGAAATGCTGACTCATCAGGACATGGAACTGGGCTTTGTCTTTGACCAGTTCGGCGATTTCCGAGGGCAGGCCATAACGCTGCGCGGGCGCGATCCCCTGCAAACATTGATCGACCAGACTGTCGATGCCGTGCGAGGGAAAATAGGGCACGATACGCAGCGGGCGTTCGTCGATGAACGCCCGAATATCGATCGGGGAGCCATCCAGATCGAAGGCACCGTGCGGGCTGACAATATGGATGGATTGATGCGCCAATTCGGCCCGGTAGCGCATGTGCCGAAGGGTTGGCCCGGCGGGGCGCTCCCAGGTCATGATCAGACCTTCGCGCGACGATACCTGTTCGGGCGCACGCTGATCATACTTGCGGCTGTAGGTGGCACGCTGGACAGAACTGAGGCTTTCGAGCAGATCGGACACGTTGTGGTGACCGACATCGAGCGCGCCCTGGGTAGAATATGTCGCCGTCAGTGGGGCGGCTTGTTCGATCGTCAGTTGTGCGTCCATACGCGCCTTCCAAGTTTGTGGCACATGCCTCTTCTTTACAAAGTATAGCATGATGCGTGATGCATCATAAGGCACATTGCCTAAATTTCAGGGGGTGTTTTTTGTCTAAAATGCCGATCACTAGAACCTCACCCCTTCTTCGTAACCACAACGAGGGGGTGTCTATCCACACCGGCTCCGCCAAAGATCGAGACAGCGTTGAGTCCCCCAGCCCCTCTCCGTGAATACGGCTGGGGAGCGGACATGTTTAGAAAAGGGGATTGGCAAAAAGGTGTTCATCGTTCAAACTGAGAGTGACAAGTCAACCAGAGGGAACGATGAACAACGAGATATTGTACCAGTGGGAGCAAGAAATCGGGATGCACCTGCC
>JBBRMW010000357.1:0-5017 GCA_038230635.1 Aggregatilineales bacterium | reverse complement strand
TCAGGAATCACTGGCAAAAGCGCCCGGCCTCAAAGTGCTTGGCCCGTTCGATGTGAAAGTCGACGCGGTTGAGAACTATGCACACTGGGAGCAGCAGTACGCCGCCAACACAGACGTTGCCGCCATGATCGGACTGTGCGCACCGGATATTGCCAGCCTGGGCAAGCTGAACAAAGACAAAGGCACCAAGATTATCATGGGCGGCTATGACCTGACCGAAGATAACCTGAAGGCCATCAAGGGCGGTTATGCCTACGTAACGCTCGGACAAAGCCCGTTCGTACAGGGCTATGTCCCGGTGCGGATGCTGGTGGACAGCCTGAAAAACAAGATGCCGCTGGATGCATCCTTCTACAATTCGGGGACGCAGATCGTGACGGCGGACTCGGTCAACATGGGTAACTCCCTGCCACCGCTCAGCTTTGACGAACTGTTGAAGCTCTCGGCAGATCCGGCAGCAACTGCCAAATACTACGCGCCGTTCGTCAAATGCATGAACATGGGTTGGGCGTGCAGCATCGAGCCGATTGCGAACGAGGGCAAATAGCATTATCGCGCCAATGATTTCGGGGGAGGAGCACTTCTCCCCCGATAGCCCGTCTATTATCATCGTCAACGATCTGGTGAAGCATTACGGCGGTATCGTGGCGTTGGATGGTATGTCGCTACAAGTGCAGCCGGGGACCATCCATGCCATCGTGGGCGAAAATGGGGCGGGCAAATCAACGCTGATGAAAATCCTGGCTGGGGTTGTCCGGCCTGATAGCGGCACGATTCTGCTGGACGGTCAGCCGATCCGTATTGGCACACCCCAGGCCGCCAGAGATCACGGGATCGGGATTGTTTACCAGGAACTTAGTCTTTTTCCACAACGTTCTGTGCTGGCGAACCTTTTCGTCAACCACGAGCCGACTCGGCACGGCCTAATTTCTCAACGGCTGATGGCAGAGCAAAGCGCCTCGATGCTGGATCAGCTTGGCCTTCACGTTGACGTGACACAGCCAGTTGGCAGCCTTTCGATAGGGGAACAGCAGCTCGTTGAACTGTGCCGGGTGCTGCTCGAAAACCCACGTGTGTTGATCCTCGATGAACCAAACTCGGCACTCAATGAACGCGAAACGGCGAAACTTTTCGGCGTCTTGAACCAACTGCGAGCCAGGGGGATCACGATCCTGTACGTATCGCACCGCTTGCAAGAAGTGTTCTCCATCACCGACTGGATCACCGTTACGCGCAACGGGCGGGCCGTCTTCACGCGTGACCGGCAGGGGCTTACGATCCCCGAAGTGATTGTAGGCATGATCGGCATCGCGCAGAAAGACCTTTTCCCAGGCCCGCTGCCCGCCAAAAACCCCGAAAGACGCGAGCAACTGGTGGTCCGCGCTCTCAGCGCGCGTGGAGCTCTGGAACCTACGAGTTTTGAAGCACATTCCGGGGAAATCGTCGGGCTGGCCGGGCTGGAAGGTTCCGGGGTATCGACGCTACTGGGAATTCTTTTTGGCACGCAGCATGTCGACTCGGGCCAGGTCAGTTACCCGGATGGGCGAGGTTTGCCTTCCAGCCCGACAGAAGCCGCCCGGCGCGGGATCTGCCTTGTGCCTGCTGATCGGCGGCATCATGGGTTGATGCTCGACAAAAGTGTGATCGACAACATTGCACATGTTGCAATTGGCGCACTTGACCGGATTATTCCTTGGATCAATAAACGGGAAATGGTCGAGCGTGCAAAGCATCAGATCGACAGTCTGCATATCAAGACGCCTTCCCCGGAAAGCCGTACCAATGAGCTTTCTGGCGGCAATCAGCAGAAAGTCGTCGTCGGCAAATGGCTGGAAGTAGCGCCAGCCGTCATCCTGTTGGACGACCCAACGCGCGGGGTTGACGTGGGCGCGAAACGCGAGATATACCTGTTGATACAGCAGCTATCGGCTGAGGGGCGGATCGTGTTGTTCAGTTCTACCGAGTTACCAGAACTAGTTGGCCTGTGTGACCGCATTATCGTGATGTATCGCGGTAGGCTTGCCGGCGAACTCTCTGGCGGCAGTGTTACTGAGAGCGAACTGCTGCATCTGATCAATACGGGCAAGATGTCTGGCACTGCAAGTTAAGCCCAACTGTGTACCGCTCTATTTTTGCGATTCGCGGGGGTGACATTTACCTTCTAGCTCAAATAGTTGGTTCTGTCATTAAATTCAAAAGGCGAATATTATGGCTCTCATCCGACGTGCCTTTACGATGCGCCTGAAGCCAAATTCTTTGGTCGAGTACAAGCGTCACCACGACGCCATCTGGCCGGAACTCGTGGCCGAAATTGAGAAAAGCGGCATTGCCCAGATTTCTATCTTCGAGGCAAACCCGGTATTCTTTCTGTATTCTGAAATCTACGATGAAAAAGCCTGGAATAAGTTGTGGAGTTCTAAAACCCACGATAAGTGGGGCGAGATTATGAACCTGCTGATGATCTTCAATGATCAGGGCATCGTTGATTCGAGCATTGTAAACGAAATCTTCCATTTAGAGACCAAAGCCGGGCAGAAATAGAAGGCGTAGAGACAATGACGCTCAAGGGAAAGATCGCGGTAGTGACCGGAGGCAGTCGAGGTCTGGGGCAACGCGTCGCCCTGACTCTGGCGGATCAGGGCGTACAGGTTGCGCTGGTCGCACGCGGCGAAACTCAGCTAAACGAGACGGTTGATTTGATTCGCCAAAGCAATAAACAGGGCGGCAGTGGTTATCCCATTGTGGCAGATATATCCGAATTGGCATCGGCAGATCAGATCAAAGCCAAGGTCGAAACTGCGCTCGGTAAGCCGTCAATCCTGATCAACGCGGCGGGTACTTTTGGACCAATCCAGTTGATCAAGGACAGCGATCCGAAAGCCTGGGTCGAGACGATGACGATCAATATGCTCAGTCCCTATCTGTTGAGCCGTGCCTTTCTAAATGGCATGATTGAACAAGGCTGGGGCCGCATCGTGAGCTTCACGTCTGCAGCAGCACTGCACCCGCCCGGACCGCTCAACAGTGCCTATGCAACCAGCAAAGTGGCGATCAACCAGTTTACGCGCCATCTTGCTATTGAACTGGCAGGCACCGGGGTTACGGCTAATGTCATCCATCCGGGCGACGTTAAGACAGACATGTGGGCGTACATTAAAGATGTCGTTGAAAAGATTCCCGGCAAAGATGGCGAGGCATACCAGCAGTGGGCGCGCTGGGTCGAACAGACTGGCGGCGATGACCCCCAGAAGGCCGCCGATCTAGTGCTCGATCTAATGGGTGAACGCGCTGCGGAAGTGACCGGGCAGTTTCTATGGATCAAAGATGGTCTGCAAGCGCCGATTCCAAGCTGGGGCGAACCAACTAGTACCCAGCCCTGGCGCAAGTGAAAACGAATTTCAACCACGTCAGCCTATAGTGAGTAAGGTGCAGACCGAACATGTCTGATTCCAGCCCTAATAGTACATCTGAGGCAACGCCAGCCCCTCCGGCCCGACTGCGCTTCCGGCTCCCTGAGGAGATTGGTGTCATCATCGCGCTGCTGGTGCTTGTCGGGTTTGTCGGCATCTTCAGGCCAAACTTTATCAACCCCAGTAACCTGATCTCACTGTTTGGCAACACCGCCTTCTATGGCATTATCACGCTCGGCATGGTCTTTTTGCTTGCCATTCGCGAGATCGACCTATCCGTAGGCTGGATATTTAATTTCTCTGCGGTCATTGCCGCGACGATGATGGTGAACCGGGTTGATCCCTGGATCGCGGCGCTTGGCGGGGTCCTGTTCGGTGCGTTTCTGGGCTTGTTCAACGGGATTCTCTCGGTGGGCCTTCGCCTGCCAGCGATCATCATCACGCTCGGCACATTTTCGATGTTCCGGGGGCTATCGCTTGTCGTGAACCGTTCGCGCGCCGTAGTGCCGCCCGACGACGTTACTACCAGCAGTTTTTTCACTTTTGCCACGACCAAAGTGTTCGGTTCCATCCCGATTGTGGCCGTGATTTTGATTATCATGGCCGTGCTGCTTCACCTGCTGTTGCATCGAACGCGCTTTGGCTACCGTGTACAGGCCATTGGTAGCAACCCCGATGCCGCGCGGCTTGCCGGAATCCCGATTGCCCACGTGCGCGTGCAGACGCTGGTGCTCATGGGCGCGATTTGCGGGTTGGCAGGCTCTCTGTTTGTAGGCTTTCGCGGTGCCATTGACCCGACCTCTGGGCAGGATTTTGCGCTAACGGTGGTCGCGGCAGCCATTATCGGCGGCACTCCGCTATCCGGCGGCTGGGGAACCATTCTCGGTGCGCTGATCGGTGTGCAGATTATTGCGGTGATCAGCAGCGGCATCATCTTTTTTGGGATTGACGCGACATGGAGTACGTTTGTTACTGGAACGGTGATCGTGCTGGCGGTTGTGCTGGATCAAGTGGTACGGCGGCAGCGAACGCGCCGTGCAATGCGCTCCCGCGATTCAATTTGAAATAATGTGGGATCATCCGAAATGGTATGAGAACAATTAACGTAAACCTGATCACGCAGCAGGTGTGCGACGCAGTGCAGAAGATCAACCTGCACACCCCAGATCCGACAATGATTCGCCTGACGGAAATCCTCCAAACGGAACCATCACCCGCCGGACGAGCGGCAATGCAGGACATTGTGGCGAACCGTCAGATCGCCACAACGCACAAGGTGCCAATGTGCCAGGATACTGGCATGGTCATCGTCCTTGTAGAACTTGGACAGGATGTACATCTTGCTGGCGGCGACATCCGCGAGGCAATTGCCGACGGGGTGCGCAAGGGCTATCAGGAGGGATACTTGCGCAAATCTGTGGTCAGTGAACCTCTCTTTGAACACCGCAACGCAGGTGACAACACCCGGTTGAGAGGGCATGATTGGGAGATAATTCGAACTGGACAAAATGACTGGGAGCGAGTAGGATTTTTCGCGGTTGAGGCCAGCCATTGTAACCGACGAAAACCCGAATGCAAATACCCTTTTGGCAGTGGTTGATACGTAT
>JBBRMW010000356.1:0-5025 GCA_038230635.1 Aggregatilineales bacterium | reverse complement strand
GGAGATTTCGCTGTTCATCCAGGGTTTTCCGTTCGTGTTTCTGCTGATCCTGGGCTATATGTCCGGCATCAACCCCGACCTGGAACGTGCCAGCAAGATGCTCGGAGTCGGCGCGTGGGGCACGTTTCGACGGGTAATTTTGCCGCTCGCACTGCCGGGGATCGCCATCGCGTTCTGCCTGAATTTCGTCGCCAATTTCAGCGTGTTTCCGTCAGCGGTGCTGGTCGGCGAGCCGAATGCACTCACGCGCGTGCTGGCGGTACAAGCGTTCCGTGCGGCCTACGAGCAATACGATCGTCCGGCGGGCACGGCGATCGCGCTGGTCATGGGCGGGATCGAACTGGCAGTGGTGGGTGGAGTGCTGTTTCTGCGCGGACGGTTCACGCGCGGCGCAACACTCGGCGGCGGGAAGGGAACCTAGACGATGACACAAGCAAGCACACTCTCCAAACTGCCGCCGCGCACGACCAGCACGCGCACGCGAATCCAGCGATCGCCGCTGCGCTGGGCGGCACCGATTTTGTTTTATCTCGCCATCGGCTTTTTTGTGGTGAATCTGATCGCGTTGGTCGGCACGGTCGTGATCGATTCGTTCGCGCAAAGCTGGTTCAAAACGGCGCTGCCGCCTGCGTTTACGACGAATTGGTACACATCGCTGGGAGATGACCACGATATTGGGCAACTGCTGCTCAACACGTTTACGGTGGCCGTGACCGTCACGGGCTTGGCGCTCATGATCGGCTTTCCAGCGGCCTATATTCTGGCACGCAAGCAGTTTCGGCTTAAAGGACTCTTGACCGTGCTGTATCTGCTGCCGCTGTTGATTCCGCCGCTCGTGTACGGCATCCCGATGGCGACGCTGCTGCTGCGCCTCAATCTGGGCGGCTCGATCCTGGGGATCATCATCATCAATCTGATCCCGATCCTGCCATTCGTGATCCTGGTGCTGACGCCGTTCATCGAGCAGGTAGATGTGTCGCTCGAATCGGCCAGCCGGATGCTGGGCGCGGGGCGGCTGTATACGTTCCGGCGGATCGTCCTGCCGCTGGTGATTCCGGGGATGCTGACGGCGGGCGTACTGGCCGTCGTGCGGACAATCGCCTTGTTTGACCTGACGTATCTGGTGGCGACAACGGCCAGTTCGCAAACGTTGGTGGTCGCGCTGTACGGCGATGCGGTGGCGGCGGGCATTCGTGCGCACCAATCAATTAGCGCACTGGCAGTGATTTACATGCTGACGACGATGGCCTTCGTGATCGTGGCGCTGTTGTTCGTCAAGCCAACGCAGTTTGCAGTGCAAATCAAAACGAATACGACAAAGGGTGGCTAGACAATTTATGGCAATCGGAATCGATTAAGTGGCAGGACGGCGCGCTTGATAGGCGTCAATGCGGCTATGGTAGCCTCCTATAGGCGTCCATCCGATAAAAATAGTTGTCTCAGGTTTCACTGGCTGTTAGAGAGGTCACCGAACCGACCGCCATTCCGATTTCCATCCCGTTCAGACTATCCGAAGCGCTTTGCCCAACTGTTAGGCACCCTAGATATGTACTAACTAATGGTGCAAGTTGAAGTAGTCACAAAAACGCGCCAAACTACCGGTATCGAGATGATAGGAAAGGCGTGAATTATGACTACTGAAGATATTGTCATCCATATTTTCTGTGCGGTCGATAATCGGCTGGGCGCTGTGCGGAAAGTTTCGCAAGCCAAGTTGTATCCCAGCGAAGTGGTCACGATTGGGATTTTGTTTACTCTCAAAGGGGGACATTTCCGTGCCTTCTATCGGTAGCTCAGCCGGGATTTCGATGCTTTGTTTGGCGGATTTTCGGAACGCACCGCGCTGGCACGGCAACTACGTGACCAACAAGCCCATACCTACTGCTCGCTAGTACAACCCATCATATTGAAAACGGGAATGATGCAATAAATTGGCGCTACTGCTACAAAATTCGGCCAACCATATAAATCCCACAACTGCAAGGAAAATGCAGTACTAGGTGGTCTTCTGAGCCGTTCTTGCCGATGTACCAATGTGGCCTCGGAGGGCCTCAGTCCCCTATCCTGCACCACCCCTTCACAAGCATCGTCGCGGCTCGTGTTTTGGCTCTATCACGGCATGGAAACGCCAAAAGTGCCGCGGTCAGATCGAATACCCAGCAGTGATACCCGAAATGCCACTATTCAGCGTCGTCATGCGGATGGTGAACGGGTTTCTGCTTTAGCGCTAGAATTTGGCATCTCCGTGAATCGCGTCTGTCAGATTCTACGAAAGAATGTAGGTCGTGGATAGAAAAACGATGTGTTAGAGACAACTTCAACGTGACGCTGATAATTGCTCAATCCATACATGTTGATTCGACCAAACGTTGAACCAGCGCCGTCATAAGCCAGAATTCATAGCGCTGCGGCGACCAATCGCACTCAGCAACTAACCGGCGATAAAGATCGTAGCTCGTGAGCGTCCAAAGTTTGTCTGCGGCTTGGCTTCGTTCCAATTCCCGTCGAAGTTGTCCCTGCTCATCCAGGTAGCCGACGAATCGTATTTGATACTTCGGCATCTTGCCTCGAATTGCCGACATGGTTCAGCCAGCTCTGCTCCAAGCGAAGTAACATCTCGAAGCAGCTCGAATTCAGGGCTATATCGCTCATAAACATGGCGCGTTAGCTAGGCAATGAGCGCCACGCGACCTGCCAGGGTCAGGTTCGGCATCGAATGTGACGGGATTCACAATCGCTGCTAAAATTCCCCGCTTCGAGCCACAGACAGCCACCACTGTTTTTGGTGATACGCACGCGGTTTTAAGCAGTCGCCGCTACCGTCATATGGGCGCAGCCCTCATGCGCCAAAAGCGCACGCTCAGCTTCAAGAATGCGCTGCCGTGTTTCTTCCGCTTGACGTTCGCGAGCGAATGGTAGGGCGTTGGTTATGCCGGGTTGTTTGTCGGCATCGTCTTGATGATGCGCGTGATCGTATCGTTGGTTCGCCCTCACAACTCATGAACTGATTATTTTTGAGGTGGTAGATAGAATGCGCGGCTTTAACCGTATAGATAATCGGCGATCTAACTCAGTATTATTGTTTTTCTCCCCGATGGATATTCCAGATAGTAATTCAACGCATGGGTTGTAGACACTATCTCAAATGATGTATCAAGCGCTGTGCATCCACCAGCACGGCTTTTGCTAAATCAGCAGAAGCCAATACTTCAACAGAACTTCCAAGTCCAAAGATTAACATTTTTGCCATAAGCGGAGAATCGAGTGACAGGCGAAGGGTAAGCCATCCTTCTGCGTTGGCTGGTTCGAGCTGCTCCCAGCGCCCCGGCAGCAACCACGAGACAAACGCCATGCGCTCTGGATGTATACGCAGGATGCACTGGAACGCTGAAAAGCTGTCGACGAAATCCTGTAGATGCGCTTGCCAGTAGCTGGAAAGGTCAAAATCCGGACGGCGTGTGAACGTTTGCTTGAGCAATCGCACTTGATGAAAGCGGGCCACGCGATACGTTCGTAGTGCTCCTTCCCGTTCTGCGACCAGGTACCATAAGCCAGATTTATTGACCAGGCTGTAAGGTGCCAGGACACGCTCAACCAATTCTCCATCGTAATGCTCGTAAGTTGCCTCCACGAGCCAATCTTCATACACCCCACGTTGAAGCTCATCCCAAAATGCTGGCGCTTGTGGCTCATGCCACCACCAGGTGGGATCAATAAGGAGCCGCTGACGGATGTGCGCGGCGGTGGAATGATGCGTTGAGGGCAGTGCTGCCAAGAGTTTCAGCAGCAGCCGCTCCGCAGACGCACCCAATCCGACTTCATGCAAGACAGTGGCCGTGTTCGTGACAAACAGGGATTGTACTTCTAAGGTGTTCAACCCTGTAAGTGTGGTGTGGTATTGCTCATCAAGCGCAATGCCACCGCCTTGCCCCCCTTCGCCATAGATAGGAATACCCGACAGCGAAAGCGCTTCCACATCTCGAAGAATAGTCCGGCGTGAAACCCCTAACTCCTCGGCGAGAGTCTGTGCAGTCAGTTTGCCGCGCGTTTGTAAGAGCAGAATCAACGTTACCAGCCGATCAGCGCGCATAAATTGGCTCCTTTAACGCCCAATTGAAATCCGCTTCGTTGAGTGACATTAGATGTCACCCAACGACTTTTCCATAAGGATATACATGCAGAGACGAACAACAAGAAGGAGCGTAAAATGCCTCAAACCACAACGGGCTATATGAATTTGGGCGATGGCAATTTGTACTATGAGATGGCTGGCAGTGGCGACACATTGGTACTTTCCCATGCGGCCTTTCTTGACAGCCGGATGTTCGATGCCCAATGGGATACGTTGGCGGAGCGTTTCCGCGTTATTCGCTATGACATGCGGGGATTTGGACAGTCTAGTGCCGTCCATGGACCGATTTGTCGCCGCGATGACTTGAGCCGACTCTTGGAATATCTTGGCGTGACACGGGCACATTTGCTGGGATGCTCCAATGGCGGCCAAATCAGTCTTGATTTGGCCTTGGAGAAACCCTATCTAGCCGCATCTTTAACGCTTGTCAACGCGACTCCCAGTGGGTTTGAGATGCAGGGCGAGATGCCTCGCTATATGGGCGAGATGTTTGGTGCAGTGCAGCAAGGTGATGTTGATAGAGCGAGCGAATTGCAAATCCGCATCTGGCTCGATGGGGGATCGCGTGAACCTCATCAGATCGACACCACCATACGCGAAAAGGCATTGACGATGAACCGCATTTCGGTGGAGCGCAAAACATTTTTGATCGCCGATGCCCAGCCCACCTGTCCACTTGATCCCCCTGCCGTCAACCGCCTCGATACAGTGGATTGTCCAGTGCTAATCGTCGTTGGAGCGCTCGATCACCCTGAAGTGCTGCGTGCTGCTGACTTGATGACTTCAGGTATGCCGAACGCACGCAAGGTGATCATTGATGGGAGTGGACATGTACCAAGCTATGAGCGGGCAGACGCATTTACCGCGCAGCTATCGAATTTCTTGGTAGACTG
>JBBRMW010000355.1:0-5038 GCA_038230635.1 Aggregatilineales bacterium | reverse complement strand
AGGGTTAGGGTGTCTTCGCCTTTCTGACACACGCCACATTCACAATTGTGAGTCTCACGCCCCATGTTGTGCGCTCTCGCCCTTTTTTTGATGCGCCTATTTTACCAAGCTTGTGTGGGATTCTATACTTTTACGTGCCCTAACATTGCCAATACCAAATAGATTGGCAATACAGATAGGGTATAGCGATCCAACCCAACGACGCGAAATGTCAATAGGGGCAGTACGATTGCTGCTAACCCAAACAAACCAATCGCCGGCCAGCGGCGCATGACGCGCACCGACGAGCCAATTGCTAGCAATGTCAACAACACATCAATTGTGATATGGACGGTCGCCTGGGGATTATTCGTGACGAAACTCAGTTCATCGCCGAACAGCGCAAATGGATTGGGTGGCAACAACCAGCGCCCAAAACTTCCTTGCCCCACCACGACACTTAACGCCCGCGCCCGCAGCCAAGCGAAATAGAATCGCCATGTGATCAACGGTCCGGCAACGACGAGCAATGTACGCCATGCCGGACGTGCTCCCGCTCGCCAATCAAGTAGCCAAGTAACCATAAGCGGCACGAGAAGCACGATCCCAGTTGATCGGTCGAGTGTCGCCAGCGCAGCCACTAACCCAGCCAGCCACCAGCGCCGCCGTAAGATCAGTGCAATGCACCACGTTGCCAATGCCAAAAATAGTGGCTCAGAGTAAACCTGTAACAAAAAGATCGCGGGTGGATAGATCAAAAAATAGAACACCCCACGCCGTGCATCTGTATCGCCCAGGAGCAAGAGAAGAATTTCGTAGAGGCCGAGTGCTGCACCTAATGAGGCTGCGACCGAGACCAGAAAACCCGCTAACTCCATGCGATCGACATCGCTGAGTTGCGGCGTTAGAGATAGCAGCAGCAAATTGTTGACGGTACGCATCGCCAACGGATAGAGTGGAAAAAAAGCGGCGTTGACACTATCGTAGCCATAAAGCGCAATGGTTACGTAAAAACCACTATCCCAGCGTACATGCAATTTGATCGGATTGGACGAAGGCGGTTCGGCCTGAGTTTGCGCAGCCGACCACGCATATGAAAAGTCTGGATGGATGGGCGTTATGCGCGCAAAAGCGATCACCTGAAACGTATTACAGACGAATAGCCAGCCGAGCCATAGTGCTACGATTTTCCAGCGCGGATTGTGGAAACATCCGACAAAACGGTGAAATACATCACGACACCTGACGAAACTACTGTTTCTGATCAATGCCATACATCGAGGTTCCTTTTCATTGCTGGCGGCTAAGATCGAGTGTAACGAAATTAATCCCGGATAAATACTGGGCAGATGCGCCTGCGCCTTGAGCATCATCGCTAAGTAAAAGGTGATGTTCCAGTAGGCACGCGTGATGTGCGCCTGTCAAAGAGCCAATACCACAACACATAGGCCCACGCTGGCCCCATTACAACAGCCACTGGAATGAGATCGCGCCAGGGCAAGGGTGCCCAATCTCCAGGCCGCAGCGTGACATAGTTATAGAGAAGCGGTTGCCACGTCACCAGATAGCTGAAAAGCAGTGTTAGCCGCCTGAGTCGGTCATTAGTCAACAGAGCGGCTAACGGAACAACCCATAATACGTACCAGGATTGAAACCAGATCGCGGCAACCAACAGATAAAAGAGCATAGCAGCCGTCAAAACCCGAACTGGCTGGACTGGATCGCGTTTTCCATAGAGAGAAACAATCTGACTGAGAAAAAACAGGCCGAACCAAAGCAGCACTGTCCGGCCAATGATGGCATTGGTGATGGGTGTGCTGCCGCTGTCGGGCAGTTTGCCATCGAAGATTGTGCTCAATGCTTGCCGTGCCAGGGTTGCCGCCGAACTGGTGAACATCGATCCCCGACGAGCGAAGTCGAGGGTCGAAAAGCCCGTCCAATATGGCGCATAAGAGGCGAATATTACAATTGCGCCCGTGATTCCTGACACCATGAGAAAGCGAACCCTGGCAGCCCCGCGCAGATCGCGTAGGGCGACGAAAGCGATGATGGGAACCATCACAATGGGCATAAACTTCACCAACATCCCCACTAGCGCGCCCAGCGTTGAAGCGCCGTACCAGCGGCGCACCAAACAATAGATACTTATCAACATGCACGCGGTCATGACTAAATCGTTGTGGCCGCCCGCGCTTGTCATATATACGACCAGCGGATTCCAGGTAAAAAGGTACACACCGAGCAAAGCCCGATTCGGAGCAGTTACATGCAGCGTCAGGCCAATAAAGATGGCAGTAATCCCATAGCCGAGGATGGATAGCCACTTAAAGGCCAGCACATTGCTGTTATGATCATTGGCCGCCAGCCGACTCGTCCAGGCGGCCAGGATTTCCCAGACCGGGCCATAGGCGGAGGGCACGTCATGCCATGCCGCGAATCCATAGAATGGATCGAAACGCACTTGACTGGGGGCACCATGCAGCGGATTCAATCCGTAAACCGCCGACATGCGACCCCGGATGATGTTGTCATACACATCAGCCGCATCCACCGGAGCCATTTGCAACAAACTGATATTGAAGATCAGCGCGAACGCCGCAACGATGAGCCATTGGACGCGGCTTGCCGAAAGCAATCCGAAGTGCAGCCCCAGCCAGTACAGGCCGAACAATACGGCGAAGCCGACCGCGTAAATTAGGGCACCGCTGGCCGCCATGCTGTTCAAGGTCGCTATCGACTGCATCGGTTTGCTGCCGTGCTCGGCCAAGCTGTAGCGCGCCGTGAAGCCCCCATAATAGACGGCAGTCATCAGTACACCACCGACCAGGAGAAACAGGCTGCGTGGCAAGTTGGCGAATGCCTGCATCGGCTGCTGCCACCACTGCAACTGGCTTATGTCGGTGGTGAGGCGCATCCGTTGGTCGTGTACGTCTCGCACGTTACGCGACCCATGTCCAATGAACAAAGTGATCCAATAAAACCAGTTGAAAATAAGCGCCAATCACTATAATTGGCACGAGCAACCACCGCCATTTGAACACCATTGCGATGGCGATGAAGCATGGGAACATCACCAAGACGTAGCGGATCATCCCTTCAAACTGCGTCCCACAGTGATAGCGCAGCAGTAATAGCGGTAGGGTTAGCCATACGTACAGCTTATATGGCATTCGCAGTTTGACCAATACGGCCATACCCGTAAACATAATGAACAACAAGGCGAGTGCGTTGTTGTTCTCCCAACCCGGCGTCGCATGAATCAACCAGCGAGAAAAGAAATTCTGCACGCTTTCCCACGGCAATCGTGTGGTGAGCTGCCATTCACGCAGGTAAGCGGCGTCGGGTGACATAAAGCCGCTGACCGAAAGATACACGATATAGGCGAGGGCGCTGAGCGGTCCGCCCAAGACGGCTGGCAAACGCGCGATCACGGGTCGTATACCCGCCTCCCGAAGTTGCACATAGGCAATCCAACCGAGTGGTATGAATAACAGTGCGCCTTGAAGGCGCGTCAAGGTTGCCAGAGCCGCTAACGCACCGGCCAGTCCCCATTTTTGCTTGAGTGCGCTGTAGAATGCGCCTAAAATGAGACCCAAGAATAAAGGCTCGCTGTACCCAGCCGTCAAATAGTAAGCGCTTGGAAAAGCGAGCAGGCAAACAAGTGTCATAACGGCCACCGAAATACTGCCACCCTCCAGCTCAATGAGCTTGAACAGAAGAATGAGAAGGCCAAGACAAGCGGCATTGCTCACTAAAAGGCTCGCCAGCACGTAATTCCCCGCGCAAAATGGTACGGTCAGCCGAATGAGCAGCGGGTATAGAGGTGGGAACACTACGCTGGCATCATCCGGTCGATAGCCCTGAATAGCAATCTTGATATACCAAGCGGTATCCCAGCGATGCCAGGGTTCCGTTACGCTATAAAACGGGCTGCCAACGGGTAGGGCTTGTAGATAGGTCTGTCCGCTTGGATTCTTGCCAAGCTGCCAGGAAGGTGTCGTCGCTGGCGCATAATGAATCATGAGAAATGCGGCCAAACCCACGATAAATCGGGAAATTGTGAAAAGCAGGAGCGACCAGCGGATAGATGGATCGTGCCAGAGCGATTCGACAACCTGCTGCCCCGGAAACGATATTGTGGTAATGCGCTGTGCCTGAGTCATTCGGTAATGTCCGCAAGCTCGGACTTGGCGCTCAGGCTGTGGCGGCGCTTGAAATACGCCCAAATCTCCTGAAGTGTGTCAGTTACCGCACGCAGTGAATTGAAGTTCGATGTACCATGCTGCCGGAGTTGGTACTGGATCGGCACTTCGTAGATGGTCAACTGATTGCGGTTGGCTTCGGCCAGGAGTTCGCCGTCGATAAACACCGATCCAGCGCTCAGGCATAAGTGATGAAGGCACTCCCGATGGATGACTTTAAAGCTGAAATTGATGTCACGCACCCGCACGCCGAACAGCCATCGAACGAGGGTGTTATAGCCTTTGCTGTAGATGAAGCGCAGCCACCCCTCCTGTCGACTCAGCCGATAACCGATCACCATGTCGTACTGCGACAGGAGTGGCAAAACTTCGGCGAGTTTATTCAGATCGACCGGCTCGTCACAATCGGTATAAGCGACAATATCTTTACTGGCATTTGCGAATCCAGTCCGCAACGCTTGGCCGTAGCCTTTGTTTCCATGATGATGAATGAGCCGAATGCGCGGATCACCCTGCGCGAACGCATCGGCGATCTTCTCGCTGCCGTCGGTGCTGCCGTCATCAATAATTAGGATTTCAAAATCGATTTTCAAAGAACTAAGAACGGTCAGGGCTTTCGTCGTCATGGAGCCGATATGCCCCATTTCGTTGTACATCGGATAGAACAGGGTGAGCGATTTGGGAGACATTCGACAATCCTTATAGTCAAACCATTTAGGCCATTGCAGAGAAAAGTATCGCCCATGCCGCCCAAAAGGAGTAAAGTATAGGGAAGGAGCATCACATGACCTTAACTGACGAAACGAAACAAGTGTATATCGAAACCGCACACGCCTTGAAGGGAAGCGCACGACGGT
>JBBRMW010000354.1:0-5073 GCA_038230635.1 Aggregatilineales bacterium | reverse complement strand
GGTGTCAGTACGCGGAAACGTTCCGTCAGCAGTTTGCCACTTTGCGTATCGACAGGCGCGCCCTTGATGCCCGTCCCGCCGATGTCGATGCCCAATATTTCCATTTTGTCGATGCTCCAATAAAGTTAAATTGACTTCTTGAAATCCACTATAACATATCTGCATCGATCTGCCCGTGTGGACTCCTTTTGGGTGCATTCAACGTTGGGGGCGAGATTGGGGAATGGACAAACCCCTCTATCCCCAGCCCTTTCCCCCCGCCTGCGTGGGGGAAAGGGCTGGGGATAGAGGGGTTCTATGATCTATCTGCCCCCAACCTTGAATGCACCCGTCTAATCCCGCGAATTTGCGCGAACCATGCGACCGGGGCGATAATCATGTTTGATCTTATCAGCATAGGGACGTGACTTTGACGCCCGATCAGGCCGCCACCCAGAAAAACCTCAAAATTCTATTCGTTCACAATGGCCCGCAGCGCTTCGTCGTCATCGACCGCGATCTGCTCGCGGAACGCTATACCGTGCGTGAATGGTTCGTCAAATCGAAGCGGATTAACCCGATCGCCACGCTGCGTGCGGTCATGGGCTGCGACGTGGTCTTTTGCTGGTTCGCCAGTTGGTTCTCGTTCGCACCGATCATGTTGGCACGGCTGCTCGGCAAACCCTCGGTGCTCGTAACGGGCGGCTACGACACCGCCAGCATCCCGGAAGCGGGCTATGGCTTGCAAAGCGGCGGATTCAGTCGTCGGATCGCGCGCATGACGATCGCCAATGCGCGCCGTTTGATCGTCAATTCGCATTTCGCGCAGACTGAGGCCATTCAGAATGCGGGCGCTGATCCACGCAAGATCACTGTCATCTATCACGGATTTGAGACGACGCCGCAGGACATCAGCGGCGCGCGCGAACGCATGGCGGTCAGCGTGGGCGGCGTCCGCGCGGAAAACCTGCTGCGCAAGGGACTTCTGCCTTTCGTGCAGGCAGCGGCGCTGCTGCCCGATGTCCAATTTGTGCAGGCGGGTGGTTGGTACGATGCCAGCATCGAAACGTTGAAGGCCGCCGCAGGCCCGAATGTGACGATCAAGGGCTTCATTTCCGATCAAGATTTGAATGCTCTCTATGCGCGTTCGTCAGTTTATGTCCAGCCCAGTATGCACGAGGCTTTTGGCATGAGCCTCGCCGAGGCCATGTTGGCGGGCGCGATCCCGGTCGTCTCGCGGGTGGGCGCAATACCGGAAGTGGTCGGCGACTCGGGGGTTTTTATGGCGTCCAACAGCCCCGCCGACATCGCCGCTGCCACGAAACAAGCGCTCGCGCTGGATGATGTCGCCCGTGAACGCGCCCGTGATCGCATCCTGACAAACTTCCCGATGGATAAGCGGCGTCAGGGTTTGTACGCGGTCATCGACGGCCTCGGCCTCACCGCGAAACGGAAATAGAGGTTACATCTTGCTACGCTCAATTCTGCGCGCGCTGGTCAAGATCATGTTTCAGGTTGTGATCACCCTGGTCTATATTGCCTACAAAGCCGAGGGCATCAATGCGCTGCTGATCTTCATGCCCGCCCAGTTGATTCCCTCGGTTCTGCGCAAATATGGCGCACAGATCGGGGAAGGTGCGGAAATTCACGCACCCCTGATCATCCACAACGCGAGCGGCGAATCGGGCAAACATTACGCCAATCTCATCATCAAGGATCATGTGTATCTGGGCCGCGACATATTTTTCGATCTCAAAGAGCCGATTACGCTCGATGAGTATGTGACCATCTCGATGCGCTGCACGCTTCTGACACATACCGATGTTGGCAACAAGCCACCGGAATTCATCACGATTCCGGCGAGTCGATCGCCCGTTCATCTCAAGCGTGGCGCATACCTCGGCGCGGGTGCGACGGTTCTGGAAGGCGTCACCATTGGCGAACGCGGAGTCGTAGCTGCTGGCGCGGTCGTGATCGCCGACGTGGCCGAAGCGACGATCGTTGGCGGCGTCCCGGCCAAGTTTATCAAGATGGTAGACGCACCCGCGCCTGATCCCGTGATAGAGGCGACGCGCCTATCATGATCCAGCAGATCAGACTGATCCGACAAGTCGGGCCGATCGAGATGATCGGGCGGATTCGATTGCCGTCATTGGCGCTCATTTTGATCACGATCTTTGTTGGCCTCTTGTCGGTGTTTATGGGGCGGCGCATTGGCGATGCGGGACTCAGCTTCCAAACGATCATCACCATATTTGTGGGTTTCAGCGTTTTTCTAGTGCTCGTACTGGGGCAGCGCGGCATCCAAATCGGCTTTCTCCTGTGGATCGCCATGTTTAGCCTCGGCTACCGCACGTTTCCGATCCCGCTGGGCACGCGCCTCGACCAGATCGATCCCTATCATGTGGTGCGGACGGTTGTCACGCTCAAGTTTCACCCGCTGATCGGGATCATCCTCGGCCTCGGTTTGCTGCTGCTGATCAAGCAGGTCGTCAAGCGTGAAGAAGGCGTGCGCCTCCACTGGCCGATCTTGCTCTTCGTCTTCACGATCTTTTGGCCGATCGCGTGGGGGCAGGGCATCCTCAACGAAAATCACATTGATGAGATGCTGACCGAATTCTTGGACTTTGCGGTCTTATATCCGATCTTCTATCTGGTCGGCTATTTACTCCGCCAGGAATCGGCTTGGCGCAGCGCCGTGACTGTGTTTTTCGGCGTCGGGACGTATATCGCGGCGTTTGCTTTGCTCGAATATACGGTCAAAGGTTTCGGCTCGATCTTTCCAGTCAGCGGTTTTATCGAGCAAGATACAACCTTCCTGGCCGGTGCCGAGGGTTTTGTCCGCGCTCGATTCGCCTTTTGGGGCGCGCCAACGGCCTCGTTCATCTGCACATTGGCGCTGCCGATGGCGCTCCCGCTATGGAGCTGGTTCAAGAAACCGCATTGGCGCTTGATACTCATCGGGGCGCTGGCCGTCCAGTTAGCGGGCATTTACATCGCTGGTTATCGCAGCAATTGGGCGCTCACCGGCATCGTATTTATGATTGTCCTCGCTTTCTTGCAGGGACCGAAAGGCATCCTGGGTGGCGTGACCGTGCTCGCCCTGCTCTATTCGCTCGCGCCCGCCAATGCCCAAACCCGTTTCCTTTCGTTCCTCTCGGCGACGCAGGGCAACATCCACGATCATAGCTCGCAGGTACGCTCCGATCGCGCCTCGGATGCGCTCACCTCGGCCTTCGACAATCCGATCGGGCTGGGCTGGGCGGGTGCGGGTTGGGTACACAGCGATTTCCCGCAAGTGGCCGCCAATGAAGGCTTAGGCGGCGGTGCGGTGTTCGCTGGCTGGTATCTGCTCACCCTGGGATCGGCCTTTTGGATGCGGCGCAAATTTCCTGCCGATCAGGTCATGTTTGCTTTGTTGATCAGTTTGGTGGCAGCGGGCGGTTTCATGGTCATGGAGGGCATTCAAGTGCTGCCACAAACGGCCCTCCCGATCTTTTTTATCTGGGCGATGGTGCATCATCGCACCCAGCAGCTTAAATATGGAGAGATACGAATATCGTGGGACGCGAACAAGTCACCGCTCTGATCCCCGCTTTCAACAGCGAAAAAGGGATCCGCGAGCTGCTCGAAAATCTGAAATGGGCCGATCAAATCCTCGTGGTCGATTCGTTCAGCACCGACAAAACACCCGACATTTGCCGCGAGTTCGGCGCGGATGTGCTTCAGCATGAATATATCAATTCCGCCAAGCAGAAAAATTGGGCGATTCCGCAGTGCAAATATGACTGGATATTCCTGGTCGATACGGACGAACGGCTGCCACCCGAACTACAAACCGAAATTCAAGGGCTGCTCGAACACGGCATCGATCCGGCGACTGACGCTTATCAGGTCGCGCGCAAAACATATTTTTTGGATACGTGGTTGAAGTCGATGGATTTGTGGCCGGACTATCAAGTACGGCTGTTTCGCAAGAACATCGGACGCTACGAGGATAAGGAAGTCCACGCGGATGTGGCGGTACCCGGTAAACTGGAAACGCTCAAAAACGCGCTCGATCATTTTGCGACGCCTTCACTCTCGAAGCAGATCGGCTTGCTCGATCGCTACTCGCGCTATCAAGCCGACGAATGGGAAAAGCATGGACGTCCCTTCCGTTGGCGCAACTTGATCCTGCGCCCCCCTTATGCGTTCTTCCGCCTCTATATCTTGAAAGGTGGCATCACGGCGGGCTTTCGTGGCTTGTTCATCGCGTTCCATACGGCGGCGTTCGTATTTTTTACACAATCTAAATTATGGGAGAAAGAATGGCGTCAAGGAAAACGCCGCTAGTCGCACTCGTCGATTCGGCCTCGAAAATGGGCGGCGTCGAGTTCAGCACACTCTACCTGGCACAGCGGCTCGATAAAACACGGTTCGGATGCCTCGTCATTTGCCGCGAAGAGGGTGATCTGCCCGGTCGCTGCCGCGAAAACGCGATCCCGGTCGTGATCGTGCCGCTGCCCCGCTCGCGTTCGACGGGCGTGCAAATTGGGCGGCGGCGCTTGCCCAATCCGTTCGCGTTGATCCTCAACGCCCTGATATTCTTTTTCGCCGCCCGCATCCTGGCGCGCGAACTGCGAAAGCTCAAGGTCGATCTGGTCTGTACCAAAGGGCTGCCGGCCCACTTTTATGGGGGCTTGGCGGCGCGCCTGAGCGGAATCCCGTGCGTGTGGCATGTCCAGGATTTGGTTTCGGAGCGGCTCGGCAGCCTCTATCCGATGATCCTCGGACGTGCGGGGAAGGTGTTGGCGCGCCGCGTCATCGCCGATGGTTCGACGATCCGCGATCAACTTGCGCCGTTCATCCCCGCCGAGCGCTTGATCGTGATTCACAATGGCGTTGATATTGACGTGTTCGCGCCGTCTGTTGATGGGGAGGCGACGCGCGCGGGCTGGGGCGCATCCGATTCTGACGTATTGATTGGCAATATCGCGCGTCTGACACCCTGGAAGGGGCAAGATTACTTGATCCGCGCTTTTGCCCGCGTCGCACCCGATTTCCCCGCCAGCAAGCTCGTCTTGGTCGGCTCACCCGTCTTCGATAAAGATG
>JBBRMW010000353.1:0-5080 GCA_038230635.1 Aggregatilineales bacterium | reverse complement strand
TCATCATCGTCAGCAACACACCGCACGGGTACGCGCAGTAGCGGGTCTCGTCAATCGGCAAATCGCCGCTCGACTGCCTTTTTGACAAAAAGTGAAATAACACGTGCGCTTGCACTGTCCGCTAATTCAGAATGTTATCCACTGATCAGGTATTCGCTGTAGATGTCGAGCAGTTCTTTGTTTTTCATTCCCCTATTTTATACCCTCCTGCGTAAGGTGAGTTATTCACTTGGTCAAAGACAACTTCCGTGCCTGTCGTCTAAATGTTTTTTGCGACAGAACCAATATCCCCCATCTGTACTTCGACCTGATGTACGCCACCATCCTCAATGAGCGGTACTTCGGCATTCATTTGAGGCACTCCATCGATAATGATGGTTTTTACGCCCCGGCTTACATGCTCGGCATTATCGACGTGAATGTGATAAGTCGTCTTGCCGTCACGATAAGTCAGCCTAAACTCCGACCATGTCGTTGGGATACACGGATTGATCGCTAAGACCCGTCCTTTGCGCTGCACACCCAAAATTGTTTCGATGCTAAGACGGTACATCCATCCGGCTGAACCCGTGTACCATGTCCAACCGCCGCGACCGATGTGGGGCGCAACGCTGTACACATCTGCGGCGATCACATACGGCTCGACCCGATATCGGGCGACTTTTTCCGGTTGATCGCTGTGATAGATCGGGTTGAGCAGCCGAAACAGCGCCTCGGCCTGAGCGCCATCACCTAGTTCGGCGAATGCCCAAACCGTCCACAGCGCCGCATGGGTATATTGACCACCATTTTCGCGGATGCCGGGCACGTACCCTTTGATATAGCCTGGATCGTGCTGCGTCTTATCGAAAGGCGGCGTGAACAGCATGATGAGTTCGTCCGTGATCAATTGTTTGCGGACGGCAGCCATCGCCGTCGCTGCCCGTGTCCGATCGCCGGCGCCGGACAATACCGCCCATGATTGAGCGATCGAGTCGATACGGCACTCCTGATTTTTGGACGAACCCAATGGTGTGCCATCGTCGTAGAAAGCCCGCACATACCAGCCACCATCCCAACCGTTGTTTTCGAGCGCTTGCCGCAAAACCGCCATCTGTTTTCGATACTGCTCGACGTGAATCGGATCGCCTTTGGTCTCGCACAAGGGCACGAACCGATCGAGCGTTGTATACAGGAACCAGCCGAGCCAGATGCTTTCGCCATGCCCTTCGATGCCCACACGGTTCATCCCATCGTTCCAATCGCCCGCGCCCATCAGGGGCAGGCCATGCGCGCCCGCCGTGATCCCTTTGGTCAGCGCGCGGCAGCAGTGTTCGTACAGGCTGAACGACTCCGTCGTCGCCTCGTATAGGCTGTAGCGCTCGCCTTCATCGGGGCGCAAAGGTTCGCCCTTCAGGAAAGGGATTGGCTCGTCCAGGATCGCCAAGTCGCCAGTCGCCGCGACGTAGTGCGCCACTGCGAAGGGCAGCCACAGCAAGTCATCGGACAGCTTGGTCCGCACACCGCGCCCCCCCGGTGGATGCCACCAATGCAGCACATCGCCCGCCTCGAATTGATAGTGCGCGGCCCGCAAAATATGTTCGCGTGTCAGATCAGGGCGAGCGTGCAGCAGCGCCAGCACGTCCTGCAACTGGTCACGGAAGCCAAAGGCACCGCTGGACTGGTACAAGGCGGTACGTCCCCAAATGCGGCACGACAGCGTTTGATAGAGCAGCCAGCGTGTCAGCAGGTTCATGGCTGGATCGGGCGTTTCGATGGTAACCGTCGTCAGTGTCTCTTCCCAGAACTTGCCAACGGCCTCCCAGGTCGCATCGACCTTCGCCGCCGACTGGTAATCGATCGCTAACTGGATTGCCGCTGCATGGTCATTGCTTTGCCCAATGACAAAGTGGACAGTTTCAGTGCTGCCCGGTGGCAGATCGACGTGAAGCTGAAGGGCGGCGCATGGATCACTGCCGGCCTGGACTGTGCCCGCCAATCCGATTCGGTTCAGGGCGGCGGGGCGGCTGAGGCTGCCTAGCCGTCCGACGAACTCCGCGCGATCGGCGGTGAAGCCGTGCAGTGCTTTGTTCGCGGTGGCAAAGGCGACACGCTCGCCAAACTCGATACTGTATGGGTTGCGCGCGGTGAGCGTGTGGCTGCCGGGATCGAAATCGGGAATCACAAACTGCTGCGTGCCATCTCGATTCACGCCCAACACCCATTCGGCGTAGTACGTGACAGTGATTCGGCGGGGTCGGTCCCAGGTATTTTCCAGGCGCAAATGGGCGATTTTCACGGGCGCATCCGGTGTGACGAACAGCCGCAGAGTTTGCTTGAGGCCGTTGCAGTTGTGCTCAAATGTCGAGTAGCCAGCGCCATGTCGCACCAAGTAGGGTGAGTCGTCTCCGGCGGGCAGCGGCGTTGGTGACCAGAGCGCGCCCGTCTCTTCATCGCGCAAATACAGCACCTCGCCGGGCGTATCGCTGACCGGATCGTTTTGCCAGGGCGTCAGCCGGTTTTCGCCACTGTTGCCCGCCCAGGTTGGCCCAGCGCCAGCCTCCGAGACGGTAAAACCGAAATCGGGGTTGGCGATCACATTGATCCAGGGTGCAGGCGGCCAACAGCCCGGTTCGAGGTACAGTACATATTCGCGGCCATCCGCACTGAAGCCACCCAGCCCATTATCGAATTGCAGGTCGGCTGGCCGCGCAAGGGGCGGCATCGCAGTGGCGTCGGGCACGGTCGAAACGGTCGGAATGAAGGCGGGCAAATAGACCGGATTCGTGCGCAGTGCCACCAATTGTTCGATCAGGCTACCCCGCTTGCCATCCAGGACGACACGCGCCGCGCTTTGCAGCAATGTTCGATCGGCTTCGGCCAACTGCGCCGCACGCACGATATAAATGCCGTCGTGACGATTGATCCACAGATCGCTATCCATGCGCGTGATCAGGCGGTAGATTTGATTGGTTAGCTCCTGGTTGTAACCGGTGTCGCCCTGGTTGAAGATGACCAAGGTGATTTTGAGTTGGCGATTGCGCCAATAGCTATGCGCACGCAGCGCATCACGCAGCAACCCTAGTTCAGTTTCGTCGTTAATCCGCACCAGTAGAATCGGAAAATCACCGGATATGCCAAATGTCCACAATCCCGGCTGGGATTTGCTGTTGGCGCTCAGGATCGCCGGCTCCGCACGCAAGGCGGCGTGCGGATACAGCAGCGCGGATAGCAAACCCTGAATGGCGGTAAGCTGCGCCGTATCGATTGAGAGACGGCGCAGCTCCATCTCGTCCTGATAGCGCGCTTGATCGAAGGCATGATCGATAGCCGACCAGCCCCGATAGAGGCGCGCCTGGTCAAGCGCATCGCCCCGTGAGGCCGCCACAAGCGTTACAAGCGCGATCTGGACGCTCGTGTGCGGCGCAATCTCAATGTGCTGGCCGATCGCCATGATCGGATCGAGAGTCGCGCCCACCGTATTCATAAGGTGACCGCTGTGAATGGCAGCCGCAGTACGGGCGGTCTGGCCGCGCCCGATAAAGTGTGCGCGATCGGTCTCGTAGGCAAAGTCGGAGACGACCCCGCCCTCGCTGACCGTCATGTGGATCAAATATACCGCCGATTCGTCGGCTGAACGGGGGCGACGATGAAACAGCAGCGCATCTTGATCGGGCAGCGCTTCGCTCTCGATAAACAGCTTATTGAACGCCGGATGCCGCATATCCGTTCCCTGAGCGGCCAACGTAACTTCCGCATAGCTAGTCAGTACTAAATGATGCGGTCGATCGCTGTGATTGGTGAGCGCGATTCGCCGAATTTCGAGATCATCATCGGGCGGCACGACGATCGTCATGGCCGTGGAAATGTCACCGTCGCGCCGCGTAAATTCCGCCTTGTACGAGTGGAAGGAGACGCTTTGCTGATCGGGGGACGGGCCGCACGGCTGATAGGCGGCTGACCAAGTGCGATCGCTCGTCTGATCCTGGATATAGACCCACGCCCCCCAGTTGTCGAGCGTGGTATCGGCACGCCAGCGGGTGAGCGCCAGGTCGTTCCACTGGCTGTAACCGCCACCTGCGCTGGTGATCAGCACGCCATAGCGCCCGTTGGATAGGAAGTGTGTTTGGGGCAGGGGCGCATCGGGCGCCACCGACCAGGGCGCGGTCGGCGGCTGGGCTTGCTCCGGACGAACGCGGCTGATTTCTTCAGGCGAAGGGTACAAGATGTCGGCAGACGGCGGTATTTGCTCCTGGAGCAACAGTTCGGTGCTCAGTACGAGCGGATCGCGGTGAAAGCGTTCGACAAATTGGTCAGCTTGCAAGTAGTTGGCGAGCGCCAACATGATCATACCCTGGTGGTGCGCCATATATTCCTGAACGCGAACGTGATCCTGACCAATCGGCAGGCGGTTTCCGGTATAATCGATCGCCTCGTACAACCCATACGGGCCGATTGCTTTAAGTGCGTCGAACTGCGCCAGGTTGTGCATGACCGCATCCGGTTGCAAAGACAACGCCAGCAGCGACGCATAGGGTGCGATCACCAAATCGGCGGCCAAGTCATGCTTGAAGGCAAGCTGTGGCGCACCAAACGCGCGATATTGATAATTCTGATTGCCATCGAAAGCGTAATAACCCGACTCCGAAATGCCCCAGGGAACGCCTTTTTTGCGACCATAGTCGATTTGGTGAGTCACGACGCTGTGGATGCTCTCATCGAGCAGCGTGCCTGGATAGCTGCGCATCAGCAAGGTGGGCATCAGATACTCGAACATCGTGCCGCTCCACGAGAGTAGCGCCAGACCGCCTTCGACTTCGGTCATCGGTCGTCCCAGGCTCAGCCAGTGCTTTTGCGGCACGTCACGTTTGGCGATCGCCAAAAAGCTCGCCAGCCGTGCCTCGGAAGCCATCAGATCGTAGTAACTGTTATCGAGCCGCTCGCTGGTGACGTTGTAGCCGATGTGGAAGACGCCCCGATCGCTGTCGAACAAGAAGCCGAATTCCATCGCATTGAAATACGTCTCGGCCCCCCGACTTAACCCGTCGAGGCCGACCAACAGAATTTCCGCCGCCATCTTGGCCGAATTGAGCGCGGCTGC
>JBBRMW010000352.1:0-5136 GCA_038230635.1 Aggregatilineales bacterium | reverse complement strand
TGTTGCGGCCCGATAACATAAACCGCTCGACCCGATTACATCCGCTTTTCGGGACCAAATTAGCTGAGAATATCGGGGCGCTGCGGCCCACATTAAGTGAGAATGAGACCACATTAATTGAGAACAGCCTGATTACATCGGGCTCGGCCCACATTAGCTGAGAACGACGCAGCATCACAGCGGCAATCAGCTTTGCTGTGCAAAGACCTGCCCGCGCAGGTGATTAATGCGTCGCGCCATCGTCTCAAAAATGGTCATCATCAGCGCACGCGACTCTTCAGGCACACCAACGCTGCGCAACTCGCCAGACAATCCGGCCAGTTTCGTCGCCCATTGCTGAAGGTTGGTATCCAGTAGCGCGTCCTCGATGCTCGTGTCTCGCTGCCCCTGGGCATCTATGACTGCTTGCAAGCCCCGCTCAAGCGAGGCACCAAGGCTGAGCAACTGGGCGACGGTTGGCTTAACCGACTCGGGCAATTGCGCAAGATGACTGTGTCCTGCAGTGCTAGCCTTCTTATTTTCGGCCTGCGCTGCCTCCTCCATCAGCAAGCCATAGCGGCGTAGGCCAGGGTAGCGCTGGCACAACCTGATGAGCGTCTCATCAGAAACTGTGCTCCAGAGCCGTTGCAGGTCGAGGATATGACCGACCAAGTGCTCAAGCAGCGCATTGCCGGTGATGCCCTTGGCTTCGAGTTGCAGGACGTGCTGGTTGATGGCCGAAGCCACACGGTTTTCTTCGAAAACCGTGTTTGCGCCAAGCGCCTCAATGTTGCCGCTGGCCAGGCCAGCGGCTATCGACTCGACGATCTTGGCGAAGCGGTAGAAGCCCGTAAATTCATCGCATAGCGCGTCCACCGCCGTGGATGTCGAGCTAGTCAACAGGCGATGAAAATCTTCCATGTGCTCGGCCATGGCCGGCAAGATTTCTGCCTCCTGAAGTCTCAACGCGTCGAGTTGTTTCATGCGCGCATCGATGCGGGCTGCGATTTGCTTATGTTCACCGGTACTGCGCTTTCCTTCGCCCATGTCAGCTAGCTTCCTGCGGTTAATTGTTCGGTTCGAAAATACGATCGTTTTTCTGCACAAGGCTGGCACGGCTCAATTGTGGCCACAACTGCCAATTTTCAGTGCAAAATAGTGGCGCACAAAAACAACGTTCAATTTACTCTTCAGCGGTGAGTATCCTACACGCTGCGGCATTATTGCGAAAGCCTCGCCCATGATTCTTGGCTATGCCCGCGTCAGCACTCGCGACCAAACCGTCGCCCTGCAAGTCGATGCACTGCGGGCGGCTGGCTGCACGAAGGTACTCACCGAGGTGGCCAGCGGTGCCAGGACGGACCGGCCGGTATTGACACGGTTGCTGGAGGATGCGCGGGAGGGCGATACCGTGGTGATCTGGAAGCTGGACCGACTCGGCCGATCACTGGCGCACCTGGTCGACACCGTGAATGCCCTGTCCGCGCGCGGCGTCGGTCTCAAAAGCCTGAATGATCCGATAGATACCACGACGCCCCAAGGCCGATTCGTGTTCAACCTGTTCGCCTCCCTCAGCGAGTTCGAACGGGATCTGATCCGAGAACGCACACAAGCGGGTCTGACCGCTGCGCGTGCACGCGGGCGCAAGGGAGGACGCCCCAAGGGGCTTGCGACCAAGGCGCTCTCGACCGCCAGCGCCGCTGAGACGCTATATCGCGGGGGCAAGCTGACTGGGCAGCAGATTGCCGACCAGCTCAATATATCCAAGAGCACCCTGTACGCCTACCTGCGTCATCGCGGGGTGGCGGTGGGTACGCTAGCGCCACAGGCCCGGTAGAGGGAAGCCAGCCAATGCCACGCAAGACGCTACCCGCCGAGGCATTGGTCGATTTATCCAGGCGCTTGGCAACGCTGCCGTCGCGCAGCCACGAGCGCCGGCTACTCGTTGCCACCACCGCCACGTCCTACGGCGTTTCTGAGCCTACTTTATACCGAGCGCTTGCCGAGCGTGTGCGGCCGAAGGCGCTGCGTCGTGCCGACCGAGGCAAGCCGCGTTTGTTGCCATCGCAAGAAATGGAGCGCTACTGCGAGCTGATTGCTGCGATCAAGGTACGCACATCCAACAAGAAGGGCCGTCACTTATCGACAGGGCAATCCATCCGTCTATTGGAAGTGTCTGGCATCAGCACGCCCGATGGCTTCGTCAAACTGCCGCCCGCCACGCTGAACAAGACCACGGTAAACCGCTACCTGCATCAATGGGGTTATGACCGCGCGACGCTGGGTCGGCCACCGCCTTCAGTGCGTTTCCAGGCGGAACATAGCAACGACTGCTGGCAATTCGATATGAGTCCGTCCGATCTGAAGCACATCGAAGCGCCTTCGTGGGTGCGGGCGGACTTGAAAGCGCCGACCCTGATGCTGTTCAGCGTGGTTGACGACCGCAGCGGCGTCGTGTACCAGGAATATCGCTGCGTCTATGGCGAGGACACGGAATCTGCGCTGCGCTTTCTGTTCCGCGCGATGGCACCAAAGGAGTCGCCGGATCACCCGCTGCAAGGCATTCCGAAGATGATCTACCAGGACAATGGTCCGGTGAGCCGCAGCCAAATTTATCAGCGCGTGATGCGCTATCTTGGCGTTGAGGTACGTACGCATATGCCCGCAGGGTCGGACGGCCGGCGCACCACGGCGCAGGCCACCGGCAAAGTCGAACGTCCGTTTCGCACGGTCAAGGAGATGCACGAAACGCTGTACCACTTCAATCAGCCGCATGACGAAGCGCAGGCCAACGCCTGGCTGTTGAACTTCCTGGTGCGCTATAACGCGATGGATCATCGGCTTGAACCCCATTCCCGCATGGAGGATTGGCTGGCCAACCTGCCAGCGCAGGGCTTGCGCACGATGTGCACGTGGGAACGGTATTGCACTTTCGCTAGGGAGCCGGAGCGCCGCAAAGTCGATGACGACGCACGCGTAACCGTCAGCGGCACCGCATACGAGGTTGACGTGGAATTGGCAGGCGAAGAAGCCGTCTTGTGGTGGGGTTTGTTCGACCAAGAGCTTTACATCGAACACGGTGACAAGCGCTTTGGTCCCTACCTACCGGTGGGCGGGCCGATTCCCCTGCACAAGTTTCGCAGTTTCAAGAAATCGACCTCGCAGACGCGCGCGGACCGCATCGAGGCGCTGGCCAGCAAGCTTTCTGTTCCTCGCTCTGCGATGGAAGCCCATCCAGAAATGCGCGGCTTCAATGATCAGGTACATGTACCGACACAAGCCTTCGTCGATCCCGATCCATTTCAGCAACTGACCTATTCCAACCAGCACACGGCCAAGTTGGCGATTGCCGATTTCTTGGGCACGCCGCTGGGACGGTTGGCGGCGCACCAGATCCAAGCCATCAACATCATCGTTCTGAGCACGCTCAATAAACAGGACGTTCTGGCGCAGGTTCGCGCCTTTATGGCTCAAACCCAGGAGAAACCACACCATGCTGAGTGATGTTCGAAGCCATTACGCTTTTACCCGCGATTTCAGTCTGTTGAGTCAGTCCGCGTTCTTTGAGACGGCGCAACTGCAGCTGGTCTTGAAGGAGTTGAAACTGGCCATCAAGGATGGCAAGCTGATCGTTTTATCCGGCATGGTGGGTACCGGCAAGACCTCTACCTTGCAGAAGATTCAAGAATCGCTCGAACAGGAGAAGGAAATCTTGGTCGCCCAATCGCTGATGCTGAACATCGGGCATGTGACCATCGACACGCTGGAACTTGCGCTGTTTTGCGACCTGCGTACCGATAAAGATGAGCCGATACCCAAGAAAAGCGAGGAGCGGCCGCGCGCATTGCGTGAGTTGATCAAGAAAAAGAAGAAGCCGGTGGTCTTGTTCATTGACGATGCGCACCAGCTCAATGAAGAGACGCTACTCGGCTTGAAACGACTGATGGAGGTCATGCGCGCTGGGAAAAGCACCCTGTCCATCGTACTTGCCGGCCACCCCAAGTTGCGCAACGATTTGCGCAAGGATGAAATGGAGCAAATCGGCGGTCGGACAACGATGTTCGAATTTACAAGCCTGGGGCCGGATCGCCGCGCCTACCTCGATTGGGTGCTGGCGCAAGTAACCGCGTCAAGCGCCAAGCCCGAAACGCTGTTGACCGAGGCCGCCGCCGCGCTGCTCTGCCAGCGCTTGGCGACGCCATTGCAGTTTGAGCTGTACTTGGATCGCGTATTCACAGAAGGATTTCGGGTGGGACAAAAGCCGGTTGACGTGGACACGATAGAAGCGGTGCTGTCCCCTGATTTGAATGGCATGGGCGCACGCTTGATGCGCAACGGGTACAACATCAAGCACCTGACGGACACCCTTGGAGTCAAGCCGCGTGAGGTGCGCTCCTTTCTCACTGGCCATCTCGCGGCCGAGCGCACCCAGGAATTGCATGATCGTCTGATGGCGGCGGGCGTCCCGCTGTGATGCTGCGTCGTTCTCAGCTAATGTGGGCCGAGCCCGATGTAATCAGGCTGTTCTCAATTAATGTGGTCTCATTCTCACTTAATGTGCGCCGCAGCGCCCCGATATTCTCAGCTAGTTTGGTCCCGAAAAGCGGATGTAATCGGGTCGAGCGGTTTATGTTATCGGGCCGCAACACCTACATACGGATTGCTTTCAAAAAGTACAACGCCGCGCCGCGTTAATTGTTTTGGATTTGCCGTCAAAATGACCACCTTTTTTGAGAGTTTAATCGTCAAGCATTGACTGTTTAAGTATCAAATTTTACCATGAATTGACTGGAAAACAATCAAAAAACAATCTTTTTTGACGGTAAAACATGCAGGTTCTGACGGTATAACTTGCAGAACCTGACGGTTCGTATCCCTGCAAACCCGCATGGATACTCACTTCTTCAGATTTCGCTTCTTAAGTCTTATATGGGGTCAGGCGTCAGGGGCCACCAGCTCAAAGATTTGTAGCACTCCCCGTGCTGGACAACCCACCCGCCCCCAATCGCGTCCCGCTCAGTGGGGACGGCCTTCGGTTCGTGGGTTGCCCACACTCGACACTGACGCGTGACCGTGGACAAGCAAGCTTGCCCACCGCCACTTTGCCGCCTAAGCCATTTTAAAAAAATACCCAGACATCCAAACACCCAGCGCGTG
>JBBRMW010000351.1:0-5167 GCA_038230635.1 Aggregatilineales bacterium | reverse complement strand
GGGGTTTGTCCATTCCCAAATCCCGCCCCCATCCCTGAATGCACCCTAGTGGCTTGGTCAGGTTGCGCGGATTACGCATCCGACGTATCATTTGCGTTCAATGCAGGCAAACGCGACGCAAACTCTTGCGGGCGAGGGGAACGGCCAATGACTTCACCGTTGGACATTAGCGAAGCCGAAATCCGTGAACGATGCGCCGATCTGCTGGCCGGGGCGGTTGAAGAAGCGGCACGGCTGCAACATAATTATATCGGCGTAGAACATCTATTCAATGCGATCGCCAAAGCCGACGGCGGCATTGCCCAACGCTTGCTGAAACTCGAAGGTCACGATCCACGCATCGTCCGCAATGATATTCGGCGTGAAGTGGCGACGGGCGATCAATTGGTCGTGATCGAGTCCCAATTGCCATTGACGCCGCGCGCGTACCATATCCTGGCGATGGCAACTTATTTCGCCGATGATTTCAACCAGGAGATGGTGACGGATGTCGATCTGCTGCTGGCGATGCTGCAAGAGGGCGAAAGCATCCCGGTACGGCGACTGCGTGCCTTGCAGATCGACACGGAGCGGTGGATCGCGCTGCTGAGTACAGAACTCGACAAAATGGTGCAGAACACCGTTTTGAGCAGCGATACGGCGATCGGTCAGAGCACCACGGTCGCACCCATCGTCAATCCGCTGAACCCCGCGCCGCCCGCACTGACCAACGACGATCCGACCGAATCAAAAGCCGGAATTGAGCCATTGGTCCCGGTACTGACGCCGCTGCTCGATAAATATGGACGCGACCTGACTGATCTGGCGCGCAAAGGCAAGCTCTCCGCCGCGATTGGGCGCGAACGCGAAATTCGGGCGGTCGCGCGTACTCTCACGCGCAGTAAAAAGAACAACCCGCTGCTGCTGGGCGATGCGGGCGTCGGCAAAACCGCCGTCGTCGAGGGCTTGGCGTGCGAAATCGCAGCGGGCAGCGCACCGCCTACGCTGCTCGGCAAACGTATCGTGCAGATCGAGGTGAGCACATTGGTGGCCGGGACGAGCCTGCGCGGCCAGTTCGAGGAACGGCTGATGGGCATCGTGGACGAGGCACGCAATGCCCCGAACGTGATCCTGTTTATCGACGAGATTCATACGATCGTCGGCGCGGGCGATACGATCGACTCGAACCTGGATGCGGCAAATATTCTCAAACCGGCGCTATCACGCGGCGATATTTCGTGCATTGGCGCGACAACCCACGAGGAATACCGCAAAGCCATCGCCCAGGATGCGGCGCTCGATCGGCGTTTCCGCACGATCGACATCGATGAGCCATCCACCGCCGATACGTTGACCATCCTGACCAATGTGCAGAGCCACTACGCCGATCATCACGCCGTGCAAATATTACCAGAAGCGTTGGAAGCAGCCGTCACGCTGAGCGATCGTTACATGCCCGATCGGCGGCAGCCCGATAAGTCGCTCGATTTGTTGGATGAGGCGTGCGCGCGACTGGTGATTCAGGGACATCCGGCGAATGATTTGCCGCGCGTCGTCACCGCCCAAACCGTCGCCGAGGTGCTCTCCGAGTGGACGGGCATCCCCGTCAGCGAATTGAGCGCGGACGAGCGCATCAAATACGCGCATATGGAAGACAGCTTGCATGATCACGTAATCGGTCAAGATGAGGCCGTGCGCGTGGTCGCGGAGGCGATCAAAATGAATCGGGCAGGGCTTTCCGATCCTGATAAGCCCGTCGGGGTCTTTTTGTTTTTGGGACCGAGTGGCGTGGGCAAGACCGAACTGGCAAAGGCGCTGGCCCACTTTTTGTTCGGGACGGAAGACGCGCTGGTGCGGCTCGACATGTCGGAATTCCACGACCAATATACTGTTGCGCGGCTGATCGGCGCACCACCCGGCTACAAGGATTCGCAGCGCGGCGGACAGCTTACCGAGTCACTGCGGCGTCGCCCGTACAGCGTCGTGCTGCTCGATGAGATCGAGAAAGCCGCGCCAGAAGTGTTCGATCTGTTCTTGCAAGTGTTCGATGAAGGGCGGCTGACCGACTCGCGCGGTGGCACGACCGATGCGCGGCAGGCGGTTTGGATCATGACCAGCAACGTGGGCACGGCGGAGGGCGGCAAAGCGCTCGGTTTCAGCGTGGGCAAGGCCGGTTATCGCCCACCTGCCTATGAACAACATCTGAAGCGCTTTTTCCGACCAGAATTTTTGAATCGGCTCGATGAGATCGTGATCTTCGATCCGCTCAGCGGCGTGGCGCTCAACGCAATCCTGGATTTGCAGCTTGGCGAATTGCGCACACGATTGGCGACGCAAGACCTGACCTTGCAGCTCGAAGCCGACGCGCGTGCGTTGATCCTCGACGAAGGGACCGACCCGGCCAATGGTGCGCGTCCGCTGCGCCGCGCGATCGAGCGGCTGCTGACTCGACCCCTCAGCCAGCGCATCCTCGAAGACGAATTCAGCCCTGGATCGACGTTGGTCATCACGACATGCGATGGCGCGCTGCACTTCGAGAGTCAGCCCTCGCAGGCCGCGAGCAGCAGCGTCTGATTGATGTATTGTTTGAGCGTCGGTTTATATCAACGTTAAAAGAGGATTTGCTTTGACCAACGACATACGTCCGGCTCACACCGACGAACTGCCACCCGGCCACCCGCCGATCGGTATCAAACGCCCGATCGCCGAACTGCCGCTGCCTCCGGGAACATCGGGGCTGCCCTGGCTTGGCGAGACAATCGGGTTTGCGACGGGTCCGTCAAAATTTATTACCGCACGCCAAAAACGGCATGGCGACATTTTTCAAACGCACATTTTGGGTGCCAAAACGGTTGTGCTGATCGGCCACACGGCGGCACAGTGGATATTCTCTGGTGAAGACAAATACGTCGAGAGCCGTTTTTCGGTTGCAGTGGGACGGCTGCTGGGCGCACAAGGTGTCACCCAACTGAACGGGGACGCCCATCGAGAGCGCCGACGGTTGTTCGCGCCGCACTTCAAATACGAGGCGATGAGCAACTTCGTGAGCACGATTCAGGGCGTGGTCACAAAACACCTGGCCGCATGGGACAATGGTGTGCCCGTGCTTGAACTCGTGCCTGCGATGCGCAAGATGGCTTTCGAGATCATCGCGGCTTTTATCTTTGGTGAGGATGCCGCCGCACTCGATCTGGCCTACCTGAGCGATCAATTTCAGATTTGGGAAAAGGGCATGTTTACGCCGCTCCCCGTCGATCTGCCGTTTATGGCATTCGGCAAAGCGCTGCGTGCCAAAGAAGCCTTACGCGATGCGATACGCCCGATCGTGGTGCGGCGGCGCGAATCGGGCACGCACGCCCACGATATGCTCGGCACGTTCCTCGATAGCCGCAACGCGGATGGTTCGGCACTGCCCATCGAAACGATCATCGACGAGATTCAGGTGTTGTTGTTTGCGGGGCATGATACAACCGTGACATCGGTCTCCAATTTGCTCGTGCAATTGGCGCAGCACCCAGATGTACTTGGACGCGCGCGTGACGAGCAAAAAACGTTCAATGACGGTGATCGCTTCACGACTGAAAACCTCAAAGCGATGCCCTACCTGGACGCAGTAATCAACGAAAGCCTGCGGCTCATCCCACCGATCGGCGGCATGTTCCGCGTCACGTTGGATGACTTGGAAATCGGTGGCTATCGCATTCCCAAAGGCTGGACGATCTTGCTGAATGCGGGCATTTCTCATCGGGACGCGACGGTGTGGCAGAACCCCGAAGCCTTTGAGCCGGAACGTTGGCTGCGTGCCGAAAAGCATCCGCCGTTTTCGCATTTTCCGTTTGGGGGCGGGCCGCGTTTGTGCCTCGGCCAGAGTTTCGCGTGGACAGAAATGCGGATCGTGGTGGCGCTGCTATTGCGTCACTATCGCTGGGACCTGCTGCCCGAGCAAAATCTAGATACCGATGGCGTACCGTTCCCGATCCGCAAAGATGGCGGCAAAGTGCGTTTCGCGGCGTTGTAGTTCAAGTCCGTGTCGAGTGGCGCTATTTCGATTTGAGCCAGCGTTCGGTTGCGGCCATGCCGTCGGCGAGGCTGATGCGCGGCTGCCAGTCGAGCAGATCGCGCGCTTTGTCGATCCGGTAGGTGCAGTGTCCGGTTAAGTAACGCAATGTGCCGCTCACGTCTTCGGGCGTACCGCTCAACCGATAGAGTTCTTCGATCGGGCGTGCGATCGTCGCCAACGTGCGCGTCGGCAGTGTGATCCAATTGGAACGGCCCGCCATCGCGCCGATCATGCCCAGATATTCGCGCCAGGGTACGGGCGGATCGGCTGAAGCGTTGAATGCCTGACCGGGCGCAGCGGGATGTGTCGCCAGAATCAACATCAGGTCGATCAGATCATCGATGTAGATGGGATGTGCGCCCCCCGTGCCGAAATCGGGCAAGGCGGGCAGGCGTTTCGCCAAGTTGTACAATGCCAACGACCAAAAATTCGATCGCGGCCCATAAACATAGGCGGGGCGGATAACCGTCGTGGGAAGACCGCTCCGCCGTGCAAAACGCCAGACTGCTGCCTCGCCCAACATTTTCGACTGCCCATAAAAATCGCGCACGCTCGGAATCTGCGGGTGTGATTCAAAAACGGGGTCGTCGAGCGGGAGGCCGTAGACGGCAACACTGCTCACATGGACGAGCCGCGCCGCGCCCACCGCCAAAGCCGCCGCCGCCACGTTTTCCGATCCTCCCACATTGACGCGATAATGAACGGGTGCAGTCCCGCCGCTAATGGCCGCGACATGAAACACGACGTCGCAATCGGCAGCTAATCGACGCATCGCTTCGGCATCCTGAACATCGCCGCCCACGACTTCCGCGCCAGCCAGATAACGTCCCTTCTGTGGATCGCGGCAGATGGCACGCACGGCGACGCCTTCGGTCAGCAGCCGTTGGGTGAGCGCTCCGCCGATAAAGCCGTTTGCGCCCGTAACCAGCGCGCGTCGAATCGAAATCATCGCCGTCCTTACGAATTATCGTGACGTTTGACGCGCAGAGTATAGCTCAAGAATCAGGCGGACGACGGTTTGCCGCATCCGCTAACAGGGCGTATGCAAAGTCGGCAAGAACCATGAAGACGCCCATTTGCCCCACCCCCTAACCCCCTCCCCACTGGCGTGGAGAGGGGGAATCACCG
>JBBRMW010000350.1:0-5169 GCA_038230635.1 Aggregatilineales bacterium | reverse complement strand
GTCTCGAAAGAGCAGCGCTGGCGCCAGGGGCGAGCGCTTCAGATTCGTGTTAAACTGAACGCTGCACCCAGCAGGCAACGAAAACGCGACCCTAATCCAGGACGTGTGTGAGCGTGTCAGATAGAGCATCACAAAAACCAGCAGAGACCAGTCACGTTTTTCGACTCGATCGACTGTATGCGACTATTGGCGAGGGGGACGCCCTGACGATGATCGCGCATACGCCCGGCGCGGGTATCCCGCAATTGGCGGAGTGTCGCCGTCTGGCAAACTTGCTGCCGCCCTTGCCTGCCCAGCGTTCCGACGCCATGCCCGGCGCATTGGGCTTGTTTCGCGGCGATTCCACCGATTACATCCTGGCAAAGGCCCAGCAAGGACCGAGTGGCGCGCCTCAGTTGCAGTTCGTGCTGATTCCGATCGCGCCGCTGCGTTTGCTGGGCGGCAATATCCGCACCTTCGAGGCTTTCGGGCGCGAGCCGATCCCTCAGTTTGCCGCACCCCGCGACGATCTCGCGCCGTTCGTGCTGGAAAATCCCGAACACGCCGATGCGGAAGCGCAAATCGAGGATTTGCTGTCGCTGCTCGGCTTTTGCAAGAACAAGAGCGCCACGGTTGGAAGTCTGCTGGCCGCGCTCGTGCAACTGATGGGCATTGGCGTCATTAATGCGCCATCGTCACTCAAAGATCGCCTGACGTTCATCCAGGGCTTATTGACGCTGCTGCCGCCTTCGGTGCGCCCGTTGATCACTTTTGCCACCAGCGTACTCGACCCCGGCCAAACCAACGCGCAGATCAAGTTTCTGGCGGCCGATATGCGTCCGGCTCGCCACCTGATCTACGATTGGGCGAGCGGCAAACTGTTGACCGATCCGCCCGACGATCCGTATAGCAAGTTCATCATGTCGCAGTTCCGGCTCGATCCGTCGCTCGTCATTGAGCAAACGCGCCAGATGGATAAGATCGTCGCGTGGCGGCAGTTTCAGAAAGATGAGCTGACGACCGCGCTCACCTGGGCGGCCAAACGGGTCAGCCTCGATCTGGCAATGATCAACAATCAGCCCGTCAACCTCGATATGCTGGCCGATGTGCTGCGCGACGATCCGACTTTGAACGATGACATGCGCAAGTTGTATTCGCAGCACCTCCTGTCGGTCACAATGGCACTCGATGAACCCGCCCGCGCCGATACCTTACTCGCCGTCTTTGCCCGCCACCCAAACATCGCCGACCTCATTTACGGCCAGCTTGCCCCATTGAGTATGGCCGAAGATCGCGCGTTGGCGCTGGTGCATCTGCTGGCACGCTGGCTAACTGGCTCAATCGAGTTCGATAGCACGCGCTGGCGCAACCTGCTCGGCGAAGCGATCATCACCCAAACCAAAGTGGTCGTTACCAAAGGCGATCCGGCGGCGATCCGTGCCCTGTTCGAGAGCTACCTGGGTATGCCTTCTGTGCTCGGCTTGGAAACGCCGATGAAGCAGGTGATCGGGTTTGGCCGCAAACCCGCCTATTCCGATCCAGCGTTGGCAAGCATGGTGTTCTTATTGGGCGTCACATTTTTGCCGCTGGATGGACTGCAACGTTTATTGGCTGAAGCGGCGTTGGTCGCGGCGCTTCCCGAACCGGTACGCGCCGCACTCAGCAATCTTGCGCCGGATGTGCCACGCGGCTCGCCGGTGCGTTTACTGACGCAGGCGGCGGATCAGTTCGGGGCGGAATATAAGCCCGTCGTATTGGCGCGCTTGGCCGAATGGGCATTGATGCGCGAGCGGATCGAACTGATCGACTCCGACGTTTTGGGCGGTTTGGTCGAAGTGGGCAGCAAGCCGCTGGGCGTCCGCTTCGATGTGCTGGCCGGGCATATCGTCCAAGATATGAGCCGCCTCGCCGTGCTGCGCACCCTCGACGCGCGCTCGATCCAATATTTGGTGGCGATCAGTCTGGTGCGTGAGCATTATGCCAATGCCGTGACGCTCCTCGATTTTTACCAAAATGTGCTCTATAAAGGGATCAGTGCTGAGCCGCTCGGCAAGATGGTATTTCAGCTTTTCCGCGATACGCCGCTCACTATCACGCAGGCCGCCGATGCGCTCGAATCGTTGCAAAACGGACAGCTTCGTAAATTGATCCATGCGCAGGCGTATCTCGGCACGCTGGTGCGCCACCGTTGGTCGCCGGAAGTCAATTTCGCGGCACAGCGTTTGATGCCGCTCCTGTCGAGCGATGCCAGCCTGATCCCGTTGGTGGGCTTCGATCCGACCCTGCGGCTGATCAAACTGAGCGCCGCCCAGCATGACGGAATCAACACGCTCCGGTTGGCTTCGGCATTGGTCGAAAATGCCCTGCTGCTCGGACCCAAAGGCGTTGATCTGGTCGATCAAACCTACGCGACGATCCATTGGGGACCGGATATGACCGCCTCATCGCTGGAAGTGGTCAAAAACTATGTGCGACGCGCGCCACTCGAAGGGGCACGCCGTTTGGCCGATGTCATTGGCAGGCGCGAGGGGGAGGCCACCACTCATGCCATGCGCGCGACTCTGTGTCTGCGTTTAATGTTCGGCGGCGCGGATTGGATCAGCTTGGTCGATCAATTTGGCGCAGTTGTGGCTTTGCTGACCGACATGGCGACGACCTATCACGAATCGCAGGAAGCGCCGTCGATCGTCAAGTTGAAACGCACCATCGAAAGTATGCCCGGCGGCATGAGTCCAACAGAGCGCCAACGGCTCGGCAACAACTGTTATCAGATCGCCGAACAGTTGCTGGCGCTGGCTAAAGTTCGCACGCGCAACGCCCCTAAAGCGCCCGATGCCGTCAACCAGTTAATCCGTAACGTCGCCGTACCCAGCGCCAGTGTCGATGCGCTGCGTTGGATTGGCGGCCACTATCTGCAAAATCAACCCGTCGCGCTCGACTTGTTCCGTGCCCAGCCGCCCAACCTGATGGGCAGCCGCTCGTTGAATATCTTGCTGCGTGAGATTGATATTCTGGTGGCGCTGCTCAAGAATCTATCGGCGGCCTTTCCCGACGGCTTCCCACCGCTGGATAATGGCGCATTTCGCGTTGAAGTGGACAGCTTGTGGACGGCCTTACCGCCGAATTTCCGGGGGCAGATCGCGCCCAAGCTCGGCGAGTCGGCGCAGTTGTTCGCGGAACTGATCAGCGTGATCGGCGATCACGGTAATGAACGCAGCCTCGCCAACAATGGTTTCGGACGGCAGTTGTTGACCGGACGCGCGCAACCTCGCTCGGTCATCGACGTGCTGCGCTGGATGAACGGCTTTTTCCTGGATCAACACGCTTGAATGCAACACGCCGACCGATTACCATCCCCCGCTGAGCCAAACGAGCAAATCCCCGACCAGCCAGGGCACGTACAGCATAACCGCTATCCCGATCACAATATAGGGGCCATACGGGATCGCGGAAAAGGCCTGATAACGTCTGGTACGGATCATTTTTGAGGCGATCAGCGAGATGGCACCGACTGCGCCCGTGAATACCATGATCAACAGTGCAAGACCCATGTTCGGCCAGCCGACGAGCAGCCCGCCAAGCGCCGCCAAGCGCACATCGCCGAAGCCGAGTACCGTCCGCCCGACCCGCCGTCCGCGCAGCACCCCTAGCCCGTTCCCGAACAGGATGCCCAGCACATACAAGGCGAACATGATCAACGTGCCGTACAGCAAGCCACGCAACGCCATGTTCAGCGGAAGGCGCGTTTCTGTCACGGCTTCGATCAGCGCGATCAGCATGACCGGCCAGATCGTGTTGGTCATGATCCAGCGATATTCGACATCGATCACCACATAGAGCGTCAGTGCCGCCGCGTAAAAGAGCAAAAAGCCGATTGTGGGAAAAATCGGATAAACATCTGCGGGATAACCCGCCACGATCGCCGGAAATGCCAACGTCAGCGCCCCTTCGACGAGCACGCGCCGCGTCCAACGGGGTTCCCGGAAGCCGATGATCCCGGTCAGACGCGCGCCGATCCCTGACCAAGCATAAAATGGCACGATATGTCCGTTGGGCAACATCGGAAATGGACGCGGCAGCGGCGGGATCGCGCTTTCCGAGACGAACGGACTGGCCGCCGCCAAGCGATTTAAACGGCGCGCTGGCAGATAATCCGCGAGCAAGTTCACGATCACGCCCGCGCTCAATCCGCCCAGAGCGGCCAGGATGAGGGCGATTGCTGTGGCGATGGATGATGACATGCGATGATTCCGCTGATGACGTTTTACGGCTGCATAGTGTATCATCTTTTGTCACACAGGTTGCGCAGAGGATGCCCGATTGGTTACGAACCCACCTTCCATACCTTCATTCCTCCCGCGCTGGCTGCCCTATACGCTGCTGATCGTCGTTATTATCGCGCTGTTCCATCGGCTGCTGACGGGCGAAGTCTTGTTTTGGGGGCTGCCTTCGCTGCAATTTGAACCCTGGCGCGCCTTCGCCCTCAGCGAGCTGCACGCGGGACGGCTGCCGCTCTGGAATCCGTTCAATGGAGCGGGCGCGCCACTGTTCGCCAACTACCAGAGCGCGCTCCTGTATCCGCCTAATCTGCTCACGCTGTGGATCGATTCGCCGAGTGTGATCGGAATGCTCGGCCTGATCCATTTGGTGTGGGCGGGATTGGGTATGGGCTTGTTCATGCGCCAATTGGGATTGCCGACTTTGGCGCAGGGGGTCGCACTGTTGGCCTATGCGCTCAATACGGCGGTCGTGGCGCGCTTCGGTACACCGCCGATGGTCGATGTGGCGGCGTGGCTACCCTGGTTGATCTGGATCATCGAGCGCCTGCTCACCCGATCGACCTTCCGCGCGATGCTCCGCGAATCGCTGCTGTTGGCCGCGATCACCGCCATGATGCTGCTTGCCGGGCACGCACAATGGACATTTTACAGTTTTGTGCTGGCGGCCTGCTACATGCTCTTTCGCCGTTTCGCCATCCAACTCCCTCTCGCCGTGATTACGGAGAGGGTGCCGGGGGGTGAGGTGAATCTGGATCGAGGGCAGGAGGGTAAGGTCAACGCGCTCATCCCCCTCGTTTTGATCGGCGGCGCGGTGCTGCTTGGCGCGGCAATCGCAGCGATCCAACTTGTGCCGACCGCCGAACTTCAACGCCAGTCGCAGCGATCGGCGGGCGCGGCGGAAAGTTTCGCG
>JBBRMW010000349.1:0-5212 GCA_038230635.1 Aggregatilineales bacterium | reverse complement strand
TTCACAGAGTTTCTTGGTGTCTTGAGCAGTGGGGGTACACCCGGTCCCATCCCGAACCCGGTCGTTAAGCCCACTAGCGCCGATGGTACTTGGCGGGTGACCGCCTGGGAGCGTAGGTCGTCGCCAAGTTTCTCTCTGAACTCCTCTCCCACTTTCGCCACTCCCCGCCACTTGCGGCCTTTTTGTTTTTAAGCCAACAAACGATAAATTATTACCCCGCCGATCCCCCCAATTAAAACTAACTTTATGGCTGAGCCAACATTTGAAGCGCCCCTGGCAGCACATCAAAACGGATGCTGCGACTCTCCGCCGCTTCGCCATCCAAATCGAGACCAAGTGCGGCAGGCGCTTCAATCGCCACCGACCGTGCGCGTCCAACATGCACGTCGTTCCGCCGGACATGCGCGCCGCTATAGACGGTGCTGAGCGCGGCTAAAACCCGCCTGCGCGGCATCCCTTCAACCAGCACAACATCAAATAACCCGTCGTCATAGTGGGCATCCGGCGCGATCCGCATTCCATGCCCGAAGCTGCGACCATTGGCGACCGCTACGACGTAAGCCTTTCCCTCGTACCAGGGCTTATCATCGAGCAGGACACGCATCAGCGGCGGCGGATAGCGAATGAGGGCTGAAACAGTGGCAGCCAGGAATGTCCAGGGATAACGGCGCGGTTGATTGTTCACGACACGATCGATGTCCCCGCCGAGGCCGCCGCTGGCGATATTCAAGAAATGCCGCTCAATCGTTGCGCCGCCATCACTGAATTGTACGCGCCCCGCATCGATGGGGACCGGGTGTGCCGCCGCAATCCAGCGCACGGCTTCGGCAGGTGTGGTCGGGATACCGAGCGTGCGCGCCCAATCGTGACCTGTGCCGATGGGCAGGCAGCCAAACGTGATCTGCGGGGCGGCGGGATATTGTTGGTTGAGCCGAATCAGTTCATTGATCAGCGCGTGATTCGTACCGTCGCCACCGATGGCGATTACGCGCGTCAGGCCAGCCGCACGCGCCCCTTCGAGATGGGCGGCCACTTCGTCGGGATGCTGCGTGATGGCAATCACCAGTTCACCGAGCGCATCCCACAGCAGTGGCTCGATCTTGTGCCAAAGGCGTCCGGCTTTACCGCTTCCAGCATGTGGATTGAGAATGATGAGCGTCTTTTGTTGGGTTGTCATGCGCCTGTTTCTATTGGGACGGGCGAACCCGGTGTGGTCGCCCGTTTTGAGGTTTTTCATTTCGCCGCCATTTTTTCGACGGCGGCTTCTAACTCAGCGAGTGATGGGATTTGGATGGCCTTGCCGTCTGCACCAACGATCGGCGTGGGCGTGTCGTCATTGCGTGCGATCAAGAGCGTCGGCGTATGCTGAATATTGTATAAAGTAACCAGTTTATCCGTGGCGGCCAGCACGTCGGCTTTGCCCTTCGTCATGCAGTCGGCAAATTTCGCTTTGTCGAGTCCGAGCGCGGTAGCGGCTTTCACCAAGTTTTCGGTCACAAACATCTTCGCGCCCTGGCTGCCCTGAATATAGAACAGGGTATCGTGCATTGCGCCTTGCTCGTTTTGCTCACCCGCGCAGAGTGCCGCCGTCGCCGCTACTGCACTATATTCATGGCCGACAAACGTCACGTAGCGCCACTCGACGCGCGCCTTGCCCGTGCGCACATAGGTATCCAGGAAACTGTGCATCGTCGGGAAGTATTCCAGGCAGTGCGGACAACTAAAATCGAGGAACTCGACCACGCGCACCGGTGCTTTGGGATCGCCAAAGATCGGCGCACCATCTGGCGTGTTATTCTGCGGAATATCCTTGAAAAAGACGGGATTGGGTGTCGGACTCACGATACCAGCGGGTTGGAGCGTGGCAGTGATCGCGCCGAGCGTCACCGATTTCAGGATCGAATCGAGGAGCGGCGCGGCAGCATCGGTAAGGGCAGAGGGCGTTGTCCAGCGCAGCACATTCAGGATTGTGCCATCTTGTGAGGCGAATGCGATAAAGTGAATTTGCTGCCCGGTCGAAGCGTCCGTGCGGATGACTTGCGCGCCAGTCGCCGTACCGATCGTGATCGCGCTTGGTTTGTCGCCCGATCCGATCACATCCAGCAGCGCATCGGCTATCGAAACGCCCTCAGTAAGCGGTAATGCGCGCACGACAAGCTGCGACCCATTGGCAAAGCCGCTGCCATCGCGGTAAGCAAAATCGCTCGTGCTGTGATAGATCGTGACGCCGCCGGAGAGCGAGGTTGCCTTCCAATCGGGAGGCAGCAAGAATGTCAAGCCGCCCAGCGGAAACGTCGTCGGCACGCTAACTGTCGGCGCTGGATAATCGTGCGGGCGGAGCAGCGTCGCCGTGGTACGGATAGTATCGAATGTTGGCGCAAAGTTTGCCCAAATATCGAGCGGAGCCAACGCGATCAGCCAGCCGATGCGCCCGTCTGGGGCACGGAAAGCGATCGCTTCCTCGGCCAAGTTGTTCGTCACATCACTGATTAAAACCGCGCCCGCATCCAGCCCAGCGAAGGTGCTGCTGGACGACGTAAATTGCTTGGTCGTGCGCGTTTGACCGCTGACGAGTTCCGCGATTTGCATAAGCGTGGCCGTTTTATCCAGGTGCAGTTGTTCGAGTGTGGCGAATTGCAGTTCGACAATCGGCGCAGTCGGCGGTTGGCGCGTCGCATCTTCGGGGGTGGGCACGAGCATCATTTGTCCAGCGGCATAGATGGGCGTTATCCAGTTGCTTGGATATTTGAGGGCGATCCCCAAATCCCAATAATTCGCACTGGCCGAAACCGGCGCGAAAGTTGGCACAAGCGTACTACTCACGCTCGGCTGCGGACGCGCATTACAAGCGGTGATCAATAGTGCCAGAAGTGCGATCAACATGATTGGCGATGACACGCGCGCGAATTGCTTGATCATTCCCATCCCATCCACTCGAATTGCCAAGAAAGTATAGCGCGGAATATGGCGTGGATGGCGTTATTATTTCATTACAAATGGATGATCGGGATCACAAGCGGACGCGGCAAGCCGCCGTCCCTACAAAAACCGCCATCCGTGTAGGGAAGTGGCTTGCCACGTCCGCTAACTATCAAAAATTAGTTATAATGGTGGCCTTGACCAAACGGATTTTATAAACGTGACTCAACTCCCGCTCGCCAGCGCACCGCATTTCAATCAGGGCTTGTTCTCTGATTATTACCTGAACGAAATTGTCCCGGCGCAAGACGGTTGGCTGACGCTGACCAACGCCGCCCGTCCGGTGTTTGCCGCGCTGCGTGAACGGCTCGCCACGCTGCACCCGGAGCGCCTGGACGAGTCGCAGCTTGAGCAGCAGTGGATCACGTTCGTGCTCGATCAGTTGGGCTGGCACTATTCGGTGCAGGTCAAGATTCGCTACGGCGCAACGGGTTATCGCAAGCCCGATTATGCGCTCACGGCGGCGGCGGACTCGGCGCAGGCGCTCACCAATCAGATATATACGCCTGCCGAACTGCGTGCGGCGGGCTTGCTGGCTGTCGCCGATGCGAAAAAGTGGGCGGTGCCGCTCGACCAAGCCCCGCGTGGTGAACGTAACCCCAGCCAGCAGATCGACGAATATCTGCGCTTCAGTGAACTGCGCTGGGGTATCCTGACCGATGGCCGCACTTGGCGCTTATATGAGCGCGACACCAGTAAAAACAACGTCTATTATGCCGTCGACCTCAAAGAACTGCTCGAAAATGACGACATCGAGCGCTTCCTGTATTTCTATGCCTTTTTTCGGGAAGCCGCCTTCGTAGCCGATGGCTGGCTCGATCAGACGCGGGCGGGCAGCAGCGACTTCGCTCAGAACCTCAGCGAGACGCTCGAAGATCAGGTATACGACGCGCTCGAACTGATCGCGCAGGGCTTTCTCGATTATCGCCGCAACGGACTGAAACCAACGCCCGAAACACTGCGCGAACTGTACACGCAAAGTCTGGTGCTGCTGTATCGCCTGCTTTTCATCCTGTATGCCGAAAGCCGCGATATTCTGCCGTTGAGCGATAGCGGCAACTATCGCCGTGAACGCAGCCTACACGCGCTCAAATTTGCAATTGCGCAATCCGGCGGGCGCGCTCTCGATCCTGACGGCAGTGCCTATTATGCGCATCTCGCCGACCTATTTTTTAGCATTGATCAGGGTAACTCACACTACAATTTACCTGCCTACAACGGCGGCTTATTCGCAAGTATCGATCACCCATTCCTCGAAAAGAACACAATCGGAAATCGGCACTTAGCACCCGCCATCGACAAAATGGCGCGCGTACCCGATAAATCTGGCGCGCTCGTGATGGTTGATTACCGCGATCTGGACGTGCGGCATTTGGGCGCGATCTACGAAAAGCTGCTCGAATACGAACTCGACATCGCCACTGAGCCGCTCACCGTCAAAGATGACGCCTACAGCCCGGCCAAAGCGGGCGAGACTCCGGTCAAGCTGGCGGGACAAGTCTACCTGCGGACGGGCAACCATCAGCGCAAAGTGACGGGCAGCTATTACACGCCCGATTATATTGTGCGCTTCATCGTCGAGCGGACATTGGAGCCGCTGCTGACGACGCTCACGGAGCGGTATGCCAGCCGCGATGCCGAAGGGATCTGGATCGTGCGCGAGCCGGATACCCTGCGCGAGGCGATCCTGGCGCTGAACGTGCTCGATCCGGCGACAGGCAGCGGGCATTTCATGGTCGATGCGATGGCCTATATCGCCGAATGGCTGCGCAGTCTGGCGCTCGCACCCGCCGATCTGGGCACTGGCGAGGATGAACTGCTGTATTGGAAGCGGCAAGTTGTGCTGGCCTGCATCTATGGTGTGGATGTGAACCCGCTGGCCGTCGAACTCGCCAAACTTTCGCTGTGGTTGGCGACGCTCTCACGGGGCAAACCCCTGTCATTTCTCGATCACCATATTCAATGCGGCAACACCTTGATCGGGGCACGCGCGAGCGAGATCGGCGTCTTGGAAGAGACGCGCCTGCGCCGCACCACCACACGACGAACCGCGCCAACGGAGGCCGCCGGACAACTCACGATGTTCGCCGAGACGGACTTCGCGCCGACGCTGAGCTTTGCCATCGACCAGATGAGTGCGATCGAGCACTCGCGCGCCGAAAACATCGATCAGGTCAAGCAGCAAGAGGCGCAGTATGCCGCGCTGACCGACAAACTGGCGACGTGGCGGCGC
>JBBRMW010000348.1:0-5226 GCA_038230635.1 Aggregatilineales bacterium | reverse complement strand
GTGAATGCGATAGCCTTCTGAACGTATGGCTCATTATAGGTCTCCTGAAGTTCGCACCTTCTAGGGAGACCCTTATTACCTGCTTTTCACGGTAAAACCTTTTCCTTGCACCACTCCCTATGGGAGTGGTGCAAGTTCTTTAATCAATATATCTGGCCGTAATGGCCTGAAGGAAACAATCGAAAATGCAATCGAACGTACAAGTCAAACTGCAAAAGCCCGCCGAAACAAATCACGCAATCCATGATCTGCTAACTGAGCGCTGGAGTCCACGTGCTTTTTCAACGCAGTCTGTCGAGCCAGAAAAGCTGTTCAGTCTGTTCGAGGCAGCGCGTTGGGCGGCTTCGGGCGGTAATCAACAGCCCTGGACGTTCATCGTCGCCACCAGGGAAGATGCGGCGATGCACGAAAAGTTGATCAGTACCATGACTGGCAGCAACCCCGCCTGGACCAAAAATGTGCCGGTGCTAGTGCTGTCCGTCGCCAAGCTCAACCCGGATCGCCCCGCCGCTGCTCAGCGTTTCGCCTATTATGATGTCGGTCAAGCGGTGGCGAACCTGACCGTTCAGGCGGCAGCACTGGGCTTGCATACCCATCAAATGGGTGGCTTCGATCCGGCAAAGGCGAGCGAATTGTTCGAGATTCCCGAAGGCTATGAGCCGATGACGATCATCGCTATTGGGTATCAGGGCGATATTGACGATTTGCCAGAAGACCTGCGCGAGCGTGAAAAGCTGCCACGCACGCGCAAGCCGCTGACCGAAACCGTGTTCGGGGGTCGTTGGAATCAACCGCTCGCGCTGACCACGAAGTCAACGACTACCAGCTAAAGCAGGTAGCTTGATCTGCGGCTTAAGCCGCCTAAAGCACAATTCGTACCACAATCCCTTGGCAAGTGAGCATGTACTCTTACCCATTTAACCCAATGCAAACTGCGAAAACAATCAGACGCTAAAGCGGCTCGCCTAAAGGCGAGGGTTTTAGACCCAATTTACAGACAATAATCATTAGAGCGTCTAACCACGTCGGGAAATTCTGGATTCTTGAGTAAGCAGTTCAAGAATATCAAACCTAGCCTGTCCTGGGGTGCATTCAGGGATGGGGGCGGAGTCGTTCCGAACCGCTCGCCCCTGGCGGCGAGCGTTGCCCTTTCGAGACGGACGCGGCAAGCCGCCGTCCCTACGAAAACGGCGTATGGTGTGGGGACCGACGGCTTGCCGCGTCCGCCAGGCTATGGCCTTCAGCCAAAGCGCAGCGCTCGCCCCTCATTCTGAATGCACCCCTGTGCCGTCGGCGCTTGGACAAATCACGCTCAGTTGCGCTAAATTATCCCGCCCAGTCGCGCAGATACAGAAAGTCGTGCCCGATGCTGCGACGGCTCAGCTTGGCGACGTTCGGCATCATGCGCACAGCCCAAGCCTTTTCACAAATAGAATGTTTCATTCCGCTTAGAGTTGTAGAGTGCCACTATCTTGCGGCCTTCTTGATCGCTGATTTCAAGTGCTATTCTCTTGGCTTCGTTCAAATCGTTACAACTGGTTGTAATGTCCAAATAAAAGTGTTGGGTCCGCGGGTTTATCCAGGTTCCAAGCCAGCAATCCGGCTTTCTCAAAAGAGGTTCATTCGTCGAGATAAAGTTTTTGAGTTCATCCACCAAATCAACTTCTGGCGGCAAGATGGCAGTCTTGCTTGGGTATTTCGGGAATCCCCAAGCATCAATGGGCAACAAGAACTGATAGGTATCCAGTTTGGAAGCAGCAAGACCCAGTTCCATAGTAGCAATTGCAACTTCCAGAACATATTTCTCAAAGTAGTATCGCGCCAGTTGTGATTGAAACCGCATATCTTTGATCAATACCTCACCCCGCCCAATCGCGCAGATATAGAAAGTCGTGGCCGATGCTGCGACGGCTCAGCTTGGCGACGTTCGGCATCGTGCGCTTATAGTGGTTCATGCGTACTTTTCGCCAGATATTCTCGACGAGCGCCAAATCGAAACCCTGCTCGGCGGCTTCCTCGACCGAATAGCGCCCTTCGACCAGCAAATACAACACCTTATCAACCAGTTCGTAGGTATAGCCGAGTTCTTCTTCGTCGGTCTGACCGATCCACAGGTCGGCGGAAGGCGGCTTATCGATCACAGATTGCGGCAACTTCACGGCGCGCGCCAACTGCCGAATCTGCGTTTTGTACAAGTCTTCGATCGGTTGCAGGGCGGCGGCACTGTCGCCAAACAGCGTGGTATAGCCGAGCAGCGCCTCGGTCTTGTTGCTGGTGCCGATGACCAACGCCCGCTGCGCCACCGATTGATCATACAGCACGATCATCCGCTGGCGTGCCATGATGTTCGCTTTGCGAAGTTGGCTCATATCCGGGAACTGGCCTATCAGCCCATCGGCCATCGGCGTGATCGGGATAGTCAACGCTTCGATGCCAAGTTGATCGATCACTTTTTGGGCGTCGCTCAAGCTGTTCTCCGACGACGTTTTGTAGGGCATTCGGACGCCGAGTACATTTGCTTTGCCCAGCGCTTCGACGGCCAAAAACGCCACCAACGCCGAGTCGATGCCGCCGGAGATACCCAGCACCACGCGCTCGAAATTTACTTTGCGCACGGCGTCCGCGATAAACCTGACGATCACCTCACGCGCCACATCCGTGTTGATGCGCAACATCGCGGCGACAAGCGCGGTATCGGCGGCTGGGGTTGTTGGATTCAGGGGTTCGGCGACCATTGTTTTGCTCCTAGCGGATCAGATTTATGGATGAAAAATCGACTTTTCACCAAGAGATAATCGAAAGCCGAGGGATTTTTGCCGGATAAATATCGCGGAAAAAGAGCGCGACATGGTTGCTCTTGTTAACTTCTATTTCATCAACGGTAAGTTCCAAGACCGTTTTGTCAGGTCGGAGGATTTTCACTATATTGTTGGGGATATAAGGTTTCCCCAGGATTTGTGCAGGATCAAGAATGATCAAAACACCTTCTCCTTGTCCCAAAAGCATTCGATGATTCGTAATCCATCGCCCTCGCCAGTTAATTATATCAATGACCGTATACATCGGTTGTTGCTCATCCTGGTCGCCTGGATCATCTCTACTTATGCCTTGAACAGCGTGCGCAGCGGCAGCACGAAGCCTGGCAGCACATCGCCACCATCGAGCGTGTCATCGATCGTTATAATATCGACGGTGTTGACCGAGCGAAAAACGTCCACCATGTTCAGCGTTGGATATACCAACCACAGCAGCGGCGTCCCCGCATCCAGCAGTTGCAGCACCTTGTAGCGCACCGTGTTCACCTCGTCGCCCGGCGTAATAATCTCGACAGCCAGATCGGGCGCGCCGGGATAGAACCGATTCGCGGGCAGGTCGATCACGCGGGCAGCACTGATGAATCCGATATCGGGTACGCGCACGGTATCCGGCGCGAGCATGAAGCCGCTCCCGCCCACGATGATCCGCCCAGCCTTGCGCGTCATTGCAAATTGGCCCAGCGCGGCGGCCAGCCTTTCGATCAGCGCGGATTCGTCTGTTCCGGGCGGAGTCATCGCCTCGATCAGACCATCGACCAGTTCAAAGTGAGTGGGTTTGGTGTCGGCAGGCATGTCCCACAGCATATCGGCGGTGAGCAGTTTATATTGAACGGCCATAGCAGCCTCCTGACGCAATCATGAGACGCGAGATCAACGGTTGGATTCGATGTTGGGGGTCGTGCCCAGGATGCGTCGCAGTTCGCCCGTCAACAGGCCAGTGCGTTCGTCGCGCAGCAGCGGTAAACGGCTTCGCGTGCGGCGCAGTTGATTGAGATCGATCGTCTGGATCAGCAACGATTCTTCAAAATACGGTGCGTGGGCGATCACGTCACCATCGGGGTTGACCACTGTGCTGCCACCCCAAAAGTTGAGGCCATCCTCGAAACCGACGCGGTTACAGTGGATCACATAGTTGGTGAACAGGCTGCCATAGGCCTGATTGACCAACTCGACCCAGTGCGCGGAAGTGAGCTTGTCGTCTGTGCTGATGCCGCGTCCGGGACTGGCGCTGTGGAACAACAGCACATCGGCGCGATCGAGCCACAGCAGATAGGGCGGCGAGGCGTGCCAGAAGTCCTCGCAGATCAGCATTCCCATCCGACCGAAGCGCGTATCGAAGGCGGCGACACTATCGCCCCAGGCGAAGTAGCGTCCCTCGTCAAACATGGTATACGTCGGCAAATACACCTTATGATGGACGTGCAGGACGCGCCCGCCTGATAGATAGGCCGCACCAATGTAGTAGCGCGCGCGATCGTCCACATCGACGAAGCCGACCATCAAATCTATCCCGGTTTCGGCGCTGGCCGTCAGCAGCGCCGCGAATGCCGGGTGATCCGCCGTCGGACGCATCGCCACTTCGTATACCAAATCCTGCAAGTTATAACCTGTCAGCGAAAGCTCCGGGAACATCAGCAGATCGACGCCCTCGGCTTTGGCGGCCTTGATCTGCACAATATGCTTTTCGAGATTGCAGGCAACATCGCCGATCTTTGGGTAAATTTGCGCGAGTCCAACGCGAATGTTCACAATACATCATTCTCCATTAACACTTTCCCCATCCCACCGTCCGACTCCTCCTCGCCGTGAGTACGGAGAGGGGGCGGGGGGTGAGGTGAATCCCCTATATTCAAGGCAGCGATCGGACGACGAATCAGCGCAACGGCGACGATTCCGATCACGGCGATCGCCAGCAGCGCCAAATCGAGCAATTGATCGGCGCGTCGTCCCACCACTAAGATAACGGTGTCACCACGGAAAAAGTCAATAATCGCGGTACTGAAACTAAGCAGTGCCAGCGCAATCCAGAAGCGGAAACCCGTCGCCAGCCGCAGAATCGTCAATATGCCGATCAGCAGATACACGATCAAACCGATCACCATCCCGATTTGCGGTAGATTCAGGCGCGGCGCGATCTGGCCGTACACATCGGGCGCTTCGATGACGAGCCAAGCCGGAAAATCGGCCAACGTGCGAACTTCGAGGCCATAGGCGCTGGCTGCCGCGCTGCATCCCCACCAAACCGTGATCGCGCCGATCGGCAAGGCCAGCCCGATCACGTCCGAGTATGGGCGGAACGGCACGCCGCGCAGCCAACTGATCAGCGCCGCGCCGATCACGCCGCCGATGACCGCGCCGTGCCAATCGAAGCCGCCGCTCGTCAGCCCCAAAACCTGATCGGTGTGGACGC
>JBBRMW010000347.1:0-5282 GCA_038230635.1 Aggregatilineales bacterium | reverse complement strand
TATAGCGCCTCCTAAGAACTCCCCCTCGCCGTGATGACGGAGAGGGGGCGGGGGGGTGAGGTTCTGCAACTTTGCGGCAAAATGCGCGCTCCCCCTGTAGAATTGCTGCACAAAATCTACAGGATACTTACCCACCATTATGAGCATCACACCACGCCTCAATCGGCTCTTTGCGCCGGATGGCAAATGCTTCGACGTTGCCATCGATCACGGCTTTTTCGGCGAACGGAGTTTTCTGAACAGCATCGAGGACATGCCCGCCGTTGTGCGGACGCTCGTCGAAGCTGATCCCGATGCCATCCAGTTGAGCATCGGCCAAGCCGCTAAATTGCAAGATATTCCCGGCAAGCACAAACCCGCGCTCGTGCTGCGTACCGATATTGCGAACGTCTACGGCTCGACGCTGCCCCGCAGCTTGTTCAGCGTGTTAATCGATAATCCGGTTGAGCAAGCGCTGCGGATCGATGCGGCGTGCGTGGTCGTCAACCTGTTCAGCCTGCCCGATCAGCCTGACGTGCATCGCCAGTGCATCGCCAATATTTGCGCCCTCAAGCCACAAGCCGAGCGCTACGGGATGCCGCTGATGATCGAGCCGCTGGTCATGAAGGATAACGCGAAGGCGGGCGGCTATATGGTCGATGGTGATCTCGAAAAGATTCTGCCGCTCGTTCGGCAAGCCGTTGAGTTAGGCGCGGACATCATCAAGGCTGATCCGTGCGATGATGTGCGCGAGTATCATCAGGTGATCACGATCGCGGGCGGCAAACCTGTGCTGGTGCGCGGTGGTGGTCGCGCGCCGGAAGCCGAAATCCTGGCGCGCACCGCCGATCTGATGGCACAGGGTGCAAAGGGTATCGTCTATGGCCGCAACGTGATTCAGCACCCGAATCCGAGCGGCATCACGCGCGCCCTGATGGCGATCGTCCATGAAAACGCGACGCCCACTCAAGCCATGCAGTATCTCGCGGCGAGGGTGTGAATCATGGCGAAAGCACGCAAAGAGATTCGTTTCGGGATCATCGGGTTGGGCTTGATGGGGCGCGAGTTCGCCAGTGCCGCCGCGCGCTGGTGTCATCTGCTCGATCTGGATTTTGTGCCGCGCATCACGGCCATCTGCGATACCAATCCGGCGCTGTTCGAGTGGTACACAGGTAACTTCGAGAGTATCCAGTTGACCACGAGCGACTACCACGAACTGCTGAACAGTGCCGAGGTGGATGCGGTGTACTGTGCCATTCCGCATAACTTGCACCAGTCCGTATATATTGATATTTTGCGGGCGGGCAAGCACCTGCTGGGCGAAAAACCGTTCGGGATCGATTTAGCCGCCAACACCGCGATCCTCGCCGAGATCGCCCAGCATCCCGATCTCGTTGTGGCGTGCTCGTCGGAGTTTCCGTTCTTGCCCGCCGCACAGCGGATCATGCGATTGATCGGCGAAAATCGCTTCGGCACGATTCTCGAAGTCTGGTCGGGTTTGCTCCACAGCAGCGATCTCGACCCAAACAAAAAGATCAATTGGAAGCGCACGATCGAGATGAATGGCGAATACGGCTGCATGGGTGATTTGGGGATGCACACCCTGCATATTCCGCTGCGGGCGGGGTGGCTACCCACGAACGTATACGCCACCCTCAGCAAGATCGTCAAGCAGCGCCCCGATGCGAGCGGCGCGCTCGTGCCGTGCAAAACCTGGGATAATGCGACTCTCGCCTGCGAAGTGGAATCAAATGGCGCGCCGTTTCCGTTGTACGTTCAAACCTATCGCATTGCCCCCGGCGAGATGAACACCTGGTATCTGCGCATCAGCGGCACGCACCTGAGCGTTGAATTTTCGACGAAATATCCGAAATCGCTGCGCATGATGGAATACACACCCGGCGGTGAACAGGCCTGGAAAACGATCGAAGTCGGCTACGAACCCGCTTATCCGACGATCACGGGCGGTATCTTCGAGTTCGGCTTTTCCGATTCGATCTTGCAGATGTGGGCGGCTTTCTGCGATGAGTTGACGCATGGACGTGCCGCCATGCGCCAATCGTTCTACTGTGCGACGCCCGCCGAAACCGCGCAGCATCATCGCGTGCTGACGGCGGCGCTGGCATCCAGCGCGACGCACGAAAGTGTGGCACTACCTTCTTGAAAAAGAGGCAGACGCGGCACACGCCACGTCCACCCTGGCGAGTGCATCTAGACGGGCTGTGCGGCGAACTGCTCGATTTCAGCGAACGATAAGTGATCACCAACTGCTTCCGAGTAAAGCGCACGACGGATAATCCCGTCGCCACCGATCAGGAAATCGGCGGGCAAACGAAAGAAGTTGCTGCCGGCTTCGGGCGTCAGGCTGTAACCGATGGCTGCGGCCTCCCCTACCAGTGCAGTCTGTTTCGCGCTCAGTCCATCTGCGAATTTCTCTTCGGCGCTCTCCACGCCATACAGCGCGTAGAGCCTTGCTTCGGGATCGGCGATGATCGGAAATGGAGAGTCCTGCTTGCCCACATGCTGCGTGACACTTTCCACGGGCGACTCGAAGACGGCGATAATCTCCAACCCCGCCGCGTGGAGTTGATCATAATGCCGGATCAATTTGTGTACCTGCAAATTGCACAGGGCGCACGCCCCATTCCGCAAAAATGAGAGCAACACGGGTTTTCCGGCGCGGCTTTCTAGATCGATCGGTTGACCAAACATATCGGTGGCCTTAAAATCAGGCGCGGGCATACCTTCTGACAATCGCATGATCGAATCCTTCGTGGTTAATGGATGACAGATACTCCCGCCGAGACTATAATAGGCCCAAGATAGTAAGTCGGAGTTACTATATAGTAATCCAGGCTTACTACTTTGTCAAGCAGCAAAAGGCAGCACATGTCCGACCCGAATACTGGCGTCAGCGCAGAACAGATCGCGGAACACCGCCAAAACTATATTGGGCGTCTTATCATGCGTGCGAATCGCATTTTCAGCGCCCAGGCAACCGAAAAATTGCACGCGCGGGGCTATGCGGGTCTGTCGCTGGCGCATACGACTTTGCTGATCAACCTGGACACCGATGGCACGCGCATCACGACGCTGGCCGAACGAGCGGGCATGACCAAACAGTCGATGGGGCAACTCGTGATCGACCTCGCGCGACGCGGTTATGTGGAATGTGTCGATGATCCGCAAGACAAGCGGGTCACAATCGTCAAATTTACCGCTGTCGGCTGGCAGTTTCTCCGCGAGTCATACGAGATCAAGCGTGAGGTAGAAAATGATTGCATTGCCATCCTGGGTGAGGAAAACTTTCGCATCCTGTCACGACTTCTCACAACGTTGATCGATGCCAGCGATCCGCACAAGCCCGACAACGATCACGACTGACCTGTGGCGCTCAACGAACGCGCCGGATCGGGTTCATCCAAACAACTGCCCGCCATCTTCAACGCTTTTTCGATCGTGCCGAACTATGACGGCGCACCGACCGTGATCATCGAAACAGTCAAAGGCGCGGAAAACGGGCGCGGCCTGATCGTGCGCTTATACGAAACGGCGCGCTCCCGCCCGACGATTGATCTGATCATGGGCTTCGCAGTGGCCGAGGCGTGGGAAACCGATCTGATGGAAGCCGACGAGACGCCGCTTCCCATCAGCAATGAACACTTGATTACGCTAACTTTCACACCCTATCAAATTCGGACTCTGCGCCTGATTCCGAAATAACCTCACCCCCCAGCCCCCTCTCCGTCACCACAGCGAGGGGGAGTCGGAGCACACCCGCCGCCTGTTTCTGTTATAGAGGTGGCGGAGTTGGGGGGGAGGACTGAACTCTTTTCTTGGCTTTGCAATCGATTGAACGCGACTAGGCGTAATTTCGGCGGTTTTGATGTATCGTTGATGCAAATTGCAAACGTCGAATGAATCGAGACTGAATCTCAATGCCAAAACAAACATCGCCCACCACTGGGGAATTTGAACTGAAACTGACGGGCATGGCGCACGGCGGTAGCGCGCTCGGACGCCATAACGGGCAGACGATATTTGTGCCTTATGGGCTGCCGGGTGAGAAGATCACCGCGCGTATCACCCAAGACAAAGGGCGCTTCGCCTTCGCCGAGGGTATCCGTTTGTTCGAGCCTGCGCCGGAACGTACCCAACCGCGCTGCCCGCATTTCGGCCCCGGCAGATGCGGCGGCTGTCACTGGCAGCATATCGAGTACGCCGCGCAGCTTGTTTTCAAACAGCAGACCGTGCGCGATCAACTGGCGCGTTTGGGTGGCGTCACCGATGTGCTCGTCCACCCGACCATTGCCAGCCCTGATCCCTGGCAATATCGTTCGCATGTGACGTTTTCGGTCACGCCCGAAGGCAAACTGGGCTTCATCGGCACGGACGATGTGCATGTGATCCCGATCCAAGAATGCCACATCATTCGCCCGGAACTGCTCGAACTGTTTGAGCAGCTTGACCTGGAATTGGCCGATCTCAGCCGCGTCCGCTTGCAAGTTGGCTCAGAGAGCGCAGACCAGATGATCATCCTGAGCACCTCCGACGATGAGCCGCCCGAAATCGAGATCGATCTGCCCGTCTCGGTGAACTTCCTGGCTGATGACAACGCTCCCGCCAACCTGATCGGTGCGACGCATGTCACATATACGATTAAAGGTCACGATTTTCGGGTGACGGCGGGCGGCTTCTTTCAGGTCAATCTACCCCAAACCGAGACGCTCGTGAACTTGGTGCTCGATCGGCTGTCGCTGCGCGGCGGCGAATCGGTACTCGATCTCTATGCGGGCGTCGGGCTGTTCACGGCATTCCTGGCGCGCTCCGCCAAACTCGTCACCTCGATCGAAAGTTACCCGCCTGCCGTCACCGATGCCGACGAAAACCTAGCTGCCTTCGACAATATCGAACTGATCGAGGGCAACGTCGAGGATGTCCTGGATGCGCTGGATGGCCCGTTCGATATGGCGGTCGTCGATCCGCCGCGTCAGGGACTGGAAGCCGCCGCGCTCGATGGTCTGATCGCACACGCACCCGCCCGCATCGTCTATGTGAGCTGCGATCCGGCGACGTTGGCACGCGATGCCAAGCATCTGCTCTCACATGGCTATCGGCTGCGCGATGTCCAGCCCGTCGATATGTTTCCGCAAACGTTCCATATCGAGGCGGTGGCGACGTTCGATCACCTGTAGGGACGACGGCCTGCCGCGTCCCATATGCACCAAGTTAAGGCGAGACACCGGGCGACCACGCCGGGTCGCCCCTACAATGACGCGGCTTGGGTAGGGGCGACCCGGCGT
>JBBRMW010000346.1:0-5307 GCA_038230635.1 Aggregatilineales bacterium | reverse complement strand
TAGCACATGCAACAACCCTAAATTCGTCCCCATCGGTAACTCTGTCGTCAGGTAAATCAGCGTTTTTAGGGTATCATCGAGCATGGTAATGGGTGCCTATCTGGTGCTTTTTCTTGGTAAATCAAGCCTACCACACTTGGCTCTCATTACCCCGCTTTTTCGCCTCTCCAGTTAGCGGAAACTAGAGTTATAGCGTCTTGGAGCTTTCTTTTCTCTGGAATGGCCTTAAAACAAATTTCTGCAAAAAATACGATTCCGCAAAACCCGGAAAAGTCTTCAAGTTGTTCGCACAGGAAATCCACTCCTTCCCCAAACAGGCTGCGAGAGAACATGGTCAATGACAAAATCATTTTCGCGGTTGCCCTCGGCCATATGGCAATATTTGCAACTCCCTAAAGGGGTTGGGGGTGAGGTTTTCCCCCCATCCAAACCAAAATTTGCGCTGCACCGCACAGTGTGTAATATCATCTCTGGATAGGTTGCGAAATTCAAACCTTGCAACCGGATAAAGGGGTGCGGATGTGATCAACCTTTCACAACCGGTATTTCGATCGCTGAATGGATTTGGCGCGCGTTTGCGAGGCGTTTGGGATGGTTTTCCATTTCAACCTGTGCCCTCGCCCACCCCCAAAGTGGAGCGTCCGTATCGCGCCCGCAAACGCCGTCTGCCTAACACATTTACCGCTCAGAATAGGCGTGATGCCCTCGATTACTGGAAACATTGTTGCGCAGTATGTGGGCGGCCAGCGGGTTTGTGGCACACCATCGCCGTCGATCACTGGATTCCGCTCAGCAGCCCGGATTGTCCAGGGACGATACCCACCAACATGGTGCCTTTGTGTCACGGGACGGATGGCTGCAACAACCGCAAATATGCCAAGCTCCCGGCGAATTGGCTGCGCGAGCGCTTTGGTAAAACGAAAACGGAACGCAAACTCGAAGAGATCGAATATTTCTTTCGCTGGATGGAGGACTCAACCACTGAGCGTGCCGCGTGTCCCGACTGTGGTGAGTCGATCTATTTTTCGCAGGCGGATGACAGTTGGCAGTGCAATCATTGCCATTCGACGGGCGCATTTGTGATTGAGTACACTGCCGCCTGAATTCAACCTAAACGACTTTCAGGCTATCCACCGCCCGCTCGATGCGCGCCAACGTGGGCGCCTTACCGATGATTTCGATGGTCTCGAAGAGCGGTGGCGAGACCGCACGACCCGTGACCGCCGCTCGAATCGCACCAAATAGCTGACCGGGCTTGATGGCGAGCGTCTCCGCCAGCGGACGCAAGGCAGCTTCCATGGCGGCGTGCTCGAAGGTCGGCAGCGCGCTCAAGGTTGACGCGGCCCGTGACAAGGCTTCGCGGGTGCTCGCTGCATCCATTTTCTTGGGGATCAGGTCTTCGGCTTTGGGCGTTGGCACGTCATCCTCGAAGAAAAAGCCCGCCACTTCCACGATCTCTTTCAGCGTTTTGAGCCGTTCCTGAACCAGAGGCACGATCCGTAGCAACGTGTCGATATTGACTTGCAGTCCCGCTTTTTCGAGATACGGTCGCAGCTTTTGGGCGAGTTCAAGCGGTGCGATCGCGCGGATATACACGCCGTTGAGCCATCCCAGCTTGACAAGATCGAACTTCGTACCGCTGGTCGTCACCCGCGTGACGTCGAAAATTTCGGCGGCTTGGTCTTTGGTGAAAACCTGAATTTCTTCGCTTTTTTCGTCGGTCTTACCATAGTTCCAGCCGACATTGCACAGATAATTGGTAACGGCTTCAGGCAAATAGCCGCCTTCCGAGAAATAGGAAATGCTCGCGCCCTCGTCGCGCTTGCTCATCTTTCCCTTACCATCGATTTTGAGGATCACTGGCACATGGGCAACCTGCGGCATTTGCCAACCGAAAGCATCGTAGATCTGCTTGTGCAGCCATGTCGAGTTGATCCATTCCTCGGCGCGAATGACGTGCGTGATTTCCATGACGTGATCGTCTACAATGTGCGCCAGATGATAGGTCGGGAAGCCGTCAGATTTGAGCAGCACCTGATCTTGCAGCTTGTCGTTTTGTGCGGTGATCGGCCCACGTACCAGATCATCGAAGGTCGTCTCGCCGTCGGGCATTTTGAAGCGGATAACGAACGGGCGGCCTTCCGCATCGAGCCGTGCCCAATCAGCGGGTGTCAGATTGCGGGCGCGTCGATCGTATCCGGGTGGCAGCCCTTTCGAGCGGCGAGTGGCGCTGATGATTTCGATTTCCTCGGCGGTCTCGTAGGCGCGATAGGCTTTGCCGTTCTCGACCAGCCAATTCGCCCACTTCTGATAGAGCGGCAGCCGTTCGCTTTGTACGTATGGCGCATAGGGGCCGCCAATATCTGGACCCTCGTCCCATTGCAAGCCGAGCCATTGCAAGCCGTCGATGATGCCCTGGCGCGCATTTTCCTTGAAGCGCTTGTCGTCAGTATCTTCGATGCGCAGGATAAATTTGCCGCCGTAGCGCCGCGCAAACAGCCAGTTGAAAAGCGCCGTGCGGCCACCGCCAATGTGCATATCGCCCGTCGGACTGGGCGCAAAACGCACGCGTACCGGGCGCGAGAGATCGATTTCGGTCATGCGAGCCGCTCCGTCTAGTTGGGTGGGGAAAGTTTCTGATCAGGGGATTATACGGGACGGTGCGGCGTCTGTCAGCGGTCAAAATCCAGTATTTGCTCCGCCATTACGGATTCAAAAACATCTAAACTGGTTCGTGCCATCGTTCACTGAATATAGGAATCGTATTCAAGGAGGTAGAGCAACCTTACAGACTGCCCAGCCATATGCTAATTTTTGACCATCTTTTTATCGGTCTGATGCTTTTCCGGGCGATCCATAGGCATTTTTCAGGTATAGTCAGATGGTAGATTTGCTTGATAAACTGAAAACTGTAGCGGCTTCTGCCTTCACAATCCTCTCACTCAAAGTCGATTCCGTCCCATCGCAATCACATGACCATCAATGAGGCCACCTCGCCAAGTGACTGCTTGGTTCTCAATCCGTTCATATGATTCAGTGAGAGAAAATCATGGCCTACAAATCAAGGCTGTATTCCGATCGGAAACAACGAACACAACCTGCTGAACCCCATCGTCCGCCAACAGCACAACCCATCCAGAATGACCTAACAGCCAGCCAACGGCATGTACTCGCTATGCAGCATTCGCAGGGCAATCATGCGGTGCTGCGGATGGTCACGCGCAATCGCCACGCCAGCGCACAGCGCGTTCCGACCGTTGGCTGGCATACCCGCGATGGAAAAGACACGACCGGGGCAAACAAAGGGGAATCGAGTATTCCCGTAGATGCGACCGATGCAAAATTGGGGGCGGCGCGGCGCATTCCGGTTCGCGGCTTGAAACATGGCAGCACGCGCAACGACCCGGACGGTAAGGACTGGCTGGACAACAAGGTGTCCGATCTGACGAAAGAAACCGCGAAAGAGGGTCAAGCGATCGTCGTGATACCCGATAATCTGGATTTCAGTCAAAATATCGGGGTGCTGCTGCACTTGCAAGGGCTGACGATCGGCTACCGTGAAAGTGGTGGCAAAGTCGAGGATGTTGATTTTGGCCGAATCGAGCAGCAGTTGCGTGCCAGCGGTCGCAACATGATCGCTGTCTTGCCGCAAGCGGGTCTGCCTGACACAAAACCGAGCGCGCCCGATTTTGGCAATATTGATCGGGGTGCGTACCTTCAGGAAGTTTTTGACTTTTTGACGGCAAACAAGCTGTGGGCAACGACGCCATCGACCACGCCGATCACGCCGACGCGGGGGCAAATGGTGCTGTCTGGGTACAGCGGCGGTGGATTCCAAGCGACGGCCAGAATGCAACAGGATGTGACAGACAGCCACACCAACGGCGGAAACCTCAATCCGACGAATATGGCGGGCGTGATTTTATTCGATAGCATCCATAACGCTGCGCAGGTCGAGCAAGTTACGAACTGGCTGGCGGCGCAGATGAACCATGACCTGGATAAACTGAACGCCATTGCGCAAAGTGTCACCGATCCTGCGCAGCGCGATAAAGATCAGAAGCAATACTTGACGACCAGTATGCGCTTTCGCGGCATTTTTAGCCATACATCCAAAGACTACTATGCCAAGCAATATGTAAAAGTCGATGCGGCCATCAAGAATTGGTGGGCATCAGGCGCGGGGCGCACGCTGAAGACCAAGCTGGAAACGATTTTGTCGCAAGGCGTGATTAACAGTTTGACCGCCAACTATCAGGTGATCGACAGCGGGCACGCCGACCACAAAACGGTGATCGGCAAAGGTGATCCGCTGAAAAATGCGCTGATCGATTTGCCCGCCATCGGCTCACCTGCACCTGCGCCAAAGGCCGCGGCCAGCCAAACGCCAGCAAATCAGAATACGCAGCCGACGCCTAATGTGGCTAATCCACAAAGAACGCCGATAGATGGCGGTGTCCAACGTCAACCTGCACCGACGGGATCGGGGGACGCAAAAGCCACCGGAACGAAGGTCGCGCCCGAACAGAGTCTTGTCGATGCGGCGATCCATCTGGCGGAGACGGGTGTGACGCGGTTGCAGCCCGATTATCTGCGCAAGACTTTGCAAGCACGCAGTGGCAACGCGACCCTGACTTCGGAGTTTGATACGCTCGTCGGGGTCATCACCTCGCAGCAGGCGGCCACTCCCGGATCGCCGACGGCGGCAGAGTTTGGCGCGCAAAAATTGGTCACGTTCATGGAACAGCAGTTCATTCAGGATCCCAAAGCATCGACCCTCGATTTGCTGGCAAACGGTCAGAGCTATCGCAATCGGAAATGGGATAACCTGGATTACCCCGGTAACGCGAAGGGTGAAGCGGAAGGGCCGCACGAAGACGAAGCCGCGCAAATGATGCGCGATTTGGCAAAAATCGAGGCCGAACGTCGTCCAAATTCCGGCACAACCGCCGTGGTGGATAATACAGAATTCAACAGCGATGCCCAACTCCAAAAATATATTGTCATAAAACTGAGCACCGTGCCGGATATACCCGCTGGAACAGCCAAAGGATCGCGCCCTATTTCCCAGTCAGACCACAAGTTGAATGAAAAAGCATTGGCGGACTTCCTCCGAATGCGCCAGGATGCCAGTCAGGATGGCGTGGACTTGATCATCGATGACGGCTATCGCACCCCGGAGACATCGAAGGCACATGGCGAAGGGCAGAATCCGCAGGCTCTGGCACAAGGGCTTTCGTCCCACAATCTGGGGTTGGCGATGGATTTACAGATGACTCACGGCCGGCAACAATTTACCGAAGAAAG
>JBBRMW010000345.1:0-5340 GCA_038230635.1 Aggregatilineales bacterium | reverse complement strand
GCAGCGTTTGCGTCGCTTGTAAACTCGAAAAAGTGCAAAAAGGATGCCCTACTTATGAGCCGCGTTTTTATGAGCCACAACAATGGCGACGATGCGTTTGTCGATAAATTGGTGGCTGACCTGAATCAACGGGGTATCCAAACCTTTGCCGATCACCGCGACATCCCCAAAATCGCCCGTTGGAATGAGCATGTCCAGGGCGCGCTGAGCGATTGCAAACAGATGATCGCGGTCGTCTCCGAGCGCAGTGTGGTCTCCAAAAACTGCCAGGACGAGTGGCACACCTTCATGAATGATGGCCTCGAACTGATCCCCGCGTGGCTCAGCGGTGATCGCATGTACTTCGCTTTCCAGACTGCGCTCCGGGTCGATTTTCGCAAAGAAGCCGACTATCCGAAGGCGCTCAAGCAGCTCGTCGAGATGCTCACCGATACCAAAATACAGCAGATCGCGCCCGATCCCAAACGTGAGCCACCGGCAGTGCGTGTGCCAGGTATGCTTCCATCTGCATTAGGAGCGATTTACCCGCTGCTGCGGCGTCCCGAAAAGTCGATCGGGATTGCGACGGGCAACATCGGGCAGATTGGCGGTGCGGATGTGCTCGTCAACAGCGAGAACGATCATCTCGAAATGGATCGCCCGATTGGCAAGACCATTTCCGGTTCACTGAACGCCTTCAGCGCCGATTGGGACGAACACGAAAACCCGATCCGCCAGACCGTCAAAGAGGAACTGACCGCGATCGCCAAGACGCTTACGCTTCCGGTCAGTCCGGCGACCGTGCTGGTCACATCGGCAGGCAATCTGCGCTCGAACAATGTGCGTCATATCGTTCACGCCGTTTCGGTCGTGCGCCATCGCAATGACTTCACGCCTTCGACCCGCATTCAACTTCGGCGTTGCGCGACGAATGTGCTGCGCTGTGTCGATGCTCTCAATCGAGATCACTACCCGGACGATCCACTCCGTCGCATCGTTATGCCATTTTTTGGCGCAGGTGACGGTGGCTTTCCCCTGGATCAGGTTGCCCCATCGTTGATCGAATGTGCGACCGACTACCTGGAAACGCAAGATACACGGATCGAGACAGTTTATTTTCTGGCCTTCCGCGAATCGACGCGCGTGATTGTCGAAAGCACATTGGCTGCTATTCCTGACCTCGACAAGCCTACCCTGCCCGGCTAATTCTCGAACCGCGCCAGCCAATCGGCCACTTCGCCCAGCACCATCAGGCGTTCCGGCTCATTGAAGATTTCGTGATTCAGCCCCTCATAGATTTTGAGCGTTTTGTCGGCACTGCCCACATGTGCAAAGGCATAGCGCGAACTGTTCGGGTTGACCAACCGATCGCTGCCGCCGTGCATAATCAGGATCGGCAATATGATCTTTTCGAGGTTGGCTTTGGCATCAAGGCCGCTATTTAACAGTTCCACACCAACTCGCGCTGTCATCCGGCCATGCTTGTTCAGCGGATCGGTATCGTATGCCTGGATCACCGCCGGGTCTTTGGAAAGCGTGGTTGCATCGATCGGCATGATACCCATGTGTGGTGCGACACGTCCCAGCAGCCGGGCGATCATAATGGCAGGAGCGGGCACACTGTCGCCGGCATCCAGCGCCGCCCCGGAGACGACCAGCGCGCGCAACTCTCCGCCGTACCGAATCGCAAACAGCAGCGCGATCAAACCACCCATGCTGTGTCCAACCAGAAAGAGCCGTTTATCTGTGGTCAGACTCAGGCTATATTGATGTAAGTCTTCGACCAGCGTATTCATGCGCTCGAAATAGCCCATTGCGTCGCCCGCACTGCGCCCATGTCCACGCGCATCCATCGCGTGAACGGCATAGCCCCGTTCGGCAAAAAAACGGCCAACGTGATCGTAGCGTCCGCCGTGCTCGTGGACTCCATGCTGAAGCAAGATTGTCGCGCGCGATGGTTCAGTCGGCAGCCATGCTTGCGTGAACTGCTGCTTGCCATCGCGCATCGTGATCGTGCCCGTCGTGTGGGTGCTGGAGGAATTCGTAATCATGAACGTTTACTCCAAAATCTGGCCCGATATTTTCAGCGATCTAATTTCCCAAACTATAACAGTCTATGATGCTTGGCGGCAAAGTTGATCAACAAAGCACGGCGCCCAAGAGCACCCATAGCGCCAAACGGACTGACCGCGAGCCAAGAGAACATCTGTTCCGCTTGACAAACTCATGGAAGCAAAATGATCCAGATAGCCTGAATCTGTCATATAATAGGTTTTGATGCTCGCCACACAAAATCTTTGGTCGGGCATATCCATTTGGGCATCAACGGGTTCGCCCGTGTATTTGAAAGGAAAAGGCGCAGTCATCACGACGCCGAACTTATGAAAAAACTCGCACTATTCATGATCATGTTCCTCGCGCTCGTCATGGTTGTGGCCGCGCCCACGACCACCAGCCGCGCCGCCACCGAAGGCTCGATCGTTTCCGTGTGTACGTTCAATACGAACGTGCTCTATGTGACCGTCAGCGCACGCGGTGTCACCGCAAATACTTCCGGCGGCGACCAGATCGGCGTCCTGGCAAATTCGCATGTGCTCTGGGGTGCGATTCCCGCCGACGGCCAAATGCACAACTTCACGTTTTTAGTCCAGCTCACCGGTGCCGATCCGGCAGGCACGGCCACAGTGCAAGCGGGTAGTGGTGATGGAAACCAAGTTGCGACTGGCTATGACTTTGCGGGCAGTGGCACGTTTCCCCTAATCCCCTGCTCCGGCCAGCAGCTTGGCGTACCCAACGGCTTTGTCCTGCGCACCATCCTTTGCACAACTTCGGTTTATGCCACACCCGGCGGTCAAGCGCTCGACGCCACCGTTTTCATCGGGCAAACGTGGTTTGTGAGTCCATTCTATGTCGTTGATCGCAGCGGCAACCATTGGACGGAAATCTACGACGGCGGCCCGATTGATGGATTTATCCCGACGCAGTGCGCGTTTCTCAATTCTGGAAAAGGCGGCCCAACAGCGAATCCAGCCCCCAACGGGTTGAATTCGCCGATCTACCAATTCACGAGTCCATTCTAAGCTGAGCCTAGCGTCCCATTCCAAGCCGAGTGTTTTGACAAATCGGGTTATAAGGACGGGCGACCCGTAATGGTCGCCCGTTATCGTGTTACGACAACCTCGATTCGCCCCAAAACCCGCGCTATGATCGCGGCGCGACTCCTTTTAACGTCACATTAGGGATCCCCCCATGACCGAACAAAAATCAGCGCTGATCGTCTATGGCGGCTGGGAAGGCCACCAACCACAAGTTGTAGCCGACTTTATTGCGGGCTGCCTGCACGAAAAAGGCTATACCGTAGAACTTGCGGTGACGCTCGATGCTTACCTGGATACGGCGAAACTTCACACGCTCAGCCTGATCGTCCCCACTTGGACGATGGGCACACTCACCAACGAGCAAGAACGTGGGCTGCTCGATGCGGTAGCGGCGGGCGTTGGTGTGGCGGGCTGGCACGGTACGATGGGCGACTCGTTCCGCACCAGCACCGAATACCAGTTCATGGTGGGCGGCCAGTGGGTGGCGCACCCCGGTAACATCATCGATTACACGGTAAACATCACCGATCACGCCGATCCGATCACCGCTGGCATCGCCGATTTCAAGATGCACTCCGAACAATATTACATGCACGTCGATCCCTCGAACCGGGTGTTGGCGACCACCACCTTTAGTGGTGATCACGCGCCCTGGATCGCTGGAACGGTGATGCCCGTCGTCTGGAAGCGGTTGTGGGGCAAAGGGCGCGTTTTCTATTCGTCATTGGGGCACATCCGCACCGATTTTGATGTCCCCGAAGTCCGCGAGATCATGCTGCGCGGCATGGTCTGGGCGAGCCGCTGATTCAAAACACTACTCTTTCCTCCGAAAACCCCACACGATCTCCACAAACTTTTCGCAGGTTCTCCAAAACTTTCGCAGACACTGTATTTTCGATCACTTTTATCGCGCGGACAAAGGGTGGGCACGCGCGTCGCGCGTCGCAGGACTGGGGTTGGCGATTGCGCGCATTGGTCTATGTCTCAACATTTGGGAACACCGATCGTAACTCAACCCCCAAGTGGCGTGTTCGGTTTTTGCCTCATCGACTCGACTCCTTACACCCTTCAAGGGGATACCACTTGACAAGCGATCAAATATCACTTAGTATATCCAAGTTAGATATAGTCAACCTGGATATATATATCCAGGAACAATTCGTTAAAGGTTGGAGATACTGGGTGCCATCTCAATCACATGATAATACAGACGTTCTGCCATTGACCACAGCCGTTTTGCATATTCTCTTGGCGCTGGCTGGCGAGGAGCGGCACGGTTACGGAATTATCCAGGCGATCACCAAAGATACGCAGGGTCAAATACGGCTGGGTCCTGGCACGCTATATCGCTCAATTAAAACGATGCTCGATAACGGCCTGATAGCGGAGTCCGATGAACGCCCTGGCCCCGCTTTGGATGACCAACGTCGCCGTTATTATCGTTTAACCGATAATGGTCGTCGTGTTATCCAACTGGAAGTAAAACGTCTCGCGCAGGTGGTGCAGTTAGCGCAAGCCAGATTACCGCAAGACGCACTTTTCTTAAACCCCTGAGAAGGAGCTTTTATGTCTGGTGTCTCCAAAGTTTTGATTTGGTCGGAGCGCGTCTATCGGCGATTGCTCAGGCTGTATCCCATCGCTTTCGCGGCGCAAGAACCACCAACGAGATTACGCTGGGCGTTCTGGCGGGATTGATCGCGGGTTGTGTCGCTTTGTTGATCACCAATGTCGTGATCGATGTTGTTTCAGTCGCTTCCTTCGATTATCTCCGTCAACACGCTTTAGCCGACAGAGATTTTGTGCGCAGTGGCATGAGCGATTATGGTGCTTTCCTCTTTAACGATGCACTCGGCGGGCTTTTTTACGGGACTACGTTGAGCACCATCCTGGGCGCGATGTTGGGTATACTTGACGCAAAGCCAGATTATGCCAGTGTATGGCATTATGGGCTATAATAGCAGGCTTGATTGAATGTAAAATTGGAACTGCCTGTATGTTTGGGTGATGTCGAGCAAAGGCCAAGCAAAAGCGGATGCAAGTGATTAAGGCGCTGCCGCACATACGCCTTTTGGCGGCCAACGACGGCAAAGTAGCTGAGCTGGATGCGGTATGGGATGAGTACAAAAGCCTGTGTCAGCGCTACGTGACGCAATTTTGCGGCGAGACGGTGCCGGACGGCTATACCGACTTTATTTTTGAAAGCCTGTTATCAGCGCGCTGGCAGCGGGTGGCGGCGATGCAAGCAGCGGGCATGGCGCAGTCG
>JBBRMW010000344.1:0-5392 GCA_038230635.1 Aggregatilineales bacterium | reverse complement strand
CCCGGCGCAGCGTAGACGGCATAACCCAGCCCGATCGTGACGATCAGCGCTAACGGCAGCGCGAGCCGCAAGCGCCGTCGGCCCCGTTCATCGCGGACGCTCCACAATGCGGCGGCCACTATCACCGGATATAGCTTGACCAGGGTCGCCAGGCCGAGCAAGACGCCGATTGCAGCATCCGTCCACGGGCGAACCACTCCCCGCTGACGCACTCGCAGCCAAAATGCTGCTACCAACAATGGCAGGTAAACGGCGTCCACATGCGCCGAATGCGCGATTTCGACGATCAACAGTGGTGACCACAGAAAAACCAGCGCCAGTTCGGGCGGTCGTCCAAACGCGCGCAATACGGGCATCAGCATGATCCCAGCCAGCAGCACGCAGCCCACGAAAAAAGTTTTGAAGATCATGATGCTGTCGGGCGCGATGCGCCATAACACGGCAAAGATCGCCTGTGCCAGCGGCGGATAGATGGTGTGCGCCGACTTGCGATTCATCTGATCCCAGATCGCATCATCGCGCAGAACCGCCAGTTCGGGCGCGTCGGACGCATACCGATACGGATTGATCCCCTGCGCCTGCACCCGACCATCCCACACGTAGCGGTACATATCGTCGGACAGGGTGGGCACGCTCGGCAGCAGGATCAAGTTGAAGATCACGGCAAAACCAACGATCAAGACTTGATTGCGGCACTCCGATCTGCGCACCCGCAATACGAGCCAAACCGCTACGAGATAAATCGCAAACGCCGCATAAAAGGCCGGGAAAAAGGCGATCATGCCGCTTGGCCGATAATCGCCATGGGCCAGCATGATCCCAAATATGCCGCATAGCAGCACCCCGCACAGCGTGAAAACGGCGAACGGCTGTGGCGATCGGGGACTCAATGGTCGGATTGATCCCTCATCGCCATTTTGCATCTTAGGGGATGATCAAGCAGGTTTCGGTGTGACGAATCCCGACTGCATTGGAGATGCCCTGAATAATGCAGTGTGACATGGCTTTGAGATCAGGCGCTTCGACGAGCGCGATCAGGTCATATTGACCCGTCACGACGCGAATATCCTTAATGACGGTGGCGTCCAACTGCATGTGGGCGAGTTCCTCGACCAGTTCTTCGACGCGGGCGGTTTCGGCTTGAATCAAGATGTAGGCTTGCAGCACAGAGATAATCCCTTTCATGAGATGGAAACTCAATAACGAAGGCAGCGAATTAACGAGCGATCACCCGCAGGTGAAATGTTGGAGCGTCGCCGACCCCGTGCGCGCGATCTCGTCGAGGTGCTCTGTCACCAGATCGACCGATTTTGACAGCGGGAAAATGTGCTTGCTCACCTGCATATCGGCGTCGGTCGAAAGTGGATGCCAGAACACACCATCCAGGTTGACCGTCAACTCTGGTGCCAGGTTATGCACGCCCAACTCCAAGCCTTCTTTGGAAAAGCCGCGCTTCGCCAGCGGACGCACAAAATGACTCTCGGCGGAAATACCGAGCGAATCGCGGAAGGCAAAAAGTTCGTCCAACCCCGCGCTGTTAGCGGGCGTTTCTGTCGTGCTCAGCCGCACCTTGAAGCCAGCTGCCTGCAATGTTCTGATGCCCGCCACCGTCTTTTCCCAGGTGCCTTTCCCACGGTAAGCGTCATGATGTTCGGCACAGCCACCATCAAGACTCACCTGGATTTCCAGATTTTCGTTCTGGATCGCCTTCAGTTTTTCTAGGCGCGTTGGATTGAACAACATTGCGTTGGTCAGCACATTGGTCTTTACCTTTGCTGAGGCGTAAGCCAGCATGTCGTAAATATCGTTCACGAGAAATGGTTCGCCACCGGTGAAGAAAATGTGATCGAAACCGAGCGAAACGGCTTCATCAACCAACTTTTTGGCATTGTCCAGACCGATCGCGCGGCGCGGGACGTTGGGGCCGCTTTTGGCGACGCAATACGTACAGCGCAGGTTGCAATCATAATTGGTGTAAATCCACAGTTTCCAGGCCAGTGCGGGTTTTTCGCTCACGGGGAGCTGTACGACATTCGTCACATTACACCTCTTTTTTTGCATTATCCGTTTTGGATGACCGATTGCGGGCCGACTGGATGATCGTGCAGGGTGTGGGTTCGCCGATCGATCACCCATTCCGCCAGGGCATAGGCATATGTACCGCCCATGAAAACCGAGACGGGAATCAGATCGCGCCAGGGCGGGTCTAGCCATCCAGTATAGCGCAATGTCACATAGTTATAGAGCAGCGGCTGCCAGGTCACCAAATAGCTGAAAACTAGCGTCAGGCGAACGAGCGGCGCGGGTTCGAGCAGCACGGCCAACGGGATCACCCAAGCCAGATACCAATGTTGAAACCAAGTGGCGGCGATTAGCAGATAGAACAAGATGATGCGCAGCAATGTGCGAATTACTTCTTGCGTATCGGATTGTGGAGTACGTGCCAGCCGCCAAAGTTGCCAAACCGTAAAAAGGCCAAACGATCCAAGCGCAAAGATGCTTACCATCGCTCGCGCGTCATTTCCCAACAGCGGTTCAAGGCTCTGTCGAACCAGCACACCAAGCGAACTGGTGAACATGTGCGCCCGCCGATCGATCGCCAGCGTGCCGATCCCCACCCAGAATGGCGCATACATCACGCCGATGAGCGCAGCACTGAGCACGCCGCCAATCCAATAGGTGCGCAGCCGTTCGCGCCAGGGTAGATTGCGCCAAATGACGATCACGAGGATCGGCAGCAGAAGCACTGGAATGAACTTGATCAGTATGCCGAGTACGGCAAGCACGATCGCGGCCACATACGAGCGCCGCACCATGCAGCCGATCGAGAAAACCAGTGCCGCCGCCAGCCACACATCGTTATGCCCCGTACCGCCCGCGAAATAGATCATGAGCGGATTCCAGGCGAAGATCAGCATCCCGACCAATACCCGCTCCGGCGCAACTTTCAGCAGCACCCAGCGAAGCCCCACCAGTGTCAGTGCGTAGCCCAGGCACGCTAATAACTTGAACGCGAGCACGGCACGATTTCGATTGTCCTGCGAACTCGGATCGTTACCAGCGAATCGCGCCGTGATCGCCGCCAAAACTTCCCAGGCCGGCCCGTAGGCAGATGTCGCATCTTTATAGCCCACGAAGCTGTAAGTGTCATCTTGATTCAACTGGGTGGGCGTGTCGCGCATCGGATTCAGGCCATAGAACGCGGTCATGCGCCCCCGAATGATGTAATCGTAGATGTCAGCGGCATCCATTGGGTGCATCGGCAGCATCACCCCGTTCATCACGATCGCTCCACCCACGATCACCCAACCAGTCCCGCGTGATCCGGCGCGCACCAGCCCAATCGCCAACACATATAGAATGAAAAGCAGAACAAACGCCCCAACATACAGCAGCGCACTTTCGAGCGAGTTATGGTTGAGCGTGGCGAGCGATTGCATCGGAAGGTTGCCATAGTTGGCGAGGGGATAGCGCGCGCCAAAGGCAAATGCCCAGATCACCGCCATCGCCGAGACGATGAGCGCCAGCCATGCCCACGTCGGAAATCGCACGGGCAATCGAGCCGCATTGAGCATCTAGCTGACCAATCCGCGCAACAGGCGCACAGCCATCCCATCTTTTTCAGTGGTCGTTGGCAGCCGCGCCGTGATCAGGCCATCGACCCCGAAGAAACGCCCACCCACAACCGCGAACACCAGATTGATGAGCGGCAGCATTAGGTAAGTCCAGTCCCATTCACCGCGAACGCCCGTGAGTCCGATAAACAGGTTCAACCCCATCGCAAACCCAACCAGTCCGCCCAATCGCGTTAGCAGCCCAAACATCAATGAGAAACACACGAAAGCCTCGCTACCAACGATTAAGAAGGCCATCCAACTCAAATTGGGGGCAATAACTCCGGTCAAGAAGTCTTTGTATGCCGGGTAGCGCGGCGAGGCGATCTCGCGCCCGATCCAATCGCAGAGGCCGGATGTGTTGGCGGCGGGTGTTAGCGCCCCGGTGGCACAGCCAAAATTGTCCCAGGGCAGCTTCCATAGCAACTGAGTAAACCATAACGTCGCCACCATCATTCGGATGAGCGCGAAGATCGTCTCCGAGCGCCGATCATAAATATGATAGCCTGGACGTGGCAGCCCAACTTGCACGACCAGCGCCACGATCCCCAGCAGCGTCAAATAGCCACCTAACGCAAACGCGCCGCCGCCGCGCAGCGCATTATCGATCGGATAGATCAGGGCCAGGCCACCCAGACCGAGCAAATACCAGCGAATCGCGCGCTCTTTGACCGCCAAATTGATCAGCGCGGCGACGAACGCCGTCAACCCGACCGTGAAGGTCAGCGCGATGAACGTATTGCTCGAAGTCACATAGCTCAGCGCGGTTCGGCTGTTGCCCTGTTCGATCGGAAAGAACGCATAGCCGACGAGGATGAGCAGGCCACCAATCAGCCCGACAATATCGCCAATGGCAGGAAAAAGGTTGGAATTAGAACGTGAAACTGTCATCGAATTGCCCTCACAATGAATTAGCTGACTGGAGCTGTTTGGTGGACGATTCGCTTTTGCTTCAACAACGCTTCGGCCAGCGCGAAATAATCTTTGACATCGCCCTGTGTTTTGATCCACGCAATATACCGCGCGATTCCGTCGGCCAGCGTGACCTGCGGCGCATAACCGATTCGTTCTGCGCGCGTAATGTCTGATTGCAGGTCGCGCATTTCGCCCGGTCGGAACTCGCCACGCAGGATGGGCGCAATCTGAATATTCAGCGCATTACCTACCAGTTGCGCCATCTCTGTGACCGTCGTTGCCACGCGTGAGCCGATATTGACGGGCAGACCATCGACCACATCCGATTCCATCGCCAGCAGGTTCGCGCGCGCTACGTCTTCGACATAGCACATATCGCGTGTTTGCTGGCCGTCTTCGTATAAAACAGGCGGCTGCCCATTGAGCAGGCGCGTGCTGAATATCGCAATCACGCCCGTATACGGATTGAAGACCGACTGGCGCGGGCCGTAGGTGCAGGAATAGCGCAGCGCGACGGTGGGTATGCCAACTTGCTTACCCCACATCAAAATGAGTCGTTCCTGATCGACTTTGGTCAGTCCATAGACGGTTTCGCCGCCGATGGGAGCACCTTCGGGCGTCGGGGCACGGTGCGTTTCCCCTCCGCACATCGGGCATTTGACGAGCCAATCGCCGCGTTGTAATTGATCGAACGGGCGTGTTGTTGGGAATACCAGACTATGATCCGGGCAAGTAACTGCGCCTTCGCTGTAGACCGCTTGCGATGAAGCGACCACGATCTTGCGGATCGGCAGGTTTTCCTCGCGGATCATTTCCAGCATTTGGGCGGTGCCGAAACTGTTCACATACACATACTTGCTAAT
>JBBRMW010000343.1:0-5395 GCA_038230635.1 Aggregatilineales bacterium | reverse complement strand
GGGCGACACGTAGCTCGACACGGGTGCCACACAGCGCCTTGGAGTACATATATTTGAGCGTGAAGCCCGACTTAATCTTGTGCAGCTGACCGTACAATAGGCGGGAGTCAACTTGCCAAACGGGCCAGCGCTTGCTCGATCGCGAAAATCCTACTGGTTTCCAGCTAATCTGTCCAGACAGAATTATCACCCAAACCCGCTTCCTTAACCACCTGCCGTATCCGCATACCTTGCAACATAACAACAATTAACTTATGCCCCTGTGTCTGCTTCTATTGCTCCCACATTGTTAGCAACGGCCTTGTGCCCATTTTCGATAACACATTCCCTTGCTTGCCTGGCTATTCCTCAGCCCAACGAGCAGGCGACGCGAAAACCGACGAAATCAGCACGACCTTCCGGCGGCGCCCAATAGCGATCGGAACCACGTGCCGCCAACAAATCCTGTCGGAACGAGCCGCCGCGCAGCACACGGAATTGGCGAGCACTGGTCGGCCCTTGCGGATCGTTGGTCGGACTGATGGTGTAGTACTTTTCATCGTACCAATCGTTCAGCCATTCCCACACGTTGCCCGCCATTTGATAGGCGTTCACCCAGCTTTTTCCGATAACAAAGCTCATGACATCTGCCGTTCGATCGGGCTTGAGTTCAGCGGTCTGCGCCTTCGTCGGAGTCTGATCGTTGCCCCACGGCCAGATTGAGTCTTGTGGCCCACGCGATGCCCATTCCCACTCGGCTTCCGTCGGCAGTCGGCAGCCGCGCCATTTCGCGTAGCTGCTCGCCTCCATCCACGAGACATTGACGCGCGGCTGTGTGGGTGAATCGAACCCAGTGGGGAGCGCTTTGCCGGCAACTTTGCCGGTCGCCGCCAAATATTGATCGAACAACGCATTCGAGACTTCGGTCTGATCCAACCAAAACGGCTTCGTGATGCACACCTTGTGGACGGGTACTTCATCCTTATCGTTACCCTCGCTGCCCATCATAAAGCAGCCTGCGGGGACATAGACGCCCATGACGCTTTTCGAGTCTACACGTGTATCACCGGGCGCGCGTGTAGCCGTGATCACCAGCGTCGGTAGGAGCGTCGGGGGCGGACTCAGGGTGAATGTCGGCGCAAGCGTTGTCGGCGGTGGGAGCAGTGTATTCGATGGGAGCACTGTTGGCGGGATGGGTGTGTTGGTGGCAGGGCTCGTCCGCGTCGCACTCGGTAGGATCGGCGCCACCGTGCTGCTCGGCGCCACCGTATCGGTTGGCGGAGGCGGGCTTACGGTCGGCGTTGAAGTCGGCGCTCTCGTGGATAGTACGATCGTTGGCGTCGCAGATGGCAGGATCGGGGGTGCGCTGGGGATATTGGTTGCGGATGCCGTTGCGCTGCTTGTACTGGTCGGTAACGCCGCGATTTGGACGTTGGCTGTGATCGTATCGAGAGTCGGTGTGCTGCTGATGCCGCCCCGATTCGCGACGAATCCAATCAGGAGGCTGGCCAGCACGACGACGGCGAACAGCGCAATGATCCCGACCGGAATCCGACGGCGACTAGGCGCAGCTGGAACCGCCGGCTGCGTCGGTTGTTGCGATCGGCTCGGCGTCACATCGATGGCGGTTGCTGTTTGGAGGATGGGCACCGGCGTGCCCGTCGCGGTCAACGAGTCTTTGAACGCCTTCGCCAGCGCGCCCGCCGACTGATACCGATCGATCGGATTTTTCGCCAACGCCCGATCCAGAACGCGATCGACATTCGGCGGCAGTTCTGGTCGCAGCCCGTGAGCCGATGGCGACGGCTCATAGATGTGCATGTGCATCATGTGAAACGGCGTATCGGCCTGAAAGGGAACGTGACCGCTGAGCATCTCAAACAGCATGACACCCAGCGAATAAATATCTGAACGTGCATCGACCGTTCCGGCCTGCCATTGTTCGGGCGCCATATACGCGGGCGTTCCAACGGCTACCCCGCTTTGGGTCAGGCCAGATGTCTCGTCCAGCAGCTTGACGATGCCGAAATCGCTCAAAAAAGCGTTGCCGGATTCATCGAGCAGGACGTTTTGCGGCTTCAAGTCGCGGTGAACGATCCCCTTGGAATGGGCAAAATCGAGCGCATCGGCGATCTGGTCGAGCAGGCGCACAGTTGTATCAAGCGGCAGCGCCCCGCGTCGGATACGTTCGGCCAGGCTGCCACCACTGAGCAGTTCCATCACCAGATAGATGACGTCTTCCTGCTGGCCGTAATCGAATACTTTCAGGATGTGCGCATGGCTGAGCGAGATGATCGTTTGCGCCTCCCGCTCGAAACGCGCCACGAATTCATCGCGCTGCGCCAGCCGCGACTCGATGACCTTGATGGCGACTTCACGCTGAACGCGCCCGGCCAATGATTGGCGTGCGCGATAGACCGTCGCCATGCCGCCTTCACCGAGCAGGCTGATGATTTCATACTGCCCCAGCCGTTTTCCAATTAAGTCAGCCATCGTTCCTCAATTTTCATGGGTATTCTGACTAAAGTGTGCATGAAAACGGGTCAGAGAGCAACCGTTGCTCAAAAACCGGGGCGTGGACGGGACAAATGTGCTCGACGGAGAAGCAGTGGGTCATTCAGCCCTAGGATTGCCCATAGGGTGCGCAATTCGGTTCTCTCAGATCTCAGAACTCGGGCTAAGCAAGGGCTGATTCAAGGTACTGTGTCGGCTACTTAACACTTCTGAGCTTAAAATCTGGCTTTAGGCAGCCAGTTGGTAGCAATGATGCACACCACCCAAGATTCCCACCGCACTACAATCTGTGATGCCATTGAGAAGCTGGACAGAAAACCGTTCCAATTCAATAGCGGTAGCTTAATCCAGCGCTGAATGAATTCGCTGGTTACCTTCAAACGCTTCCTGAGGCAATGGTTTCCTTGGACTGGTGCTGATCCTTATTATCGAGCCATAGACGCGCCGCAGGTAGGATATGATATTTTGTCTCGAAGCTTGAACGAGAAACTGCCTTGAAGTCGCGCGCAATGTCCAAAACCGGGCCGTCTCTATCAATCTGTCTGAGTGACTTTGAAACGCGATAGTAGCCACCCGCTGACATTTCCGTACCCGTCTCATCGAACCATTCGCGCTCCTCAACCCAAATCGGGTGTGTACTTAAGTGTACGGGCTGGACGAGAGCGCCCACCACCCAAAAATACAAGCGTCCAAAATAGAGCGTGTGAAGATATTTCTGCCATTCAGGGGGTCGATAGGGCAAATCACTATCCGGTGTTGGGAACGGAATGAGCCACAGGAGATGAACGCCCAGCTTTGTATACTGCACGGTGCGTCTCAGAATCTCATCAACCCGTATAGTGCTACGTTGGATTTCGATGGCAACCGGTGTGTTTCCGATATACAGACTGACATCGGGACGCACACCCGCTAAGCGGCGCTCCAACTCACATTTCGAGCAGTCCGGATTCTGCCGCAACGCCTCATAGATAGATCGTTTCACCCGTTCATGAAGTTTCGACTCACCGGTGCCATATTGGCAGTTGACGGGTGGTTTATGCGCAAAATGATGTTCTCGAATAGCTCCTTTTTTCAAGGTAACCACCGCCTGACATTCGGGGCAATAAAATGGCGCTTCTCTCTTTTCAGCACGCCAAGTCAGTATCCGTGAACCGTTCACTGTGTTTGCCACAAGCATGTGAATGCCCTCCTGTTATATGAACTGTGTTCAAAACCTGCGTGAGATCGTTTTTATATCCTCGACGTTCCATCGGTGCCGCCGTCGGTCGTCATGGGTAGACGCGGTATGACAAGGCTCTCGCGTAGCAGTCGGCCAGTCGCCATCTGCCTTAAATAGTCAAGCGCTTTTGTATTGCGGCTTTTCAGAGCACTCAGAAATTCGTTTTTGTGCCCCATCTGGCAAGCGCGCTGGTAACCTTCGTGGAGATGGGCAGTCGATATGAAGCCCAGGCTCATGTAGACCGCGAGGATGTCTGGGATGGGTTGTTCCAGTGGTTCTTCACCACGGCGCGCCACCTCCGCTTGATAGGCTTCCAGGGTGTTTCCTAAGCCAGCTTTGAAGGCATTTCGCAAGCGGATCGGAATAATCTGTGCGATGTGGTATAGATCGGAGCCGTTCGTAGTCGGATACCGAATGCCGAGCTGTCCAGCGTAGCGCATGATGTCCAGCTCAGACATGGCTGGTACAACAGCTATTGGAACTGAAAGCGGAAGCGCCTCAATCGCTGCTGGAGACGGCGCGACCGTCCTTGTGCGGTCCGATTGCTCAGGAGTTACCGCTTCAAACCGTGCCTCGGGTACCCCATGCGTATCAAATGCTTGGTCTCTTTTGATGTCCAATGGCGTTTGCTGGTCAACAGGAACGATCTGGACATTCGACTCAGGTGCCGATGAGGCACCGGGTTCCTGTGTTGCTGATTGTCTATCGATTATTCCAGTCGTTGCCGTGTTGTCTAATGTCTCGTCCATTCCACACCCATAGGTGTGTGGAATTGGACTGGACATTGGACATGGCTCTGGCAATGTCCAAATGAACGCATTTGGACTTGCTTTAGACAGGTTAGACTTGCTGGCAACAGCGGCGTTTTCAGCGCCAGACAACTTGAGACGTCCGGTGTCTGTGCATTTGTAGGGATCACCTTTCACATGCGTTTCTACGTAGCCAAGTCTAATCAGCGTATTGAGACTATGATACTTGCTGGCCCGCTTGGTTGTGATAGGCAGCAGCTCGTCTAACTGACTGGACTTGACACCAGACGTGGCGAACATCTCTATCCCGACCGCACGCAAGATTTCGAGTTGGAGTGGTGAGAGCTTATCGGCCTGCGTCTGAATCCGCTGCTCGGCGGGGATGGGGACGGGTACGGGTGTTTCTTCACCAATATCGACGAGCACGGGCTTGAGCAAAAGGGTGCTGAACTCGCCCGAGTCCTTCACCTTAGCGCACGATACGACGATGAGGTCATCATCTTTGGAGACTTCCATCATCACGCTCATGCCGCCACGAATGACCGTTGAGCCACGTTCGCGGCCCCCTGCTGCGTTCGTGTGATGAACGGCGAGCACGGTTGCACCCGTTTCGCGGCGCACCGTATCCAGCGATTCGAGAACGAAGCCCATATCCTTCTGGTTGTTTTCATCAGCGCCCAAGCTGCACCGCGACAAAGTGTCGAATACGACGAGGACAGGCTTTTTTGGCTTGATGGCCTCAATGAACAGCCGAACGGCGGGCGGCTCAAAGAGTTGGACCGGTTCGCGCCAGATGTACAGTTCCCCACCACTCTGTTTGCGGAACTTCTGCCACGCCAGCTTACGACCGCGATAGCCGCGTAACCCTTCAGCGATAACATAGATGACCGTTTGACCGGAGGCGGCGAGTGTTTGTGCCATATCGAACACAACT
>JBBRMW010000342.1:0-5450 GCA_038230635.1 Aggregatilineales bacterium | reverse complement strand
GATTTTGCAGTGTAGGTCAATCCAGATGTGATTGAGGTACGCGCGCAAATCTAGCATTTACACTAAAGCGAAAGTCCTGTTTACATCGTGATTTATCCAATTGATGACGAAAGCTTATGGTGAAACCAATTAGACGCCACGCATTGAAGAACCTCACCCCCGGTTCCTTTCCGTCCTCACGGAGAGGGGAGCCATGAGGTTCGTGACACCTCGTGGTAGTTAGTCCTGATTGGGGATGAGGGTTTCAATACTTGGGGTTTACTTGGTTTCACCATTATTAATCAATGATGTGGCTCTCAAAAAGGCGTAGTTATGCAGGTTTCTGGCAAGTGATAGCTCGTATTCCGAGCATCAAATCACTAATTTTGCTGTCCAGAGATAACGGTACGGGGTGATTTGGGTGCTATAACGCCAAATTCAAGCCGCTCCATCGTTTGTTAGACGCTTGACAGCCGTCGCACGGTGCGTTACGCTCAGGTGAAATTTACTTTTGTTCAAGTTCAAATAATTTGAAGGATCGATCAGTGTGACCAGCGCAGAGTCATCCACCGCGATCGAGTTTCGGAACGTTTACAAGCGCTTTCATTCCCCCACTGGCGCACCCTTCACTGCTGTCCAAAATTTGAGCTTTAGCGTCCGGGCGGGCGAGTTTTTCGCCATCGTCGGGCCAACTGGATCGGGCAAATCGACCTCATTAGCGCTAATCTCTGGGTTGGAGGGGGTCAGCGGCGGTGAGGTTCAGATTTTTGGGCAACCCGTCACCGCGATCAGCCGCGAAGTGGGTTATGTGTTTCAGGCCGACGCAGTGTTTCCCTGGAAAAGTGTGATCGACAACGTGGCGGCGGGACCCTTGTTTCGAGGTGTGCCACGCAATCAGGCCATGGAACGCGCCCACGATTGGATCGGGCGGGTTGGCTTGACTGGTTTCGAGGATTATTATCCGCACCAACTGAGCGGCGGAATGCGTAAGCGCGTTGCCCTGGCGCAAAACTTCATCATCGAGCCGAAAATTCTGCTGATGGATGAGCCATTCAGCGCGCTGGATGTGCAGACGCGCACCCTGATGGAAAATGAACTGCTTGAACTGTGGTCTTCGACGGCCTCGTCGGTGGTTTTCGTGACGCACGACCTGGAGGAGGCGATCGCGCTGGCCGACCGGGTATGCGTGATGACGACTGCGCCGGCCACCGTCAAAGGCATTTATACGATCGATCTGCCGCGTCCGCGCAACCTGACCGAAATTCGTTTCGATCCGCGTTTCGCGCCGCTGTATAAACAAATTTGGGAAGATCTGCGCAGTGAGGTGCTGCTGAGCTATGAGCGTTCTAAACAGCGTAAGTGAGGCGAGCAGTCCTGCGATCAGCGAACTGACCATCCAGGACAAGTTGCGGCGGGCCAGGGCGCGACGGCGCGTGACGGTGAATGTGTTGCGAATCGCGTTCACGGCCACGATCCTGATCGGCTGGGAAGTTCTGGTAGACCTCAAAGTGATCGATGAGTTCTTTTGGGGAAAACCGACGGGTATCGTCGCCCAACTGTGGACGTGGATTCGGCAGGGTACGGCGCAAGGGCCGTTGTTGGCGCAGGTCGGGGTGACGCTCGAAGAAGCACTGCTGGGCTTCCTGGTGGGTGCAGTATTTGGGATCATCGTCGGGATCGCGCTGGGGCGCATCAATATCCTGGCCGAAGTCCTTGGACCGTTCATCCACATCGCCAATTCGATTCCGCGTGTCGTACTCGGCCCATTGTTCATCGTATCGATGGGTCTGGGCTTGTCATCGAAGGTTGCGCTGGCGCTGGTGATGGTCTTTTTTGCGGTGTTTTATAACGTCTTTCAGGGTGTGCGTGAGGTCGATCGGAATATCCTCGCCAATGCGCGCATTTTGGGCGCCACGCCCTGGCAAATCTCGCGGCACGTCATCTTTCCCTCGGCGCTTACCTGGATCGTCGCCAGCTTGCATATCAGTTTCGGCTTAGCACTGGTGGGTGCGGTCGTCAGTGAATTTTTTGGAGCGACCCAGGGTATTGGCCTGATGATCGCCACCGCGATGGGCACCTTCAACCCAAACGGCATGTTTGCCGCGATCGTCATCCTGGCGATTGTGACGCTGGCCGTCGAATGGGCTATCACACGGCTCGAGAATGTGCTGCTCAAATGGCGGCCTACTCCGATCAGCAACATCAGCATTTGAAAATGCTGTGTGCAGTAGCCGACTGGAAAATCACCCGGAAGGTACTTGGCAATGTCTGTGATTCAACGTCTCATACGCAGATTTTTGAGGTTTGAATGTTTAAGGAGCAGTTCACATGAAACGATCATTTCGCCTCGGCGTGCTTTTCACATTGTGCGCCATGTTTATCGGTGCGGCTGGCTCGACGGCCAAAGCGCAGACACTCCACACCTCGATCATGGTTGGCGGTTTGAACAAGATCATTTATATCGTGCCCACCATCGCCAAACAGCTCGGTTATTTCGAGGCGGAAGGACTCCAGCTCGATATTCTTGATGAACCGTCGGGCGTCAATGCTGAGACCGCCATGCTCTCCGGTCAAGTCGATGGCACAGTTGGCTTCTATGACCACAACCTCGATCTGCAAGGCAAGGGCAAAGCCACCGAATCCGTCGTCCAGTTCGATTGGGTGCCCGGCGAGGCTGAGATGGTCAGCAAAAAGAACGCCGATACGATCAAGACCCCGGCGGACTTCAAGGGCAAGAGCCTGGGTGTGACCAGCATCGGTTCGTCCACCTACTTCCTGACGCAGTACCTCGCAGTCAAGGCAGGCTTGCAGCTTTCGGACATCACCCCGATCGCGGTAGGCGCGGGCGACACGTTCATCACCGCCCTCAACACCGGAAAAGTCGATGCCGGCATGACCACCGATCCGACCATCGCGCGCTTGGTGCAGAGCGGCGACGGCAAGGTCATGATCGACCTACGCACTGCAGAAAGCACGCGCGCGGCGCTCGGCGGCACCTATCCCGCTGCCTGCCTGTATATGCAGACAGCTTGGGTGGACGCTCACAAAGATATCGTGCAAAAGCTGGCGAATGCGTTTGTCAAGGCGCTGCGTTGGATGTCGGTCCATTCGGTCGACGAAATCGCCGCCCAAGTCCCCGCCGACTTTTATGCCGGGAACAAAGATTTGTACCTTTCCGCTTTGAAGGCCAACCTCGGCATTTTTACGCCCGACGGCGTGATGCCCAAAGACGGCCCGGCCACTGTGCTGTCGGTATTGTCACTGTTCAACGCGAACGTCAAAGACCATCAAATCGACGTATCCAAGACGTTCACCACCGAATTCGTCGATGCGGCCAACAAAGCGCTCGGACCCATGCCGACGATGGTCGCCACGATGAGTATGAATGCCACCCTGTCAGCGACGATGGCCGCCACGCCCTAATTTCGCCGCTTCCACATCTCGCGTCGTTGTGCCCTCCGTGACGGTCGCGGAGGGCATCGTTCCGTCACCATCTCCAATCACACGCAGACAACCAGAACGCATCGTTAGGGTTTTTTCCTGCACTTCCTGACCCGTTATTTGGCACTCAAAAATGGCGTGAGCATCGACCAGATCACGATCGTGCCAGTGGGCGCGGGCAACACCTTCATCAAGGCAATCGAGCAGGGCGTGATCGATGCGGGCATGACCACCGAACCGACCATTTCGCGGCTGCTCAAATCTAGCGAGGGCAAAGTGCTCGTCGATCTGCGCACACATGACGGCACCGTCGCCGCGCTTGGCGGGCTTTATCCGGGCGCGTGCGTCTATACACGCACCGACTGGGTGGACGCGCACAAAGACATCGCGCAAAAGCTGGCGAACGCGCTGGTCAAGACCCTCCGGTTTATCCACACGCACAGCGCCGCCGAGATCGCCGCCAAGCTGCCGGAAGATTTCTTCGCGGGCGACAAAGATTTGTATCTCCAGGCACTCGCGGGCAGCCTCGATATGTTCACCACCGATGGCGTGATGCCCAAAGACGGCCCCGAAACGGCTCTCAAAGTGCAATCGGCCTTCAATCCCGATTTGAAGGATAAAACGATCGACCTGTCAAAAACCTTCGCCACCGAGTTCGTTGATGCGGCGAATCAGGCGCTTGGCACAATGCCGACAATGGCCGCAACGCCGGCCGCCACCCCGTAAAAGATTTCCACGAGACGGGCGACCCTGCCGGATTCGCCCGTCTGTGGAAAAGATACCGTGCTCGCACCCGACATCGGATTTATCATCGCGGCGCGTATTCCGCCCACGCTGCCCGGCGGATTCGTGCCGTTCGCGCCTGACTTGGCGGTCGAGGTGGTGTCGCCGGGAAACACCAAAGATGAAATCCACAAAAAAGTGGAGTTGTACCTGCGCTATGGCACGCGGCTGGTCTGGATCGTCGATCCCAAACGCCAGTCGATCCAGGTGTATCAGCCAAACGGTGCGGATAATCAAGCCACGGTCACCTATTTGGGGATCGCCAATACGCTCGATGGTGCGGCTGTGCTGCCTGGTTTCACGCTGCCCCTGCGCGAATTATTTGCGGCCTAGACTTCCCAGGTCACATCGAATACGACGGGTTCATCGTTAGTGCCCGGCGTTTTAGCTTGGGGCTTTATCGAAAAGTTCTTGCCGCGCGGCAGAAATCGCTTGCTAGCTCCCCATAGATAACCGAAGATCAAGTCATCGGGGTACGGCGTATCGTTGACGACTCGCCCATGCCCCTGACCCAGCACCTCTGAGACCAGAATGGCGGTTGTGTTTCGGCTAGAGGCTTTCTGGCGCGTGCCATACGATCCGATGAATTTTTCGAGGGTATCGATTTCGACTGGAAACGGGATGGTTTCAATCGCTTTGATCCCGATTGCCACCATATTCTCACTCACATTGGTTTCCCCATCCGCGATTGCTTTTAACAGGTCGAGAATGGGCTGTTCAGGGTACCACTGCATGGGCTGAATATTTTCCAATCCGTGCTTCTTGAGAAGCGGTTCGATGTCCTCATGATTAACGTTTTTGACGAGGGCAAGAAGGGCACCACCAATCAGTTCGGCATTCGGAGACGACGCGACATACTTACGCATAGCAATTCATGCCCCTTTGGTTATCACTTTTCCAACGGGAATTATAAAAGGTCAACTGGAAAACAAAATAACAAATTGTTCTCAAATATGCTTATGGTGAAACCAAATAAAGTTCGCGCATTCATCTCACCCCCTAACCCCCTCTCCGTCACCACAGCGAGGGGGGCGTCAAGCCGCACGACACCTCTCTCTGTGAGGACGGAGAGTGGCCGGGGGGTGAGGTTCTTCAATGCGTGGTGTTTAGGCCATTCCAGAGAAAAGAAAGCTCCAAGACGCTATAATAGAGACGAAGTAAGGAGCAATGAGCCATGCCATTGGATGAAGCCACAAAACAGGTGTATATCGAAACGGCTCAATGCCTGAAAGGCAGCGAGCGACGGT
>JBBRMW010000341.1:0-5458 GCA_038230635.1 Aggregatilineales bacterium | reverse complement strand
CGTGACGTTGCAAATCGAGCGACGCATAGTCACCGCCACCATCTCGAAGCGTCAGCAGTTGCTCCGAATAGGTGTCCCATGTGGTGAAGCGCGCCCGAAGTTCGGCCAGTCGATTGGTCTGCGTCGGGTTGTCGCTGATGAGGCCGCCCAGCTGATCGAATACGCCGTTGATCGATTCTTCGCCCAGTTGATACGGATCGAGAAACTGCTTATCCGCCGTGATAAGATACCCGCGCAATCCGGTTTCCATATCGACCATCAAGCTCTGCGCTTTATACGTCACCGTCAATACCTGATCGGTATGATCGACCAATTGCGCGGCGCTGACGAGGTTGGCGAGTTGCAACAGAAAAACGAGCAGCAGTGCAACGATCGGCAAAATCGGCAGCAATACGGAGCGGACGATGATACGCCGAAAAGAGTTGGATCCTTCAGCTTGCGAGGGCTGGGCCATGCAGTCGAGTCCTTATAGGTGAGGCGATAGCGCGTCGTGTGGGCGCTTATTTGTCGTCCACGTTTTTTTCGATCAAATTCCAGACGTGCTTGACCAACTCGTCATTATTAAAGGGCTTCGGCAAGAAATCTTCAATCTGGAGTTGGTGTGCGCGTGTCTCAGCCTCGCGGGAGGCGGTGATCATCAGGACGGGCGGGAAGGCGAGACGGCCAAAGCGAACCCGCGCGCTCTCGATGAACTCACCCCCACTGGCTTGGGGCAGGCCAAAATCGACAATAAACACATTCGGCATTTTGTCCCCGTTCAATTTTTGCAGGGCATCCTCAGCGCTCACCGCCAACTCGACGGTAAAGCCTTCGTCTTGCAGGACATTGACGATGAGTTCGTTGATCACCGGATCGTCTTCGATGACGAAGATGGTATAGCCCTTAGCCTTGTTTTGATCCCGACGAAATAGACGCATCATTGAATAAATTCCTCATGAGATACCTATTTGAAATAGCACCTGCCAATACACATTGTCGATGACAGAGCGAATGTGAGGGCGTGTTTGGAAAGCTCTCACCCCCTACCCACTCATGGCAATGCATTACCCACAATTCACCTCACCCCCCAACCCCCTCTCCGTCACCACAGCGAAGGGGCGTCAAACCACACCGCATCCGCCACAGATCGAGTCCGAGTCGAGTCCTGCACCCCTCTCCGTCTTCACGGAGAGGGGCGGGGGGTGAGGTGAATCCGGCATCTGCGAGATGTGGGGAATGGACAGCCATGAGGGAGAGGGGTTGGGGTGAAGGCTATTTGTTACTTTCAAAACATCCTCTAAGATGAGATTAGACCGCACTTGGCGTACCTGTTTGCTCCACGTGATCCAGTCGATTCACTTGATCCAAAGGTAGCATAACGGTGAATGTGCTGCCCACGCCCTCGATACTACTGATGGTGATGATACCTTTGTGTAGATCAACGATTTCTTTGACCACGTATAAGCCGACGCCAAGCCCCGCAATACGACGTTTATCGGCATTGTTCGCGCGGTAGAAGCGCCCAAAAATATTGGTCAGCGCGTTGGCCGGAATACCAATCCCCTGATCGGTGATAGCGACGAAAGCGTTTCCCTCGCGGATACCATATTCGACCTCTATCGCCCCGCCTCCGGGACTATATTTGATGGCGTTCTGCAACAGATTCTGGAACACTTGATCCAATCGCAGTGGGTCACCCTGGATGGGCAGCGACTCGGCTTGCCCGCGCAAGGTGAGCGTGTGATTCTCCAACACCGATTCTAACTCTTCAGTCATTTGGATAAGCAGCGGCTTCAAATCGATCGACTCGGCTTGAATGCTGAGCTGGCCGCTCTGGATACGTGAAATATCGAGCAGCGCCTCAATCATACGTTTGAGGCGATCGGCCTGCTGCACGATCGTGTGCAGCGTGCGCTGTTCACGCTCTGGCAAGATCAAGTCGCGTCGGGCGCGCCGTTCCATCAACTGTGCATTGCCAGTTAGACTCGTGAGCGGCGTTTTGAGTTCGTGGGAAGCGACCGAGAGGAATACGTCGCGCAGATGAATCGCCTCCTGCGCCTCCTGATAGAGACGCGCATTATCGATCGCAACGCTTACCCGCACGCCCAAATCCTCGGCCACGCTCAGATCGAACGCCTCATACTGCTTGCCCTCAGCGCAATATGCGAATAGGATGGCACCTGCCAACGTGCCGCGAATCCGCACTGCTACGCCCATCAGCGCCGTAATCCCCAGTTCGGTGATTTCTGTGCGCAGGGCTTCGTCAGCGATCTCGCCGTCAAGCGTGTCAAGGTGCGGGATGAACACGCTTTTGGCATCGCGTATGATTGACGCTGATAGTCTCTGCAAGGCGTCAGGGGCGACCTCGGCGGGGTCGCTTTGTGCAGTGGCGGTCCGCGCGAGCGTGCCATCCGCCTCGGACAGATCGACCACGCACCAATCGGCAAGATGCGGCACCGCCAACGCCATCAGGTTGTGCAAAACCGTCTCGGATTCGAGCGAAGACGCTAATACCCGGCTGGCCTCGGCAAGAAAGCGCTGGCTATCGGCGATGTGTTTACGCTGCGTGATGTCCACGCCCGATCCGATATAGCCCAACCATTGATTGTCGTTCGAGAATCGCGGTGACGCCGTTTCGAGGATGATCCGGTACTGCCCATCGGCGCGCCGCACGCGGTATTCGAGTTCGAGCGGTCGCCGCAGTTCGAGTGCCTGCCCAAAGGCATCATCGTAATAGGCGACATCTTCCGGGTAAATATCGGCGTGCCATGTATCTTGCAAATCGCCCTCGGCAGCGCGCCCGGTGAAGCGCAGCCAGCTCTGGTTGAAGAACATTTTACGGCCTTCTGTGTCGCTCATCCATAACAAGATCGGTGCGCTGTCGGCCATCGTGCGAAAACGCATCTCACTTTCGCGCAGCGCTGCTTCGACCTGGCGCGTCTCTAATTCGGCATGATAGACACGGATCGCATTCTGAACGCGCTGCACCAAAATTCCCGGCGACAACACCCCCTTGGATAAGTAATCGTGCGCACCTGCCTTCATGATTTCAACGGCGATCTGCTCGTCGCCCTGGCCGGTCAGCATGACCACTGGCGTTTCGATATGCTGGGCGCGGATGGCTTGGAGCAAGGTCAGGCCATCGGTCTCAGCCAACCGATAATCGAGAATGATGCAATCGAACAGCATTGTCGCCAGCAGTTTTAGGGCTGAATCACCGTCGCCCGCCTCCTGAACCACGAAAGTCAGGTCACTGGCCGCGAGCGCGCGTTTTACCGCGAGGCGGTCGATCAAATCGTCATCGATGACGAGAATTTTGGCGGGTGACTCCATGCGGTTAGGGCATTTCGTTGATTGACCAATATGTGTGGAGTGCCGCCAAAGTATCCACAATCGCACCGAATGTGATCGGTTTGAGGATGTAGCCGCCCACGTTGAAGTTGTACGCTTCGACCTTGTCGCGGTCATCGGCGGAGGTCGTGAGGATGACGATCGGCAGGTACTTCAGGGCGGCATCCGCACGCACCACCGCCAGGAACTCCAGCCCGTTCATTTTGGGCATGTTCAAATCCAGCAGGACGAGGCGACGTTCGGGGGGCATCGTTGTACCACGCAGCATCGCCAGCGCTTCGAGGCCGTTGTGCGCGATATACAGCGGATTGATGATGTTGTTCTTTTTGAATGCGCGCTGCGCATTCATCACGTCGATTTCATCATCATCGACCAGCAAAACATTCATTAATTTCGACTCCATAACGATTTCCTTATGCGATGAAGGGCTAAGCCATTGTCAATCCAGCCGATACCCCGTGCTCTGAGCAAAAATGTGGTCGCTCACCATTGAACGGGTGAGCGTTTCATCCCGAATGCGGAAAACGCGATTGATTAAAATTATACACAATTGCCATCTGAATTGGCGATTGCGCTTTTAGAGAGCGGGTGCATTCAGGGATTGGGGCGAGTCGTTCCGAACGGCTTGTCCCCGGCGATGCACTTTCGAGACGGACGAGGCAGGCCTCGTCCCTACCCTAGACGCTGTTTCTGTAGGGACGAGGCAGGCCTCGTCCGCCACGGCTCGCCCCTCATTCTGACTGCCCTAGCGTTCAGGGCATCGAAATGGCAGCAGCGGCGCGTCTAAGCTATACTCATTGTAGACTTCGGATGCGGTTGCGACGGAGAAAAACCATGAAACGTGTGATGATCATCGCCTTGTTGGGCGTTCTGCTCTGTGTGGGCGCGTCGGTTACGGTCGATCAGGCCTTTGCACAAGCGGTCCCGACTGCACCCCCGGCGGCCACCTCGTCTGTGCCCACCTCGACGCCCGCCGCTCCCAATAGTAAAGCGCTGCCAAATGGGACGTTGATTCTGCTGCAAAAGAATCAGGCCATCGCGCTGCCGCCGAATAAGCAGCCGATCGCGCTCAAGCCGGAGCAGTTCGGCGCGCAGGCTTCCGGCGATTATCGCTTTGGTGTGCGCTATACCCACGCGACAGCCGACCCAAACAGCCCCAGCAATTTGCTGTTCGTCGATAACACCAGCGGCCAGACCAAGCCAATTCCGGGCGGCACGAATCTTGGCGCGCCGGGTGTCACCTGGAAACGCGATGGATCGGGCGTCGCCGTCTTCGATCAACAGCCCGCACCAAATGCCCCCAATGCGGGCGCGATTCTGTATTACGATGTGGCGAGCGGTCAGTCGCAGGTACTCATTGCGCCACCTGCCCCCAATCAAACGGCCACCCCGATCGGTTGGTCGCCGAGTGGCCGCTACTTGATCTACGTGGCGGGCGGCGCTGGGGTAGAAGGTGCGGGCGCACCCAGTTTGAAGGTGTTTTTGTATGATGCGACCACCAAGCAAAGCACCGCATTACCCGCCGACGCAACGGGCTTCGTCGCCTGGGATCGGGCGAGCACCGGCTTTTTCGCGCAGAAGGGCGACATCGCCAGCGGCACGAGCGGCTTCGTGTATTTCGGCATCGCCGCCCCCACGACTCCGAAAGCCTTGACACCCGCCAAGACGCTCGACTTTCTGATCGATGTCTCACCCGACAATAAGCAGATCGTCGTCAGTTCCAGCGCGACGGGGACGGGTGCCGCCGCTGTCAATTTGTACACCATGAACTTTGATGGCAGCAATCGCGCGGCGATTACCACGCTCAAAATCACCGATCAGAGCATCACTGCGTTGGTGTGGGGCGCGGATGGCATCTATTACAGCCTGAGCGGAAAATCGGACTCGACGACGTGGCGCATCGGAGCCGATGGAAAAAACGCGCAGCAAATAGCGGTCGGTACGCTGCTGGCGATCGTCGGAAACTAGGGCGTGTCTGCAAAGTGATTGGGCGGCTGACCCCTCTCCCCAACCCCTCTCCCACGCAGGCGGGGCGAGGGGCTTGACTCCCCTTTCCCCCCGCCTGCGTGGGGGAAAGGGGCCGGGGGATAGAGGGGTTTGCAGACACCCCCTAATCCCACCAATGTGT
>JBBRMW010000340.1:0-5531 GCA_038230635.1 Aggregatilineales bacterium | reverse complement strand
CCGCTGCTATTAAACCTGCTTCCAGATACGTGATAAACTCCATCTCGGCCTCGCTTGTGGAATTGCTGATGTGGTTATCTGGCTTTACCACTTGCTTGGCCTTTTCGCTACCTTTTCCCTGTCAATCTTTGCTCACACCCTTTTGCAGAACCTCACCTCCCAACCCCCCTCCGCACCCAACGAAGGGTTGTCGTCGTAGCGCAATTATCCCCTTCGCTGCGTGCGGAGTTAGTGTGCATTCCACAGCCGCAGCGTGTTATCCAGGCCATTGCTGAGAATTTGCGAGTCGTCGGATTTCCAGCGCAGCCACACGATTGAACCTTTGTGTCCCTGAAGGGTGAAGGATAGTTTGCCCGTTGCCACATCCCATACCTGGATCGCGCCATTGGCGTTCGCAGTGGCGAGTCGCGTATTATCGTGGCTGAACGCGGTGGCGCTGACTGTGCCCGTCTTGAGCGTAGCCGTTATTGCGCCAGTGTCGGCGTTGTAGAGTTGAACGGTATTATCTTCGGTCGCAACCGCGATGGTTTTGCCGTCGGCGCTCCATTCGATGAGATGACCGGGCAGCGTTTTCAGGAGCTTGCCCGCCGTGACATTCCATATTCGAATCTGATGATCCTCGCTGATGGCGGCGATGCTTCTACCGTTCGGCCCCCAGACAGATGCAACTATTTTCTGCCCGATTAGAGCATCCAGCGAAAACACTGCACTGCCGGATTGCGCATCGTGGACGGTGGCTAGTTCTTTATCGGCATGATACAGGGGGATCTCAAGGATTAGTTTGCTATCAGGACTCCATACGAATGTATCGTAAGTCACCTTGAAAAAGGTTGCGTTGCCCGATTCTGCATCCCAAATTACGCCATCACCGGCCACAAATTTTCCGTTCGGACTCCAGATCAATACGTGGAGCATGACATCTTGACTGCTTTGATGTACGGCGGCGGGCAATTGCAGTTCCCGAATGACTTGGAGCGTGTTGACATCCAGCAACTTAGCCCGATCGTGATCCGCCACAGCAACAGCAATTATTTTTCGGTCGGGACTGAGTGCCCAAACCTGAACCGGATCGTCGTTAACGCCTGGGCTTCTTTGTGGGAAATTTAACGTTTGGAAAACCTTCTGCGTCGTCAAATCTTTGGTGACGATGGTTGCCAGATGATCGTAATCGTAGTTGTATTCGGTTGTGCGTGGGTTACTGTTTTTAGGCCAAAAAACATCGGTAGGTAGGTTTTTGAAATCATCGGTGTGAACTAGCAATTGCACTTGGTAGTAGTTCGACTCATCACCCTTTGTAGGATCAACGATTGATATTTCACCGTCGCCATTGACGATAAGCAGGTACGATTTGCTATCAGGCCTCCAAACAATAGTCTGAACAGGTTCAGAGCCGGCAATGAAAACCCATTCGGCTGGACCGGAACCCGAAATATGAACTGATGCTACAGTGGCATCGCCCGGACCGGACGCACAATTGAGAACCCCATTTGCATAATTTGGCCCGGCGGAGGCCATACTGAGACTGGTTCCTTGCGCACCACAGCTCAGTCCGAGATCAGGTTTGACATCGGGGCCATCGTTTTTGAAATCCCATGTAAAAATGCCTAACCGATTGTAGCCTCCGCCTGTGGTGGCAGCGATTGCATCACCATTCAAATACCATTTAATCGTCTCAAAGGTTCTTACATCATCACCTAGCTGGTCGTTAAGTTCGGCTTGCGTAAAATCCCTGACCATCGTCCGCGTTTTAGCGTCCCAAATTTGCAAATAGCCAACTTCTTGGCTAGAGATTGTGCCCTGATAATCGGGCACATCCATCAGGTGACTGCCACCGATTGCCAGCCGATTATCGTGGGGATTCCAGGCGACCGCATGGACTGCGCCCTCGATATTTAGGGTGGCGATCAACTTGCCGCTGGTGGTGTCCCAGATGTTGACGTTGTTATCATTCGCGCTTGCCAGTTGCGATCCATCTGGGCTGTAGCTGATGCTGCCCGGCCATTTATCATCCTGATTGCCGATTTGAGTCTTCGATCGGATCAAAGTGCGCGGCGTCCCGGTCACCGCATCCCAAAGCTGCACCTCGGAGGGATCGCCGCCTGCCGTCGCAAGCTGCTTGCCGTTCGGATTCCAGGCGATCGCGCTGATTTCTTGATCGTTGCTATCGAAGTTCGCCAGAGGCTTGCTCAGATCGGCGGGATACAGCCAAATGCCGAGGCTGCCACCGATCGCAATCGTCTTGCCATCGGGACTCGAGGCGGCAGCGCGTGCCGTTCCATTTCCGATCCGTTGAATCAGGCGCGTGTCTACCTGGGCTTGGCTAGGCTGCCCTACCACCAAAACGATCGCCAGCACGAGGGTTGAGACGAAAAATCTGGTTTGCCGCATTGTGTTGCTCCCTATTGAAATGCGCGTTCACATTACGATGGGTCGTGAATGCTGTCGTTGTGCCTGTGCGCGACGACGGACCCAGCGTAAGCCGCCCTGAATCGCCCGCGCCAACAGTTCAGGTCGATCGATCGGTAAAATCGGCATCGGTTCGATGCTCGCGGCGATCAATAGCCGATTGGCCGCCGCGATGCCCGTCACGGTGGCGCGTTCCAGGTACAACGCCGGATGCGAAAAGCGCACCCAATCGCCGCACGCCGTCAGCCCCGGCCAGGGCGTCTCGACCGCCAAGCCATCGCCTTCGCTGGTAAACAAGGTGTGCGTCGCCGGATTGCGCCGGATCGACTGCTGAACCAGCGTGCCCCGCAAACTCGGCCACGCGCGACCGAGATCGCCCAACGCGCGCGCCAAAAGTACCGCGTCGGGTTCAGCCAATATCGTGGGCGGCCCGTATATATGCACTTCAACCGCGCTCCCGCCCGTCGCGGCGTGCCATTCTGCGAATGAGTCCTGGAAACGATGCAGCCAAAAGAAGTTGTCGATCACGAAGTCGCCAGTGAAGATACCCGCTTCCGCAAACGAGGATGGCGTCCGGCTGAACCAGAAGCGCATGACGACAGTCGGCACAGCCAGCGGCCACGTCAATTTCGCGGCGCGCGCACGGGTGTCGCGGCTGGCTTCGATCAGAGCGCGGCAGCCGGGTGCATCGAGCGCCAAGATCACCTGCTCCGCTTCCGCCTCGCCACCTTCCCAGCTTACGCGCCAACCGGATTCGGTACGCGCCAACGCGGAGACATGCGCACCCAGCACGATCGTTCCGCCCGCCGTCCGCAGCCGTGATACCAACGGATCGATCAACGCACTTGCCGAATCGCGTCGAAAGTAACTGAACGCCCAGGCATCGCGCCGCAGCAGCGTGTAGAAGCGTAAGAACGCGATGAATCCCGCTTCGGGCACCGCGTCGGGCGGCGCGGAAGTAAAGTTGCGCGCCAATCCCGTGAACAGGGCTTGCAACGTGGGCGACCAACCCTTGAAAAAATCGGCGAGTGTTCGCCCACGCAGTTGATCGCCTGCGCCCGCCGGATCGAACGCCAACGCGAAGATCAAGCCAGTCAGGACGCGGAACATACTCGCCAGATCGCGCAGGGTGAGCATCTGTAAAAAGCGCGGACGGACAAATAACGCCAAATAATGGAACGGGGCGGGAATCCAACTGCGGCGCAAAGCCGATCCGCCTTCCGCCGATTGGATACGTCCGCCCGGTGCGCGGTGAAACCACGTTTCGCGGCGGGCAGCGATCAACCCTGGATCGATCCCTTCGACAGCCAGCAGTGCGCGCAAGTTATGGTACTGTCCCCACACGCCGTGAATGCCGTGTTCGCCGGGAAAATCCCACGTGCGTCCAGCCTCAGTCACTGTCACCGTCGCGCCGCCGCCGACTCGCCCACCCATCCGCTCCGGATCGGCTTCGAGCAAAAGCGGTTCGAGACCCTGCCGAGCCAGGATCAACGCTGCTGTCAAGCCCGCCAATCCACCACCAATGATGATGACGGGGCGCGATCCGTGCGACACGCGCTCAATCTTCCCGGCGGTAAGCACGCACTCCGACCAGTGCGACGGCAGCCGGCGGCCACAATCCCCCGATCGCCGCGATCACGATGTACACGCCCGCACCGACGATCGTATTGGGATCGTTCCCGATCAGGGCGGCACTCAATGTTCCGGCGAACAAAAACACCACCGAGAGGAACACATACGTTTGCGCGTTGGGGGCAGTGATCGTCATTTCGGCAAGGATCGACGGCTCGTGGCCGTGCTTTTGCAGAAACAGCGTCCGCACGAACACGCCGCCGATCGCCACCACGAGCGCCAACGGCAGCACGGGGATCACGTTCGCGTCGAGCATCCCGCCAAGCAAGCCGACGAACAGCGGAATGCCGACCAAAATCCACTCCCACCATTCTAGTTGCATATCTGCTTCGCGGACAACACGAAAGCGCGGCCCAATCACGATCAGCAACACACCGATCACGACGAAGGCACCAACGATATACAATGTGGCAGTTTCAATCGGCACGACGCCCCAACCCACCGTGGGTTGCGCTGGATACCATTTGACCCAGATACCCCACAGTGCGCCGATCGCGGCAGCACCCGCTAACGCACGCGGTTCAATATCCCGGCCACGCATCACCAGCACAAAAAACAACAGCGCATAGAGTCCCGCGCCCGTCTGCAAACCGAGTCCGCGCACCAGCAGCGTGAGCGGCAGCGACTCCAAGGTATTATTCGGTACCGTGACGATGGTTGCGCACACCAAACCGTACAGGCCGCAGACCAAGCCTAGCCCAGCCAATTCGCGCGCCTGAAAACGCGCCACGATATCCAGCAAAATCGACGCCAGCGCCAAATAGGCTATCCCGCGCGCAATCCATTGTGCAGGCGTATGACTCGCCGGATTTTGCCACATGATGAACTCGGAAAAGCACAACAACATCGCGCCGAAGATCAGCCGCAGCGCCCAGATCGGCAGCCTTTGGCGCGTATGGATTTGGCTCAGCAGGCGGCTGGCTGGCAGTTTCATCAAAAAGATCGCTTTCGTGCGCGACTCGCGCTATCCATGCGGGACGACTGCGGCAGATTATAGCTGATCGTTGGCGTTGCGGCGCGCGCGTGCTATTATTGGTGGTGTCCGAAGCAATCATCCGAGAAACCAGAAAACCTGTGACCAAATCGATCGTTCTGAGCGGCGGCGCGGAGTTCCAACCCGAAAGTGATGCGCTGGTGCGCGCCGCGTTGAAACTAACCCGCCAATACCGACCCGGCGTCTTGATAGTGCCCGTCGCGGCCAGCGAAAATCCGCGCAAGACCGTCAAAACGGGCGTCCGCTACTTTGGCGGATTGGGCGCAGTGGCCGAATATACAATGGTCGTCGATGCGCAAACCGCCGCGCATGGCTCGCAGCTTACCGCGTTCGAGCACGCCGATCTGATCTACCTAAGCGATGGCAGCCCGTTGGCAGCAGTTGCTGGCTTGGCCGACACCGAGGGACTGATCGGTTTGCGGCGCGCCTGGGATCGCGGCGCGGTCTTGGTCGCGTGCGGCGCGTCGGCGATGGCCGTGTGTGCGCACTACTGGGATGG
>JBBRMW010000339.1:0-5565 GCA_038230635.1 Aggregatilineales bacterium | reverse complement strand
GCAGGCGGTGGGAAAGGGGAGTCACAGCCGACCGCGGACCGAGATTGCCAGGCGGCCCTCAGCCGCTGGGTGCGCCCCCGCGAGCGCCGGCGCTTCGGCTCCCTTTCCCACCGCCTGCGTGGGGGAAAGGGCTGGGGATAGAGGGGTTCTATAGTCTGCCCCCAACCTTGAATGCACCCTCGCGGTGGGCTATTCCAGGCCATTCAGGGCCTTTGCAAAGTCAGGGAGAAGTGTTGAGATCACCATTAACCCCACCCCCTAACCCCCTCCCCACTGGCGTGGAGAGGGGGAATCAACCGTCTCCGGGCGCCCCTCCCCATTTCATGGAGAGGGGTTGGGGGTGGGGTAAACGGACTTTGCAAATGCCATTCCAGGCCATTGCCCGACGTTGACAAGCCGCCCCGCCTCTGATACCATACGCAACGAAACCGGGTCCTGTGCGGCGTAAGACATCGAACCGGGTCAGAGCTTAACGGCAGCAGCCCTAAGAGGACACTGCGGGTTCACAGGGGAGCCTGGTTTCACTACTGCAAGCCCTGGCTTATCGAAAACACCCCAATCTGCGCGGGGGCGCGGCTCGTCATGATGCCCACTGGACGCCCGACGGCGGCCTACTACGGCCCCTCACCCTTACTCATCCTCCTCGGTTTACTCATTCTATTTGGCGCGATCCTCGGCGGCGGCCTGTACGTTTTCAGTGCTACCAGCGTGACGCTGCGAATCGATTCCGCGTTTACCACCGTCCATACCCATCAAATGACGGTGCGCGGCCTGCTCAGCGAAGTCGGTGTGTCGTTGGAGGCGCAAGACATCCTGACACCCCCGCTCGACTCGCCGATCCGCGCCGGGCTGGTCGTCAGCATCGATCACGCGCATTCAGTGCTCGTCGCGGTGGACGGCACAACGCGGCGTGTTCTCACCCATCAGACCAATCCGCGTGCGATCCTGACCGAGAATCAGATCGCGTTGGGCGGCCATGATGCGTTGATCCTCACCAGCGCGGACGATTTGATCATCCGCCGGGCGACCAGCATTTCGGTGATCGATGACGGAAAAACAGAAACGCGGTTCACGATCGATGAAACGGTGGGCGGCGCGCTCGCCGACGCCGCGATTCCGCTGTACCTAGCCGATTCGGTGACACCCGCCATCAGCGAGCCGATCTCAGCAGGTCTGACAATCAGAATCAAGCGCTCGGCTGCCGTCACATTTTTGGTTGATGGTCGGACATTGGCCGCGCGCACACATGGCGCAACCGTCGGCGAAGCGCTGGGGGGCGCGGGGATTGCGCTGGTCGGACTTGATCGCAGCGAACCGACAGCCGATGTAACATTCAGGGCGGGCATGAGTATCCGCATCATCCGGGTTACGGAAGCGGAAGAGATCGAGCGCACTGATCTGCCCTTTAAGCGTATCGCGCAGCCCGATCCGACGCTCGAACTGGATATGCGCCGGGTGATCGATCCTGGCGTGCCGGGTATCCAAGAAGTGCATGTGCGCGTGCGTCGTGAAGATGGCGTCGTGGTGAGTCGTTCCGCGCCGCTCAGTTGGCAGACGCAGCCGCCGCATGATCAGGTTGAAGCGGTGGGTACGCGGGTCGTGTTGCACACGCTTGACACGCCCGATGGGCCGATCAGCTATTGGCGGGTGATTCACATGCGCGTGGCCTCGTACAAACCCGCCTCGACGGGTAAATCGACCGACGATCCGACTTACGGGATCACGGCGAACGGCCAGCGCTTGCACAAGGGATTGGTTGCCGTAGACCCGACCGTGATTCCGCTTGGTACGGCGCTCTATGTGCCTAAGTATGGTAAGGCCGTGGCGGCGGACACCGGCGGCGCGGTGATCGGCGCGACGATCGACCTGGGCTACGATGACGCCGATTATCAGGAATGGTCGGGCACGGTGGATGTCTATTTGCTCGCGCCCGCCCCGCCCGCCGATCTGATTAAGCCGCCGCCGGAGATCACGCAATGAATCCCAAACATCTGATGGACGCCTTCCAGATCGATCCGAAAAAGAGCCTGGGGCAGAACTTTCTGCACGATCCCAACGCGCTCGACAAGATCGTCGCCAGCGCTGATCTACAGGCGGGCGACACCGTTGTCGAGATCGGACCGGGTACGGGTGCGCTGACGATGCGCTTGGCGTCGGCAGCGGCGCGCGTGATCGCCGTCGAGGTGGATGATCGACTGCTGCCGATTCTGGCGCGGCAGTTGGAGCCGTATCCCAATGTCGAGGTGGTACATGCTGACGTATTGGAGACCAACGTCGCGGTACTGGTCGGCGCTGGACCGTACTGTGTCGTCGCCAACTTGCCCTACTACATCACCAGCGCGATCCTGCGCCACCTGCTCGAAGTTCCGCATAAGCCGACGCGCTTGGTGCTGACGATGCAGGAAGAAGTGGCGGAACGGCTGTGCGCGAAGCCCAACGATATGAGCGTGCTCGCCGTCAGTGTGCAATATTTTGGCACGCCGCAAATCATCACCCGTTTGGCGGCAGCTGCCTTTTGGCCGCGTCCAGAGGTTGGTTCGGCAGTGCTGCGCATCGACGTATTTGATCAGCCGCCCGTCGCCATACCCAGCGAGGCGCTGTTTTTTCGGATCGTGCGGGCGGGCTTCGGCCAAAAGCGTAAACAGCTCAAAAACTCGTTGGGTGCGGGGTTGGCGATCTCGAATGGCGAGGCGAGTGATCTGCTCAGCGCCGCCGGGATCGATCCAATGCGTCGTGCCGAAACGCTCACGCTCGAAGAATGGGCGGCGATCACGGGCACAATCGACACCTCCGCGATCCTCAAATCGTGATGGTTGCGGGCGGCATATTCCGAATTTCAGGATGCGCTATAATGAGCCGCAAGTAAAGCAATCACAGGAGACGACAATGACACGGCGTGGTGAACGACGGTATCGACAAGGCGAAGGCGGCTATGGGGGTGAGCGGCGCTATGAAGGTGGCGGCGGCTATGGAGGCGAAGGTGGTGGCTACGGAAGAGGCCGCCGTTATCGCCGCGAACGTCGCCGCGAGGAACGCAACGTTGAACTGGTGACGTTCGGGCTGATGCTGATCGTTTTTGCACTGCCGCGGCTTTTTACAAACGGTCTCGATGAAAGCGGCAATCCCCTCCAGGTGATCCAGCCCTCAATTACGCTGATGCTGGGCGGCGTCCTTTTACTGGGCGGCGCACTCTACCAATCGCAACGGCGCTGGCGCGTGAATCCGATGACATGGCTGGGCGGTGTGGCGATGCTCATTATCGGTGTGCTGGAGATTCAATCGCGTATTCAGCCATTCGGTGAGTTACTTCCGATCCTCATTTTCGGCGCGGTGGTCGTCGCCAGTGCCCTGACCGGCGAGTTTTGATCGACGACAGCCCGGCCAGCACTTTACCCTTTAATCAGGTTTAACCATGATGGCGACCTTATTCACGGAACGGCAGCTTAGCACACTGCGCGCATTTTGCGATACGCTCATTCCAGCGCTTGATGCAACGCCCGATCCGGGTGGGTTGTATGCACGCGCCGCCAGCGATCTGCACATTGCCGAAACGCTCAGCGACTCGCTGCCCGACCTGATCGACGCGACCAGCCAACTGCAACTCAAGCTGTTTTTAGATGTGCTCGATCAACCGCTCGTGAATGGTCTCTTTGGCCGCATCCTGAAGCCGTTCGCAGAGATGACGCTCGCTGAACGCACGATGATCCTGCGTGATTGGTCGAGCAGCCCGATCGCGCTGCGGCGACAGGCGTTCCAGAGTATCAAGCGGTTAGCCTTTCTCTTATTTTACAGCGTACTCGACGCCGAAAACAGCAATCCAAACTGGGCTGCCATCGACTATCGTGTGACAGCGCCGCGCGCCCCAACCGAACGCGCGATCAAACCGCTGATCTTCACCGAGGATACGACCCTCCGTGCCGACGCCGTGATCATAGGCAGTGGCGCGGGCGGCGGTGTGATGGCGGGCGAACTCAGCGCCGCCGGGTTGGACGTGATCGTGCTCGAAAAGGGCGGCTATTACGCCGAAGCCGATTTTAGCGACCTTGAAGTCCCCAGCAACCAACAATTGTTTGAGAATAAGGGCGTGCTGACGACCACCGATTTGGGCGTGATCATCCTGGCGGGCAGCACCCTCGGCGGCGGCACGGTCGTCAATTGGAGCGCCTCGTTTCGCACGCCCGATCATGTTCTGGCCGAATGGGAGCGCGATTATGGCCTGACGGGTTTCAGTGGGTCGAGCTATCAAAGGTCGCTCGATGCGGTGTCGCACCGGATCAACGTCAACGAGGACGAGTCGCTCTGCAATCGACAGAATGGCGTTCTCGAAAAAGGTGCCACCGCACTCGGTTATACGGTCAAGACGATTCCGCGCAACGTCAGAGGTTGTGAAGACTGCGGCTTTTGCAATTTCGGCTGCCAATTCGGCGCAAAACAGAGCACCCTTAAAACCTATTTGCAGGATGCGCACGAACGCGGCGCGCGAATTGCGGTAAATGTCCAAGTGGAGCGCGTATTGATCGAATATGGGCGCGCGGTCGGTGTGGTGGGCACGGCGCTGAACGCGGACGGTCGCCCCATCCAACTGACGGTACGCGCGAAAACAGTGGTGGCGGCGGCGGGATCACTGCATACGCCCGCGCTGCTGCTGCGCTCCGGCTTGAGCAACGCCCACATCGGGAGCAACTTACATCTGCATCCGACGACCGTCACCTATGGCCTGTACGACGAACCCGTGATCGGCTGGGCGGGCGTGCCAATGAGCCGCTACGTCTCCAATTTTAGCGATTTGGACGGGGCGGGCTATGGCGTGGTATTGGAAACTGCGCCGCTGCATCCGGGCATTGGTGCGCTCTCGCTGGCTTGGTCGGATGGCGCGCAGCACAAGCGCGTCATGGCGAATCTGCGCCATCTCTCGAACATCATCGTGATTGCGCGCGATCATGACGGCGGTCGCGTCACGATCGATCGGCGCGGCCAGCCCAAGCTGCACTATACGCTGTCGGCGCGCGATAACGCGCTGCTGGCACGCGGCGTCGATGAGGCGCTGCGCATTCATGCGGCGGCGGGCGCGTATGAAATTTCGGGACCGCACAGCGTGCCGCACCTCCTGCAATTTGGTAAAAATGGCGGCACGCCCGATCGCACGGCAGCCGTCGAATCGTTCATTGGTCGAGTGCGGGCGAGCGGTTGGGGCAAGAACAGTTTTGCTTTGTTCAGCGCGCACCAGATGTCATCGTGTCGGATGGCGGGCAGTCCAGCACTCGGCGCACTCGATCCGACGGGCGAATCGTTCGAGGTGCGGGGATTGTTCGTGGCCGATGCAAGCGTGCTGCCGACTGCCGTTGGCCGCAACCCGATGGTCACGATCATGGCGGTGGCGCACCAAATCGCGGGACATATCAAAGCCCGCCATATAAAGCGCGAGGCTCAACAATAGAACGTGTGCAAATAGGGTATACTGGCAAGTATGGACTTTCCAATCATTGACCTGTTGGACACACAGCGAAGTTTGGGCTGGCTGGAACAACATTTCCACCCGCAAGGAATGTGTTGTGCGCAATGCGG
>JBBRMW010000338.1:0-5575 GCA_038230635.1 Aggregatilineales bacterium | reverse complement strand
GGGGTGGGTCCTTGGTGCGTACCCCCCCCTCCGGTTTGGGGGTTGCGGGGCCGGGGGTGAGGTTCCTCAAATTTCCAGGCCGAACAGCGTGATGGGCAGACCGTTGTTATAGACCGTCGCGCCGCCCGTGCCATTGCCGCGATATTGCAGTTTGAACGAATGCGCCCCCGCCGCTAAGCCCGTGAACAAGCCGATCGCGGTGGCGGCGTGGATGCTGAGGCCGGAGGTGGGCACGGCAGTTCCGACCAGCCCCGCCGATCCGCCTGCGCGCGTCGTGCCATCGACGATCCAATCGAGGAAGCAGCCGCCGCCAGCGACCGTACCGACGATCAAGGCCGTTGCCACGACCAGCGCGCGGCTGCCATTGAGCGTCAGGGTGAGGATCAAATTGCTGGCATCGACATCCACGAAGCTGCCGCTGGCGGTCGTGTAATCCGCCGCGCCGACGCGATTCACGGCGGCGATCGGGCGGCTGGCGAGCAGATAGAGCAAGTTGTCGCGCATTTGCGCATTCAGGTCGGACGCGGCCACAACTTGCGCGGGCGTCCAGGTGATGGGTTGCGTCCAGGGCATTGGGGAGTTCCTCCGTTTACACTTAGGGATTTACCTCACCCCCAGCCCCTCTCCGTCTTCACGGAGAGGGGTGATCCGCCCGAGTCCCGATCGACGTTAACCAATTGGATGCGGTCGATGCTGCGCGTGCGACTCCCCCTCGCGGTGAGGACGGAGAGGGGGCTGGGGGGTGAGGTTCGGGATTTGTCCTGATAAGACGTATTATCAGAACTAATCCGCTTTCACACGGCCAGGCGCGTGGTCGCACCAAGCTCCGCGTGACCCGCCACGCCCAACGCCCAATACACGCGATCGTCCTGGCGCTCGGTGTGCCACGTCAAAGAGAAACCCTGCGGCGTGATCGACAGCGCCAGCCCGATGATCCGGCACAGCATCGCGCTGATCCCCGTTTGCGGATCGGTCACGGCGACCGGATCGAACAACCGCAGCGAAAACACGTTCACGCCGCCGATTACGCTGTCGCTATGCACGGTGATCGCATCGACGTGCGTGAATGGTGTCTTGTAGCGATCGAGCAGATAGCGTGCCAGTGACTCGGCGAAATCCACATCGGCGGACAGCGGCAGATCGTGCGTCTAAGTGCGCTTTTGATAGGCGGTCACGCTCGCGGCGTCGGTTTGCGTCTGAGTGAGCGGATCGTAGGTCGTGATGGCTTGGCCGCGTACTTGCAAAGTCGTCGCGTACAGGGTGGCGGGCGTGTTGTTCGAGAGTTGCACGGTGATCTCCGAGCCGCGCGTATCGATCACTGCGATCGAAAAACTCGGCGAAGTGGTGTAGCTGCTGCCGCCGCCATCCTTGCGATCGTTGATGGCGTAATCCGTGACTGCTGTCAGCGGTTGCAGGTTCGTTCCGCCAATCGCGCCACCTGCCGAATCGCGGAAGTGCAGCGTCACGATGCGGATGCCTGCCCCCGACGGGCCAACGGGCGGGATCAGCACGGGTGCGCGGGCAGCGGCCAACACCCCAATCGTGGCGAGGGTGGCGCGCGGATGAGCGACCGTTTTGATCACGTTGAAGACCGACGCCACGTCACGCCCGATCGTCAGGGTCGCGGGACTTGTCGCATTGATCGCCAGCGCGGGCGTGAATGGCGCGAAAAAGTAGCGGCGATCCAAAAACGTCGGCGTGCCATCGATCTGCACGAAAAAGCGCCCAAACTCGGACTCGGCGCATTCGCGGATCGCACTGAGCGCGGCGGTGTGATCGGCGGTCCAGGCATCGGCGGCGATGTCGAACGGACTGCTGCCCACGTGATAGTTGGTGGCGGTGGGCGTGTATGTTTGCGCGACGATCTGGCTAATCAACTGATCGGCGGTTTGCCCGATCTGGAGTGGTAGGCTGATCCTTCCAAAAGCGAGCAACGCGATTGCATCCACGCACGCGATTTTCACCAGCCGCCCACCGAACGATCCCGATTCCGGCATGATCGCATCGACGTAACCGCTGAAGATCGGCCACGTCGTGACGCCATCGATCGCGGTGATGCGCATCGGGCGGCGCGGCAGCAGATTCCCGAACAGCGGACTCGCGGCATTATCGGGGCTGTAGCGGGCGGTGTTGTTATCGAGCGTCAGCGCAGCAGTCCCGATGGCGGCCACCGAGGCGAGCGGCGCGGGCATTCCGACGCGCAGATCGCAGCCCCAAATGTTCACCGACTCGTCGATCCAGGTGACGCCATCGCCCGACCAATTAAACTGAAACGCGAAGGTGATGGACATTTGTGGTCGTCCTTTCCTGAGTTTGACCTCACCCCCAGCCCCTCTCCGTCCTCACGGAGAGGGGAGCAAACCCGCCGCACATTGCCTCCTCGCTGTTTGCGGACACAGGGTTGGGGGTAAGGTTCTGCGATCTTGCCCGATTTGGGACTCTCAATTACAATGGCAAGAATTGCGAGGGTAGCTCAACTGGTTAGAGCAGGCGTCTTATAAGCGCCCGGTTGTGGGTTCGAGTCTCACCCCTCGCACCAATCCGATTTATGTTTCGACGGTCAAATGATGGATCAGGCGCGCGCCGAAGTACGTGCCGCCCGCCCAGGTGACGGGTGCGGTCATCACCATATAATCGGTGGGCGTGAACAGCGTGCCGTTCAGTTTGCTATTGCCGCGAATGACCGTCGCGTAGTTATCCAGCAGATCGGTCAGGCCGGGCAATACCGCTCGCAGACTTTTGGCCGCGCCGACGGGCGTATAGAGCAGCATATGCGTCGCGTAGTAATGCACCAGCGCGGTCGATCCGGTTGGCGTGGCGATGGCGAATTCTGAGAAGCGCCGATGTTCGAGTTCATCGAGAAACGGCAGCGCGATCAGCATGGGCAAACTGGCGCGCGTGAAACGTTCGGGCGCGCTGTCGATGTCGAAGTTGTGAACGACGCCCGGCACGCTCAGCGAAGCCAGCGCGGTCAGGGCGGCGCGATATTTTCCGGGCATGATTTGCGATCCTTTCGTAAATTCACCTCACCCCCCGGCCCCCTCTCCGTAATCACGGAGAGGGGGAGGCGTGCGCGTTGATGGCGGGTATTGATCACATTGTTATTAGCAGCGGATCAATTAACGATTCGCCAAAGCCCCCTCTCCCCCAACCCCTCTCCCACGCAGGCGGGGCGAGGGGAGTCCGCCCGCGCGCATTGGAGTGACTCCCCTCTCCCACCGCTTGCGTGGGGGAAAGGGGCGGGGGGATAGAGGGGTCGTCTACACCGCGCCGCCCACCTTCCGCAGACTTTCGAGCGCGGCCAGCAAATCGACCGGGACGCCCGGCGGTGCGCGGACGCCACCCACACCGAGTTCGATCGTCGCGCCGTATTCGCCCGCGTCCTCCTGCTTGACCAGCCACGCCGCCCAGCGCAGCGTGATCTCGGTGATGTCTGTGGGCGGCGCATAGACGAAGATCGGCACGTTGACCAGATGCGCGGCGGCGATCGTGCCATTGACCGTACGGATCACCGTGAGTGTGTTTGCGCCCGCATTGACGGCCACGATCTGCATGTACTCCGCCTCGATGCTGATTAACTGTCCGACCTGGAAGCGCGGCGACAGATTCCACGAGTCTGCGCCCGCCGCGTTGCTCACGGTGATCGACGTGCCGGAAATGCTCAGGCCGAAGGTGGTCAGCGCGTCGCCGGAAGGTCGCCAAGCGTTCGCGTAATCGTCGTGCCAGCCCCATAATCCGGCGACGGCCAGGGCGCGTGTTTTGGTGGTCAGATAGATGAAAAACGCTTTGGTCAGATTCAGCTCGATGCCGTAGTATGGCCCGCCGACGCCACCCAGCAAGATGATCGCCGTCGGATCGATCGGTGAGCCGTCGCCGTTGATCAGGGTCGTCAGCGCGAGCAAGTCCTCGGCGCGGAAAAGCAGCGTCCGTTCAGCGCGCCAATCGAAGGTGCGAGTCGCCAGGATCGGCGCAAAGGCTCGCCCGGTGTAGCGCTCGATTTCTGCCGAAGCCGATCGCAGCTTGGCGAGCAGACGGGCATCGTCGCCCGTATCGGTACTCGCCAGACCAAAGCGAGCGCGCAAGGCATCGAGCGTGGCGTAGGTGTTAAGCGTACTCATGGGTTAGCGCCCTACTCGAAATGGATGTTGAGCGTCGCACCTGCCCCGGTCACGACGACGAACAGGCCGACGTTGAAGGTGAAACCGTCCGAGTCGGGGCAGATGCTCGTGTTGGCGGGCACGGCCAGCGCCAGGATCGGATTGCCCGTCGCGAACGTGTTGTCATAGATCGCGCAGGTGGCGGCGGCAGCGGCAGCCGTCAGTGCGACGAGGTGCAACCCACCCGCGCGATTGACGAGTTGGACGCCAGCGGTGGCGGCGGTATAGGCGTTCTGTTGTGGTATGAGCATGGATTTGATTATCTCCTTGTTATTTGGGTGGTCGTCGAAAACCCCTCTATCCCCCGCCCCTTTCCCCCACGCAGGCGGTGGGAAAGGGGAGTCAATCCAACGCGCGCGTCTTGCTCCCCTCGGCCCGCCTGCGTGGGAGAGGGGTTGGGGGAGAGGGGTTCTTTTGTTATTTGGGTGGTCGTCGAAAACCCCTCTCTCCCCCCCACCCCTTTCCCCCACGCAAGCGGTGGGAAAGGGGAGTCAATCCAACGCGCACGATTTGACTCCCCTCGCCCCGGCTGAGAGAAAAAAGCATTCAGGCCGCGTCGCGTCTTGCTCCCTCGCCCCGCTTGCGTGGGAGAGGGGTTGGGGGAGAGGGGTTCTTTTGGTTTCAGAACCGGGCGTCGTCCCAGACGAAAGCCACTAGCGCCAGCAGATCGCTGGTTGTGCCGTTCCAGGCGGCGTTGGTCGTGATCTTCACGCCGATCGTGTCGCCCGCGTTGAAGCGCACCGTGCCATATTCGCGCACGGTATATCCCGTCGCGGCGGTGGTCAGGATCGCCTGGAAGCCGCTGACCACGCCGTTTACCGTCACATCCAGCGTCAGCGATCCCGCCGAGGCCGCCCCCGAGAGGCTGGCTGTGAGCGCGACGATCGATCCGGCGAAGGGCGTGACCATCCCCTGCACGTTGAGCGTTCCACTGGCGGCGCGCGTCTCGATCGCATTGAGCGGCGAGGCTGCCAGCGAAGCGGCGATCTGCGCCCGCGCAAACGAGCGCGTCATGAGCGGGTACATCACGGCGATTTGTTCCTGCAAAATTCCGGGCATAGACGCTCCTTTGGCTTATGGGGTTGATCGAAAAGGAAGAACGTATAGCGCCCGACAACCCATCCTTGCGGTATGGATCGTCGAGCGCCAAGTTCTCGATCGGGAGAAATGCTCAGAATGGATTCCGAGCGGCTTTGATGTACAGAATTTTAGTTTAGCACAAATGTTCTAGTCTGTCAAGAGCGGGGTTTGTGTTGGGTGCATTCAGGGATGGGGGTAGATCATAGAACCCCTCTATCCCCCACCCCTTATCCCCCACGCAGGCGGGGGGAAAGGGGAGTCACAGCCGACCGCTGACCGAGATTGCCAGGCGGCTCTCAGCCGCTGGGTGCGCCCCAGCGATCGCCGGCGCTTCGGCT
>JBBRMW010000337.1:0-5622 GCA_038230635.1 Aggregatilineales bacterium | reverse complement strand
GTCTATCATACCGGTGTGCGTCTGTCTCAACAGGCCATGAAAGCGCTCGAAACCCGTTTCCAGCGCTTACCGGGTCTCGGCAAATGGTTTGTTCAAATCGCCCCACGCTCTTGAGGGCGACTTAGTTTTCTGCAATGGCCTTAGATTTCGCGTAATTTGACCGCGCGTCGTTTTGCGTGGTCTGGCCTCCCCCTCTCCGTGATGACGGAGAGGGGGACTGAGGGGGTGAGGTGAATCGGCGGAATTTGATTGGTTTCACCATTAGCAGTGTGAACGGACAGCGTTGTGTTGGGATCAGTCGAGACCGATCCCAAATTGACTTGAGTTAACTTACCTTCGGGTTTGGCCTTATTTGGCGCTCGGCGTCGCGGTCGATTGCGAGTCGCCAGCATCCTGGTGATCGCCCTGCTGATCGACGTTATCGCCGCCCTTGTCCGAGGCAGACGGCGTACCTTCGACATTGTTCCCCACGTCGGTGCCGTCGTGATTGTCCGGTGCGTTTTGATCGCCGCACTGCTGATCCACTTTGTCCGCATCCACTGCCTCGGTGGGTTCGAGCGTGGCGGCTGCGCTCTCCGTCGGTTCCAGGGTGGCGACAGCATTCTCGGTTGGTTCCGGGGTATCCGCCGCGTCCTGCGTCGCATCCGCAGTGGCGGCTGCACCCTGTGTCGCGCATATTTCGGTGGCGGGTGTCCCGGAGCCAGACTGAGCGGTTACGCGGTGCGAACCACCGAGCAAAGCACCACCGCCGAGCAGCAGTAATGCGGCCAACCCCACACTAAATCTCGCCTTGTTCGTGTTTTTCATACTTCTCATCTCCAAATTCCATTACGATAGTGGAATGGCCTCACCATTCCCAAACGCGAGGATGCGTGGGAAAGGTTAATTGGAGTTTAGAATCAGACAAAATTCCTGCTATACTGGAAAAGCATGAAATAAACGCGCTCACCGTTTTGGAGGAATTATGAACGATTCAGCCCAGAATCAGGCCAATGTTCCGCCTATCCTGCGAGTCATGGCGGGTGCAGACCGCTTCGGCGAACATCGCGGATTGGGCATTAGCGCCATTACGTTCAAGGTAACTCCACAAGACAGCAACGGTCTTTTGATCATTGAAAATACTTTCCACGCTAAAGGTGGCCCGCTCCGCCATCTGCATTACGATCAAGATGAATGGTTCTACTGTGTGGAAGGCGACTTTATCATCGAAGTAGGACAAGAGCGGTTCAAATTAAACGCGGGCGATTCGATTCTTGCGCCGCGCCAAGTACCCCACGTTTGGGCCTATGTCGGTGATGCCCAGGGCAGGATGCTGATCGCCTTTATGCCTGCCGGAAAAATGGAAGCATTTTTTCATGAAGTCACGAAAGCCAATGCGATGCCACCGCAAGACCCGGAATTATTGCGTGCGCATGGTATGGAGTTAATTGGGCCGCCGCTTCCGATTGAATAACCAGCCCTACACCACCGAGCGAGCGGCTCCCCCTCTCTGTGATTACGGAGTGGGGGCTGGGGGCATAGGCGTGAAGCGAGGTAAAAAGGGCTTGTCTGTGGTTGCCCGGGGCTGAAGCCACCGGGCTAAAACCAAATTTTGGAGAGATGGCTGCCGTAACGTGTTTGAGAGGGGTCATGGAACGCTATTCTTGCCACGCACCAGCCTCTCAAAAACTTGTTTTCAGCCCGCTGGCTTTAGCCCCAGGCGACTGACAACTCCCGGATTCATGCGGGCACGCCTTGACACCTCCCCATTTCCTTAGCTTTACGCCTATGGGGCCGGGGGGTGAGGTTGATGGCTCAACCTGCCGGTTAATCGCTATAGCATCTCACCGGATATATTATTACTTCGGTGTGTAAAATGGGATAGACCACAGCATAGCCGCGAATACGATGCCGAGTATACCTAATTATGAATGTCCGCTTCAGATCGCAAAAAAGGCGCAGAAGTACGCTCGTCAGTCTGAGGAGAATTAATGAACGACCCATCGCAAACTCAGCCTAATGTTCCGCCTATCGTGCGAGTCGCGGCAGGCGAAGACCTGTACGGCGAGTATCGCGGACTCGGCGTTAGCCACATTGCGTTCAAGGTATCTGTGCCCGACCCAGACGGCCTTTTGGTCGTTGAAAATACGCTTTACAAGAAACGTGGCCCTGCCCGTCACCTACACTACGATCAGGATGAATGGTTCTACGTTGTCGAAGGCGAGTTTATCATCGAGGTAGGGCAGGAAAGGCTCAGACTAAGCCCTGGCGATTCAATTCTTGTACCCCGTAAAGTGCCTCATGCCTGGGCCTACATGGGTGACACAAAGGGTAGATTGCTAATTGCGTTTAAGCCTGCGGGCAATATGGAAGCCTATTATCGTGAGGCGATGAAAGCCAATGCGATGCCATCGCAAGACCCGGAATTCTGGCGTGCTTACGGTATAGAATTGCTCGGGCCGCCGCTACCGATTGAGTAGATTAGCCTAATGGAGCGACCGCGCACGGGAAAAGTCTCGACGGAAAACTCGGAGTCGCTGCGACACGCTTAAACTGACTCTAACCTTTCGGCGGTTATGAGTGATGTAAACTGTCGCAAGATTGAAAATGATGCGTGTACTCGTTGTCGAAGATGAAACGCGGATGGCGGCGCTTATCCGTCAGGGGCTGGAAGAAGAAGCCTATGCCGTCGATGTGGTAGGTGATGGGCGTGAAGCGCTGCATTGGTTGGAAGCGGTGGACTATGATCTGCTCATTCTCGATCTGATGCTGCCCGGTTTGGATGGCTTGGGGGTTTGTCGGGAATATCGGGAACGGGGTGGCCGCGCGCCGATCCTGATGTTGACGGCGCGCAACACTTTACCAGAGCGCGTTATCGGGCTGGACAGCGGCGCGGATGATTACCTGGGCAAGCCGTTCGGGATGCCTGAACTGCTGGCGCGTCTGCGTGCTCTATCGCGCCGGGACGGGCCAAGTAAAACGCTCGAACTGCGCATCGACGATTTGACACTCGACACGGCGACCAAACGAGCCAGCCGCGCCGGGCAACTTATCGAGCTGACCGCGACCGAATATGCGCTGCTCGAATGTCTGATGCGCCACGCCGGACAAGTCCTGTCACGCGATCAGATCATCGATCACGTTTGGAACGCTGATTTCGAGTCCGGCTCGAAGCTGATCGAGGTGTATATCCATTATTTGCGACGCAAGATCGACCAGGATCACCCCGTCAAACTGATTCATACGGTGCGCGGACTCGGCTACCGGATTGGCGGCCATGAAACGGTTTAGTCGTGCGAATACACTGCGGGTACGGCTGGTGCTGTGGTCGATGGCCGTAAACGCCCTGCTGCTCATGGCGTTTGGCGGTGGAATCTGGCTGGTGCTGCGACAGGTACAGGATCACCAGGTGAATGATACGCTGCAGCTCAGCGCCTCCCAACTCGCCTCGGTGATCGATGCGAACAATGGTCAACTGACCGCGCCGCCGGATGATGTGGCGTCGTTGACGAGTCGGGGTGTCTTCGCCTGGATCGTCAATACCGCCGGGCAAGTCGATATGGTGATCGGGGCGGCCTCGAAGCTCGCATTACCCAACATGGTCAGCGATTTTCAGGACACGCTCGACGCGCAAAACAGTTCGATTCGGCTCTATCGTTATCCGCTCACGGAAAACAACGGTCAGATCATTATCGGCATGTCGCTGGAGCCAACCGAACGCACGCAAAAGACGGTGTTATTCATCCTGGCGGCGACGATCCCGTTGGCGCTGCTCGTCTCGGCAGCCGGGTCGATCTTTCTGGCGAGCAGAGCCTTGAGTCCCATCGCAGCGATTACCGCGCAGGCAAAACGGATCAGCCGCGAAAATCTGGCCGAACGCCTGGCCTTCAATTCTGGCGACGAAGTAGGACAGCTTGCGCAAACCTTCGACAGCATGTTAGACCGCTTGCAGGCGGCTTTCGAGCATGAGCGGCAGTTCATCGGCAACGTCTCGCATGAACTGCGCACGCCGCTGAGTATGCTCAAAGCACAGATCAGTCTGGCGCTCAGCCGCCCGCGCGATGCTGCCGTTTTGACGCAGATGATGGACGCGATGGATGGGGATGTCGATCGGATGGCGCGCCTCGTGGAGCGGATGCTCACGCTGATACGCACCGAGGCGACGCCCATTCACCTGGCCGCTGTCAATCTCAGTGATCTGCTAAGTGGCTTGCTCAGCCAGATGGAGCCGCTTGCCGCCGAAGGACAGATCACCTTGCGGCTCGAATCGCCCGCTGAAACACTTGTGGCCGGTGATGCCGATCAGTTGATCCAGCTTTTCCTGAATCTGGTGGATAATGCGTTGAAATATTCCAGTACAGGCGGGCAGGTGCGTATCGTCATCAAATCCTGTGGGATCGAGTGGCAAATCGATGTGAGCGATACGGGCGTCGGGATTGCCCGTGAAGTGCAAAGCCATCTTTTCGACCGCTTCTACCGCAGCGATCCATCACGCACTCGGCAGACAGGTGGCGTCGGTTTGGGGTTGTCGATCGCGCAAGCCATCGTAGGCCAGCATGGCGGACGCATTACTGTTCAGAGTGAGCTTGGTCAAGGCAGCACATTCAGTGTTTTTTTGCCATTGTTCTCACGATCATCGACGTAATTCAAAAGGAATACTTGCATGTTGATTCTACAAGCGATCATTCTGGGACTCGTCCAGGGCTTGACCGAATTCATCCCGATTTCCAGTTCGGCGCACCTGATCATCGTGCCCTGGCTGCTCGGCTGGACGAATCCCGCGCTGACCAGTTTGCCCTTCGACGTGGCGCTGCATCTGGGCACCCTGATCGCCGTGCTGATCTATTTTTCGAGCGATTGGCTGCGGTTGATTCGTGCTGGAGCCGCCAGTATCGTCGAGCGCAAAATCGGCGCTGACCCGGATCGGCGCTTAGTGTGGCTGCTCGTGATCGCGTGCATTCCGGGCGGGATCGCGGGCGTTTTGTTGGAAAGTCAAATCTCGGATTGGTTCCATACGCCCAACCAGCCGATCCAGCCCAGTGCCATGATCGTCATGGCGGTGATCATTGCGCTGCTCGGTGCGCTGCTGCTCCTGGCCGAGCGGTTCGCGCAGCATGTGCGCAAGCTCGATCAGGTGACGCTTCGAGACGCGATCGGGATCGGGCTGGCGCAAGCGCTGGCGGTGTTTCCGGGCGTTTCACGCTCTGGCAGCACCATTACGGCGGGTTTGGCGCTCGGTCTGGAACGGGAGACGGCGGCGCGTTTCTCATTCCTGCTGTCTGCGCCGATCATTGCCGGGGCGGGCGCGAAAAGTCTGCTCGAAATCTATGGCGGCATCACGGGCGGATCGATCGCGTCGTCCGATTTGGCGCTGTTTCCGATCGGCGTGATCGCGGCGGCTATCAGCGGCTATCTGGCGATTCGCTTCCTGATGCGCTTTCTGCAAAACCATCCGACGAATATTTTCGTCTATTATCGATGGGCGCTGGCTGCACTGATCAGCGTGGTCGCGCTGACACGCGGCTAAGGGACTGCCAAGAAATAACCTTTACAAATGGACGGTTGAGGGAATTGGGGCAATAGTGTAATTCCATTCACCATGAAAGGGGTGAGGGGTAAGGCGGACAGCCGCTAACTCTTCAT
>JBBRMW010000336.1:0-5654 GCA_038230635.1 Aggregatilineales bacterium | reverse complement strand
TGGTGTATTTCGTCCAAAACGCGCCCTTACGGGTATTGTCAAACGCAAGCGCAAAATCCGCTCTCCCGTTGAAGTTTTGCTCTTGACTATCCCCATTTTGGCTTAACTTTTGACCAATAGGCTGAGGGGTTTCGATCCAAATCGTGATCGACTGAACGTACTTTGACTTGGTCTGCGCGTGTTTAGCTGCCGTTCCAATGCACGCGCTTGTTAGTTTGATTTCCTGTCTTCCAGTTGCTGCATGTCTGATTGAAGCGCTTCGTTTGCTTCTGTTAAGCGACGCAAGGCGGTCGGGGTCGCCTCCGAATGCGGGCCGTTCCTCATTTCCGTTTTCAGCTTTGCAAGCTCTGTTTCTATCGTTTCTTGCGTTTCGAGGATGGCTTGAAAGAGGCGCATTTCAGCCTCCCAAACCGTCCCCATGCGCAAAGCGTGCTTCATTGTAAAGAGCAAAGTGCCAATAATCGGAAGTTTGCCCAACCGCTGAATCAATCGTCCCAAAATGGGCAATTGACCTTGCAGGGTCATGGCCTCGACACGGCGTCTGTTCCACAAATCAAAATGCGCGCGCGGTGAATTTGCTGGAGCCAGTCTTGCTGGCAAATTCGTTTCCGGGTTTAACGCCCAGCCGATCAATTGCGCACCGCGTGACCGAGGATCAGTGCCACTGATCTCGGTTTGCGGATCAATAAGGGGTGGTGCCACATTCAATAGGAACGCGGTGTTGCCGGGGTTTTTGCGTAGGGTCTCGGCAGATATGTGCCCCTCAAAAACTGAATGCCCATCAGTCAATTCATTGGAAAACAGGCCTTGAGTCTTATGCAGTCTTGTCAATTCAACCAACTCCGCGTTCACCCACAAATTGAATGTATTGAGCACACTGGTCGATGTTTGTGCGCCGAGGCAAACGGTTATTTTATAGTTGGCCTGAACATCCAGGTAAAAATTGAGGCTGCTTTCTTGGCGCGACATCCATTGGAAAGAGCGTCCATCGGCCATCCGTTCAGATAAGCGCCAGCCAGTGCCTGGAGCGGACCCATCGAATTGATAAAACACGCGACTCAGGGGCTTGACCTGTGCCAGTTCATGTCTGGCAATCGCCGTTTGCGCGATCTCGTTGATAATACTGGTTACTTGTGAGGCGATTTGGAGGGCAGAAGATTCATCGGCAAGCACCGACAGAGTATAAACAGTTTTAGGATCGTGGTCATTTTCAACAGCCTGCTTGTCCGTGTCATGATACACAATTAAAGTTGCTGCCGACCTCATCAGGTTTTCGCACTGCGTGACAGGCAGCGCTTTGATCGCTTCGGGCGAAACGAGGGCAATTAATGGCGCAGAGTAGTTTCTTTGCGACAAAAAATCCGGGTCATTACCTTCCAATACCCATAGGTGGACATCATACGGACTGGTATCGGAAATTTCTGGCGCGTTCTCGGTGGCCTTCATATCCACGAAAAATACAATATCGAAATATTGACTTAGATACGATAACCATTCCGATGTGGCTTTTGAGGCGGCTCGCCAGCCTGATACGGCCAAACGTAGGCGACGGGCTGACGGGGCCGCTTGCCCTGTTTTATTAAAATAATCCCAAAAATTGACGGCGTGGTTCCTCCGTTGAAAAAGCGATAAATCAACATGCGCATCAATATCGTGGAGACGCATTTCAATAGCGCGGCCCGCAGCCCGTGAACTGTAGTGTTCACGGATATAGCTTGCAGCGCGTTGACCGCGTTCGCGCCCTTCGGTCGGGTCTTCGTAGAGCGTGTGCATATTTGCTGCGGCCTGATCGATATTGGGTTCAGCCCACACGAATCCAGGCTCATAAAAATCGGCGGCGCCCTGATAATGACGGTGATCAGCAGGGCTAATCGCTTGGAGTGTGTAGTCAACCAAATAGCTGTTATCGGGCCTCATAAAGTCCAGATTGCCCGAATAGGCGGTTCCAATGACGGGTTTACCGAGATACATTGCCTCGGCCATTCCTAGCCCAAAGCCTTCGCCACGGTGGAGCGACACATAAGCATCCGCACACGCGAACAGATCATTCACCTCTTGGCGTGTGTAGTCGTCTTCCAGCAAAAGGCCGCCGACGCCTGCGACTTTTTCTCGGAGTTCTTTTTGCATGGATGGAAACATGTGCAAATGATGTGTTTTGATCACGAGCAGCGGGCCATCTACGCCAGGGTTGCGGCCAAAAGCACGTTCAAAAGCCGCAATAAAGCTCCAGGGATTCTTCCGTGCATCGGACGACAGCGCTGAAAAACTGAACAGGAATACATAGCGATTATCTGGAATACCAAAATGTGCGCGTTGTGGCTTCGGAGAAGTCGTCACCTCGACTGGCATGGGGATTACGTGCACAGGCTTATTCGCAACTCCCAACATGATCTGTTGGACGTAGTGAGTGGCGACCCAAATTTCATTCACGCGCTCAAATTGCTTAGACCAAGCCTTTGGAACTTGAGCGAGTTCCCAAAACCAGTAACCGATTGTGTACCGATCGCCCGTGAGCACAGACAACTGATTTGGCGTAAGCGTATGAAACACATTGACATTATAAAACATCAGGCTAAGGGCATATTGAACCCCCTGTGGTAGACCCTGATAACTTTCGACGGATTCGGCATTTTCGCGCGGAACAGGATAGTCAAATGGGGTATAGCTGAGTGGGATTTGCTGTTGGCGAATGGCGCGAAAAACGTTGCGTGCCGCCTCACTCAGACCTAACGCGCCCTGCAAGTCGGCAATAAAATTGATACCTTGCACCAATGTTTGGTTTTCTTCCATCAATGTATCTCTGTAGTCAATTTGGTACGTCTATTACCATTTCAGCCGCACAATTACTGCGCAAATGTTCAGTAATTCCAATTGTAACAGGTATGCTTTTAATGACATTGACCAAGTGCCAGGGCCAACCTCGTTTTGAAAGTAACCTTTGAGCGGACGAATGCGGTGTGCCGCGATAGGTGTATTTTCGGTCAAAAAGAATAAATTTTGCGACTGAAGGATATTGACAACTTCCCATTCTTCGACCAGACCTGTCGTCTTAAAGCCGAAAGGCACCCACAACAGGCTTACGATCAAGAAAAAAACCGATGCCTGGAACGAGCCAATGATAATACACATTGCGTTGTGGGGTAGTCAGCCCGTGGGGGTCAACGATGGCAGTCAACTCCGATTGGTTAGCGGTTAGCATATAGACTCTTCTGCGATAATCTGAGCCGCCTGATTATAGCACACGCCAGATGAAGGGTTGGTATTTTCAATTGGGCGGACAATGTGCGGATGTGGCGGGCCGTCGTCCGCTAACTGGTGATCGTTAAGATCGTCCTTGTCGTGAGACACCAGTTATAATAAGCTTGTCTGGCGCAAAACTCAAAGGCAAAAACAGAATGGGTTCCCAATCCTACAAGTCGACGCTTCTTAAAACCGAGCATTTGATTCCCGTTGCAGAGCCAGTATTAAGTGAAAATGTCGAGCGCTATGTGCTTGATTGTATTCGAACGGGCTGGATTTCTTCCGCCGGGCAATACGTGGGGCGTTTTGAACAAGCGTTGGCCGATTTTTTCGGGGTGAAGCAGGCGATTGCTTGTTGTAATGGGACCGCTGCGCTGCATTTGGCGCTGGCGGCGTTGGGCGTGGGGCCGGGAGATGAGGTCATTGTGCCGACGGTGACCTTCGTCGCTTCCGCGAATGCGGTGCGCTATACCGGGGCCGTGCCTGTGCTCGTCGATTGTGATCCAGACTCCTGGTTGATCGATTTGGGGGCTGCCGAAGCGGCGATTACCCCCAGAACGCGGGCGATCATGCCCGTTGATTTGTACGGCCATCCCGCGCCAATGGACGAGATTAACGCCTTCGCCCAGAAACATAACTTGCTTGTTGTCCAAGATTCGGCTGAGTCGTTGGGGGCGCTCTACAAGGGGAAGCCCGTCGGTGGGTTAGCGGATGTCACCACCCTGAGCTTTTTTGGCAACAAAACGTTGACGACCGGCGAGGGTGGCGCACTGCTAACCAACGATGAGCAACTGGCGAAGACGATCCGTCTGCTGCGCGGTCAGGGTCAGGATCCGCAGCGGCGTTATTGGTTCATCGAAATGGGCTATAACTATCGGATGACCAATATCGAGGCTGCCATTGGGCTGGCGCAGTTGGAGGAAGTGCCCCACTATTTGCAGCATCGGCGTCAAGTTGCCCAGTGGTACAAGCTGGGGATGCGCGAATCGCTGCCGGATTGGACGGCACAAGTCGAGCAGCCCTGGGCACAAAGCACCCACTGGCTCAATACGTTCCTGATGCCCAAGGAGTCGCCGCTCAGCCGGGAGCAAATCATGACGCATCTACACGATGCGTGGAACGTGGAGACTCGCCCGATCTTTTATCCGCTGCATATTCTGCCTATTTACCAGGATACGGCCAGCCAAAGCTGCCCAGTTGCTGATGATGTGGCCCTTCGCGGCATTAGTTTCCCGACATCTTCCAAAATCAGCCAACAATCAGTACAATACGTCATCGAAGCACTTGTCGAAACGATGCGATCTGCAACAAACTGATGGTCACACCCGCGAAAAACGATCCGGCGTCCAACATCATCATCGGTGCTGGGCGACATGCGTATGTCATCATCGACATGTTGCAAGAAAACGGCGTCTCGCTCGCTGGGGTACTCGATCCGAAGCCGGAAACTTCGAGCATCCTGGGCGTGCCCGTGTTGGGCGATGATGACCTGCTACAAGGGCTGCGCGCGTTGGGGGTTCAAGGCTTTGTGGTTGCGGTGGGGGAAAATCGACTTCGCCGAAAATTGTTCGACGCGGCGCTCGCTGCCGGGTTAACGCCGATAAACGCGATCCATCATAAGGCGACGATTTCGCGTCATGCCAAGCTCGGACAAGGTATCGTCATTATGGCAAATGCGGTGATCAATGTCGAAGCTGAAATTGGCGATAACACAATCATCAATACGGGGGCCACGATCGATCATCATAATCGAATTGGATCGGATGTGCATATTGCGCCCGGTTGCCACTTGGCCGGCTGCGTGAGCGTTGGGCGCTACACGTTTCTGGGCACGGGCGTGAGCGTTATTCCAGATATTGCGATTGGTGATAACGTCGTGGTGGGCGCGGGTACGACTGTCTACCGAGACATTGCGGCTAATCAAAAAGTGGTGGGCGCGGCCATGCGATACCCGGCGAGCGCTGCGACTTGATCAGTCAGGAATCCACGCCAACCACCGATCGGCTCACTGCCAGCCAGGTTCAGCGACGCATATTGGATGGTCTGGCGAGAAGAAATATTTCAAAAATTGAACTTTATCCGACCCTAATGTCAACCCTCAGGAACACTGAAATGATCCCACGAACGCTCCCGGCTGATTTGCCACCCGATCCCGATCCGAGCCTGCTTAATCGACTAGGCATTACCGCGTATCGGACTTTGCGATACGAACGTGGGCGATTGCGTGCAGTGTATCGTGATTGGAAGCAGACGCTCGCGGCTTGGAACGATCTTGCCGCCCAGTTGAAACATATTTCCGATGAAAGAAATCGATATTACGCTGAGAGCCAAAAAATTCGGCCATTGCGAAAGCGGCTAAGACGCCAGACGCAGAAACAGGAAGCCGCGTATCGGCAATTGCAGGCTGTGCAGAG
>JBBRMW010000335.1:0-5682 GCA_038230635.1 Aggregatilineales bacterium | reverse complement strand
TGATCGACGCACAGATCGAACGTTTTGCGCCGGGTTTTCAGGATTGTGTGATCGGTCGCAGCGCGCATAATGCCATGCAAATGGAAGCCTATAACCCCAATTATGTCGGTGGCGACATCAATGGCGGTGTCCAGGATTTGCGCCAGATGTTCACACGCCCGGTTGTTCGCGCCGTGCCCTACGCGACACCCGTGCCCGGCCTGTTTATTTGTTCATCGTCTACGCCACCGGGTGGCGGTGTTCATGGCATGTGCGGATACTATGGGGCACTAGCGGCGCTGGCTTCAACCCTGCGCGAGCAGGCCGCTGCTCAGTCGCTTGAAAAGTAAGGGTGCGCGAAACCATGCCAAAAGCCTTGTTCTTCAACCCTTTAGCCTCAGCAGATCACGATTTCGCGGGGAACCCCCTCTATCCCCCGGCCCCTTTCCCCCACGCAAGCGGTGGGAAAGGGGAGATAAGCCCTTCGCCAAGAGGGAGAAGGGTTGTGGGGTGAGGGCGCTTTTTCGATCTACTGAGCCTCGATATTCAAGATATTTTCCATTTTACAGAACTGATTGCCTATCCCCATCGCTCGGCACGAGAGCCACTTCTGACCATTGACCAAATACGCCAATTGCCCCCTCAAAAAGTAGACGAAGGTTGGCTTGTAGCGAATATTCTCTGTTAGCCGAACTTTGCGTTGTCACAGGCCAGTCAAATCCCAAATCAGGACCGTTCCATCGCGTGAAGCCGAAGCCAGATATTTGCCATCGGGCGAAAAGCTGATCCCGTCGGCGTCGTCGGTATGGCCCTGGAGCCGCGCGACCTGCTGAGCGGTTCGGGCGCTGAAGAGGGTGACATCTCCGCCAGTCGTGAAAAACCCGCCCAGTTGCGATATGGCGGTGCCAAAGCCAACGGCCAGGAATTTCCCGTTGGGTGACCAAGCCAGGGAAGACATGGGAAGCAACAGATTGGGTTCGTTTGACGTGATTTGACCATTTCGGAGCCGCCCCGATGCCAAATCCCATATCGCCAGCATGTACTGGTCGGGCAGCGGGATCACGGTAGCCAGCGACTTGCCGTCAGGGCTGTACGCGAGATACGGAATCGCATCATGCGGTAGTGCCCCTGTTCGGTAGGTCAGCGTGGAGGCTTTGTTGAGCGTCGCCGCGTCAAAGAGAATGATTTGGCCGCCGCATGATCCGAGCGCGATCTGCTTGCTGTCGGGCGACCAACTGATCCCGTTTACTTCGCCATAGCACTCAGCCTCCGCGTTCGCCCCGGTGGAGCGCAGAACGATCCCCGTCGCGGCATTGACCACAAACACCTGCTGCTTATCGTTGACCAACGCAATCTCAGTTCCATCCGGCGACCAGACCATTCCGGCGGAAATATTAAAAGAGGAATTGGCGCTATCGGCTTGTGCCACCGGTTGACCCGAAGCCATATCCCAGATGATGAGTAACGTTTCGTTGATGCCTGAGACCGCCAGCCGCGATCCATCGGGTGAGAAGGCAGCACGTATCAGGCTTGCGGAGGAACTCGTCGCGGCGGAATTGGGCAGAGCCTGCACGAACTGTCGAGTCACGGCATCCCAGAGCTGCACATTGGCGTCTTCATCAACGATGGCAAGACGGCGACCATCGGGCGACCAGACAACGCTGTCGAGCGGATGGGAGCGGTGCGCCAGCCTACCGATCATCCCCCCGTCCGACACCTTCCAGACGTTGAGATCGTCCGGTGAATTGGCGGACCAGCCGACCAGGAAACGCCAATCCGGGCTGAAGGTGGCGATCTCGGAAATATCTTCGATGCGCCGAGCTTTCCTATCACTCGTTAGCCCATTGAAGGCGACACCTGGCTTATCTTGATCTTGATAGGCACACAGTTTGAAATCCGGCGATACACGGTCTGAATCACACAGCACTGCGCCGGTGTTCACGTCCACCAAGCATGGCTGTATACCAGAACTCTGCTGGCAATTGGTGGTGTTTACATCGGTCACATCCACCAAGCATGGCTGCATACCGGAACAGATATATTCCCAGGTGACGAGTTCGCCGGACGGTAGGGAGAAGCTGCCTTCTGGTGCGAAAGCATCATTGTTCACGGGGGTCATTTTTACCTGCTGGCCGATCTTGGTATCCCACTCGGTCAGCCCATTTTCGGGGTCGCTCACCAGCAGATGGGTACTATCGTGCAGCCATTTCAGTTGGTTGCCCGAAGTGGGAAGGACGCGCTTCTGAACGCCGCTCAGCGCGTCCCAGATGACTACCCCTGCCGCCAATTCCGAGACATCACCTCCACCGCCGCATTGATATGCCGTTGCATAGAAGCGTCCATCTGGGCTGAGCGCCGCGTACATCTCGTAGACGTACAAACCTGGTTCTATGGCATCGCAAAGTCGATCAGGCAGACGGATCGGCAGCGTACCAGCCTTGAGATACCAGATCAGCCCAACACCGCTCCAGGAAGCCATCACAAGGCGCTTGCCGTCCGGCGACCATTCCAGTTTTGTTGGGAAAGAATTCTTCAATTGGTACGCCAGTCTCCCGGTCGCAGCGTTCCAGACGGAGACGCCGGACATGTCGGCGGCGAGCAGCGCACTGTCAGGCGACCATTTCATGATCTTGACCACACCCCGCACGGACCAGAGGGACTTAAGCGTGGCCGCCTCGTAGACGGTCACGCCGACACTACCGCCAACTGCGATCAGTTTGCTATCGGGTGAAATTTCGATGGCGTTAATCAAACCTTGCCCAAATCGGGCAATGGCTCGGGGTGGAAGTGGCACACCGTTGACGCCAGGAGCGGCAGCCGTCGGTGATATTGAATCCACACGGTAGGGCAGTGCGCCTTGAATGGGCAGCCCGATCAAGGCCACGCATAAAACGATGACCGCGAGGAATGAATATCGCACAGCTTACCTCCAACGTATGGCTTTTATCTTATTCTACCCGTTGATGACTGATCGCCTTTGTTACGTCAGAATTGTGTAGAGATCAAGTGTTCTTGCCGTCAGGTAAGAAGCGTTGGTGGAAAAAATGGGGAATCAAGTGCGGTTGGTTGCCCAATGCGACCAAGTTTTGATAAAAAGGGCTTTCTAACGGCCATCGTTTCACTGCATTGGATGTTTTGACGAGGGGGAGGAAATGCTGCGAGCAGCGGTGGTCAAGGATAATCAAAAACGGCAAGAAATGCGAGAACCAGCGGGTTTTCTGCTGGTTCGCTTCCGATCAAAGTTGGTGGCTCGCGTGAAACTCACGATGAACGCCAATTTTCCGCAGAATCAGACCCCATCATCTTCTTTTTTGAGATAATCAACTATCCCCACCGATCCGAATTGGATCGGCTTCTGACCACACCCTGAACTTGGCGAGGACAGAGAGAGCTGTGTCGACTCCTCTCTCCACCCTCTAAAAGTTCCGCTGGTGCGGGCAGCGAGACTTCTGCGAACAGTGTAGCACGGTTCAGCAGAAGGTCACTCCCACCGAAGCGGCGCAAGTCAATCGGTTTGGAAGAGTGAGGATAGGGTCATGACCCACATATTCGTGATAACCAACCACAAAGGCGGTACGGCAAAAACGACGACCGCCACCAACGTCGCATTTGGACTCGTCCAGATGCTCAGACAAGCAGGCGTCGAGCGCCACCAGGTGTTACTCATCGATACCGATAGTCAGAGCCACGCCACCTTGATGACCACGGGCCGCCGCGATTTCGGACGCGATGACAGCCTGTACACGGTCATCGCGGCTGAGCGTAAGAACGCAATTGCCACGCTGATGAAGTGCATCATTCCCAGCCAATGGGATACCGCACTGCATGTGCTGCCCGCGTCGCAGTTATTGGAAGCTGGTGAGCGCGAACTGATCGGCGTGGCAGGTGCGCCATATCGTCTTTCTCAACCGCTCAACGCCATCGCTTCGCAGTATGGCGCGGTGGTCATCGACACACGCCCCTCGTTTTCGCTGATGACGGAGATGGGACTGGTTGCGGCAACTGACGCCATCGTCCCCGTTGAGCCGCGCTATTTGGAAACGATGGGGCTGCTCGCCGTCGTCAACAAGATCAACGAGATCAAGGAAGGTTGGCAGTGCCCTGCCCTGAACATCGCCAGCATCCTGATCACCAAATTCGATTCGCGCATTCGCGGACACATCCAGACGGTCGAAAAGCTCAAAGCACACCCCATGTTGGGCGCGCTTTTGGGTGGCACGATCCCGACCAATGAGGCAGTTGCTTATTCACATCGCCAGCACCAAAGCATCTTCGCCTACGATCCGGGCTGCTCGGCCAGTCGCGCCTATGCGCAGTTCACCGCGCATCTGGTCAAGTTGATCTTGCAAGGTGGTGCATGATGCCCAACAAAAAGCAGATTGATCTGATGAGCCAGGCATTGGCTGAGTTGACGGTGGATGTCGAAACCAACCTGGATCCCCTCCAATTTCCGCTACAGGCGGCGCGCATCGACTACTTGCCCGCTGAATTGATCCTGCCCGATCCAGTGCAAGCGCGGCGCGTGTTGCCAGAAGCCATCCACTTTGCTTTCTATGAACAGCGCCTCACGCCCGTGCAAGCACTGCATGAGTTGCTCCGCATCGCGCAACTTGCGGCCCGGCAGCAAGGACGTCCCTTCACGAACGTCTCAGAACTGCTGGCTGAACTGAACAAGGACGACGAAGCCGAAGCACCTAAGTACTCGCCCGAAGAAACGCTCGTGCGCGACTTGGTGACATTAGCTGTGACCATCCGCGACGATGGACAGGTCAATCCGTTGACGGTGATCGACATCACGCAAGGATTGACGCGCTTATTCCGCATTGAGACGGGCGAGCGGCGTTTCTGGGCAAGTTGGCTGCTGCGCGAGTTTCTGCCCGGCTACAACGGCAATGGGACGATCCCGTGCATCATCATCAAAGCGGAGCAAGCGTCAGTATTTCGGCAGGCGCGCGAAAACACGGCACGCTCTGGGTTATCGGCGATTGCGATGGCACGGCAGGCGGCACTGCTCCTGATGGCCGTGCATGGGATTCCGAAGCCAGACTTTCCTGTCGATAACAACTTCTACCGTCAGGCGCTTGACCTCGATCTGCGCGACAAACGTGAGTACACCGATGACATCCTGGCCGCGATGGGCGGCATTGGTCGAATGCACTTCAGCCATTACAAAGGATTGCTAAGGCTTTCTGATGAAGCATTGGAGCTTGCTGACAGATATGGCCTTGATGAGTGGCGGTTACGCTTCGTGCTAGCATTGGCCGAAGAAGATCAGGCTGAGATGGTTAGGCAGGTTATTCAGCTTAACCTCAGCGGGAAACAAATCAAGGCTATCTGCGATGCGCACGACGAGGACATGGATGAACCCTCCGCAACGGATGAACTCCCGAAGCCAGCGATGCGTCTGGTGGGTGCCCTGAAAGCTGCCCATGAGCTTTCTGGTCAAGGTTTTGCACAAGCACTATTCCATCAGGAGAAAGACTGGCATCTTGCGCGTGCCCGACTAGAAATGTTGAAACGGGTGATTCAGGAAGCAGAAGCATTCATCGAAAACCAGTAAATATGGTAACTGCTCAGGGGTGAGAGGAATTGTTGACAGAACGAGGCACGGGCGGATAATTCAGCGCTATGTTGAAACGAGCGATGCCGACATCGGAAGAAATTCATGCGCTGTATAGGCAGGGAGAAACGGCTGTAGGCGCT
>JBBRMW010000334.1:0-5709 GCA_038230635.1 Aggregatilineales bacterium | reverse complement strand
CGTTTGAAACTGTCGGGTGCTCGTTGGAGCCAAGATGGCGCTCGTAAACTCGCTAAAGCCCGGGCTGCCTTCTTATGCGATAAGGTTAACTTTGCGCCTTTCGCCCTGCCACATGTTGCCTGACAACCTTTGCCTGCACCCCACTACGAGTACCCGGATCGCTGAGGCGATCACTCACGATGAGGCCAGAATAAACGGGTTAACGAAACTCAGGCATTTCTCAAGCGCGGAACGTCCGGGAGAAATGCTAAGAACAGAATACAGCCTTTGGCTCATGCGGTCAAGCATTTTGTCAGCAAGCCGCTGCATCTGCCGATTTTGGTACAAAACTTTATACAAGGGTATACATTAGCCTTGCGTCAATAATACTCTCGTGCATATTGAAATTGTGGGTTTCAAATTGAGGATATTTTACGGTAATGCCTGATCTGCGCCCGCTGCTCAACCTGACCTCTGACCGGGTACGCGCACTGCCGCTGCTCGTCGTCTATCTGACTGATGGCTGCAACAGTCGCTGCGTCACCTGCGACATTTGGAAACTGCCGCGCCGCAACATGTCGATCGATCTGGCGGAGCGGTTGGCGGCGGAGTTTCCGCGATTAGGTGTGCGTAACGTTTTGCTCAGCGGCGGCGAAGCGACTCAACACCCGGAGTGGCCGCGCATTGCGAAGTTGTTCCGAACGGCGGGCGCGAAGATCAACCTGCTGACGAACGGACTGCTGCTCAAAAAGCAGGCGGCTGCCGTGATCGAATCGGTCGATCAACTGACGATTAGCCTGGATGGGGGTACCCCCGCAACTTATGAGGCGATCCGGGGCGTCGATGGCTTCGCGCTGATCCTCGAAGGGATGCGATTGTGCGCGGAAGGCGGTATCCCGATCACGACGCGCACCACCTTACAACACGCCAACTTCCGCGAAATGCCGGAGATCATCGACGCGGCAAAGGCGGCGGGCGCGACCCAATCGAGCTTTTTGGCGGTCGATGTGAGCAGTACGCAGGCGTTTGGGCCGCGCTTCGATCAGGATGCGCACGACGATCACGATCCCAACACATACATTCCGTTGACCGTCCATGCACCGCCATCACCCGCGCTGACCGCCGCCGACCTGCCTGAATTCGCGGCGATCCTCGATCGGCTCGAGCGCGATCACGCCGCCGATTTCGCATCCCGGCAGATCGCGGAAAGTCCCGCCAAATTGCGCCGCCTGCACCATTATTTCGCAGCAGTGAACGGACTCGTCGCGTTCGAGCCGCCACGTTGCAATGCGCCGCATCTGTCCAGCGTTGTGGAAGTCGATGGCAGCTTGCGCCCGTGCTACTTTTTACCGCGCGTCGGCTCGATCGGCGCGGACGGATCGCTCTCGGCGGTGCTGAATACGGAGGCCGCCGTTTCGATGCGGACGGCCTATCGCACGGGTGGACGCCCCGAATGCGAGCGCTGCGTGTGTTCGCTTTATCAGGGGCCGCGCACGCTGCTCAGGCAGCGAAGCTAGGCGATTTGTGGATCGGAGTTACAATCGGATGAGGTTATTCAGGGGTAAATAATGGTTGCCATAACGTTCGATGCGATTGTGAACGAAGATCACAGCCTCACTATACATCTACCACCGGATATGCCAACTGGCCGCGTCGAAATCATTGTCCGCTCGCTTGACATACCCATGGTGCAACCATTGCTGACTCGTGAGACTGCGCGCCTCAGATTGCTGGCGGCGGGCAGCCTCAGCACCTTTTGGAGCGCGCCCGAAGGTTTTGTGTCGCTGACGGATGCTGAACTGTGGGAATTGGGACAGCACCTCCCACTTGCGCGCCCTGCCGAGGAATTGATCGATGAGGATCGGGGCACATATTGACGGTCTATTTCGTTGATACGAGTGCGCTTGCCAAACGCTACCTGACGAACGAAGTGGGCGCGGCGTGGGTTGCAAGTTGGCTGCCCTTAACAACAGGCAATATCACCGTGATCGCCGACTTAACGGTCGTGGAGATGTTCTCATTGTTGGCCCGGCGAGTAAGAGAACGAACGTTGATCAGTCATCTCGCCGTTGCTCTGGGGCAGACATTTCTGACGCATGTGGAAAAGGAATATTTGGCCTTCGCACAAAATGCAAAAGTGTTGGATCGTGCGCGAAACTTGGTAAATACGTATCCGCTTCGCGCACTGGATGCCATTCAGCTTTCCACCGCGCTGATCGCACTGGCAGAATTGGGTGAGCCAATAACTTTTGTGAGCGCCGACAACAACTTATCGGGCGCGGCACGGAGCGAAGGTTTTAGCACGGATAATCCCCTTCTTCACCCGTGATTTTGAATATCATGATGCTGCACGGTGCGCTCTAAAAACAGATATGCAAGATTCAAATCAGCGAGGGCGGGCGATGATCCCGTTATGCGCCTTGATCCGCCCGTGACGCAAAATCTCGAAACCGTTCTCATAGGCGTACAGGCCGAGATGCGTCACGTCCATCAGTTCGCGGTACGAAAAATTCATGATGTCCGCGAACAACGTGTAAAACAGCTTCGACTGTAACTGGACGCGCGGCGTCGTGATGATCACCCTGCCGCCGGGCTTGAGGAAGCGGCGGTGCATGTCAAACGCCTCCGGTTTATATTGGTCGGGAAAGTGCTCGATTAGGCCGATGCTGACCACCACATCGAATTCTTTGCCATATTTCAAATCGCGGATGTCGGCCACCTCGAAATCGAGGTTCATCTGATCTCGATACCAGATGCGCGGCGCGCCCGTCGCCGTATCCGTGCCCAGGAACGGGTAGGCTTCCGGGAATTCGCCGAAGCGATGGGTGCGGCAGTAGTCGTCATAATCGACGAGCACGGCATGGCCGCCCGGATACATCGCCATAAGCTGCATGGCCTCGTAGCCATCCGCCGCCCCGAGGAAAAGCACTTCTGGTTTTTTCACGTCCAATCCTTCGAACAGCGCTCGTTTGCCACGCGGATCCCAGATCGCATCTTCGATCCGGTGAATCTTGTTCCACAGCGTCCATTGCAGCGACTCTTCGAGCGACTCCCAGGCGGCGGCCAGATTTAAGTGTTTGGCGGCCTCGCCGAAATGACCGAGTGCAGCCCGCCGCTGTAGCAGCGCGTCCTGATCGAACAGTGTTTGAAACGAGCGGTTGAACATTTCCCAGGCCGTTTTGACGGGCAATTCCTGATCATTCTCGCGCTCCCACTGCCTTTTCTCGGCAGACCAGCGCGTCACCCGATAGGGCTTGCCCATCTTTTGCCAGCTCAGATCACGCCAGTCGGCAACCGGTTCGGAGTCGAAAAAGACATCGGGCGTATGCGTGGGACGCAGATCGACTCGATAGTTGGGAGTCAGCTCGGTATGGCCGAAATCGCGCTCGGTAAACGGATGCTGCGCTATTTGCGAATCTATCGGTTCATGAACAGTCTTTTGATCAAACGTGGCGACGGCCATTGCAGACGCTCCTTTCAAATCTTTTTGAGCAATTAATTAATCCTCATTCTACAACCGAAATGATGCAGCGATAGCCGCAGTTGGTATGGGCTGGCCTCCCCCTCTCCGTGAGGACGGAGAGGGGGACTGAGGGGGTGAGGTAAATCTGGGTGCATTCAACGTTGGGGGCGAGATTCGGGAATGGACAAACCCCTCTATCCCCAGCCCTTTCCCCCACGCAGGCGGTGGGAAAGGGAGCCGAAGCGCCGGCGATCGCTGGGGCGCACCCAGCGGCTGAAGGACGTGGCAATCTCGGTCAGCGGTCGGCTGTGACTCCCCTTTCCCCCCGCCTGCGTGGGGGGTAAGGGGTGGGGGGATAGAGGGGTTCTATGATCTGCCCCTACCGTTGAATGCACCCTAATCATCAACTGTAACGCAAAACGACGGAACATGGCATAGAATGAGGGCAATTGTGCAGGCCGCGTCCCGACGTATTTGGATGTTCTTATGAACGCACAATTTAGAGGATTGGCGACTGTGGTGAGTTCACTACGACCCACAACGGTCTTGCGCTCGTGCTCATCCATTTCGTGGATTATTTCGATCGCAATAACCAGATTGTGCGGATTGCCCAATTTATGCAATATCACAGGGAGGTTTTACAAATTTGGTGCTACTCTTTTCAGCATTGTATCTAAGTCTGCACCAAGTCAGGATGAAAAAGCCTATGACACTCCGTGATTTTCTCGAAATTCCGTATGATAAACTCGAAGAGTTGAACCTGGAGGCGAAGGCTGAGCGCACGGCGCGCAAACCTGCCCACGAAATCCAAGAAAAGCGGATGAAGTACCTGACCGATCAAAAAGGTATCAAGGCCGTGACCCTGTGCTTCACCGACCTCGAAGGCCGTATGCACATGCTGGATTATGACAAGAAGTTCCTGCTCAAATCGGCGGATAACCTGACCTTCGACGGCTCATCGATTCGCGGCTTCACCCCCCAGAAGGAATCGGACTTGCGGCTCGGCATCGATTGGTCGGCCTTCTATTGGGTGCCGTCGGATTTTTTCGGACCGGGCAAAGTTCTCGTGTTCGGCGAAGTGCTCGAAAAAGATGGCTCGCCGTATCCCGCCGACATGCGTTCGCGCTTCAAGCATTTTCTGGCCGATCTGCACGCGAAGGAAGGCTATACCTGCAACGCCGCCAACGAGATCGAAGGCTTTTTGTTCGAGGGGCGCAACGCGGAACAGGCTTTTGCCACCACCGGCAAGTTCGATTTTGTCGCACAGGGCGGCTACTACCACTCGCTGCCGGGCGATCCGCTGCGCACGTTCATCGATACCGCCGCCGAAGTACAGCGCGCGATGGGCTTTGCCAACGAGAAAGATCACCCGGAAGTCGCGCCGTCGCAGTTCGAGATGAACTACTCCTATTCGGAAGCGAGCATCGCCGCCGATCAGATTCAGCTCTACAAGCTGCTGTGTCGGCAGGTGGCCTATCGTCTTGATAAGACGGCCAGCTTCTTGCCGAAGCCCGTCGTTGGCATCAACGGGACGGGGATGCACACCAACATGTCGGTTAGCAAAGGCGACAAGAACCTGTTCTGGGATGCAGCCGATAAGGACAATTTGTCACCGCTGGCGCACAGCTTCATCAAGCGCATTCTGACCGTCGGCAACGATATTTGCCTGATCATGAACAGCAGCGTCAACAGCTACCGCCGCCTCGATCCGCACTTTGAAGCCCCCAACCAGATCAAGTCGTCGCCCACCGATCGCGGCTCGATGGTGCGCATCCCGATCGGCAACGAGCGCTCGATCCGCGTGGAAGTCCGTTCGATCGCGCCAGATGCCAACCCGTATATGGCGCTTTACACGTTCTTCAAGACCGGACTCGAAGGCAAAGAAGGAAATGTTGCGCCCGACGCGATTTTGCCGGACAACGTTTACGACGCGATCGCCAACTTCCGCAAGAGCGCCTATGTCAAAGAACTGCTGACCGAAGACACGCAGCAGAAGTTCGCCGATCTGAAGGAAATGGCCGCCGATCGGTCGCCGCGTAAGCTGGGCACCGTCGTCAAGGCGAGCGAGATTCAGTTCCACCACGAAGTCCAGAACCAGTTCCTGTGGAATCAGTTCTAATTCTACAACCGAAATGATGCAGCGATAGCCGCAGTGGGTATGGGGGTGCATTCAGGGATGGGGGCGGAGTCGTTCCGAACGGCTGGCCCCCGACGATGCACGTTCGAGACGGACGAGGCAGGCCTCGTCCCTACCCTAGATGCCGTTT
>JBBRMW010000333.1:0-5717 GCA_038230635.1 Aggregatilineales bacterium | reverse complement strand
AGTCGTACCGAACGGCTTTTCCCTGGCGAGGCCCTTTCGAGACGGACGAGGCAGGCCTCGTCCCTACTGGAACGGCATCTGGGGTAGGGACGAGGCCTGCCTCGTCCGCTAGGCGATGGCCTTCAGCCAAAGCGCATCCCTCGCCCCTCATTCTGAATGCGCCCTTTGAGATGCGCCCCTTGACGCTTCCGGCAAATCTCGTACAATGGAGCGCATGATTTACTTCGGCTTCCAAGTTCTCCATTCCCGTGCCGTAAAGGCATCCACCGTGCGGTGCTCCTTGTATAGGTGCGCCTGCTGACCGAAGTGATCTGAAATAACTTGGTAAGCAAAACGGCTATGGGCGCACGCTCATAGCCGTTTTTGATTCCAGTCTACAGTGTGGAGAGAAAGGAAACGTTTGCCTCATGCACATTTTACATATCGATCGGTTGACCATCAATCACGCCGGACGAGTCATTTTCCGCAACCTCAGTTGGCCGATCGATTCCCACGAACGCAGCGGCTTGATCGGGCCGAACGGCGCAGGCAAATCGAGCCTACTGAAGGCGATCATCGGCGAGGTGATCCCGGATAGCGGAGCGATCACACGGATGAGCGGTATTCGCGTGGGCTATCTGCCACAAGAGCCGCGTCTGACCGCCGGTCGCACGCTGTTGGCCGAGGCGATGGTCATGCCGCCTGAACTGAGTCGCGTCGAAGCAGAACTCGCGCGGATCGAGGCGCGGTTGAGCGATCCCGTCGTCTATAACCATGCGGGTGCGCTGACTCGGGCATTGGCACGTCAGGAAGAATCGCTCGCCGCCTGGGCAGCGCTTGGCGGTGCGGCACACGCCGGACGGGTACGCTCGCTGCTGGCACATTTTGGATTCAGTGCCGCTGATTATGATCTACCGACTGAAACGTTGAGCGGTGGGCAGAAGAAGCTGGTGGCGCTGACCCGGCTGCTGCTCGAAGCGCCGGATGTGCTGCTGCTCGACGAGCCAGATAATCACCTTGACCTGGAGGCAAAGCGGCGTTTGGAAACGGCCATCCATGACTATGTGGGGGCCGTGATCATCGTCTCACACGATCGTTATTTGCTGGACGAAACGGTCACGCAGATCGTCGAACTGGCAGATGGCAAGCTGACGTTTTATAAGGGCAATTACACGGCCTTTACCGCGCAACGCGAACTGAACCGCCTTCGCCAGCAGCAGGTATTTGTCGCGCAGCAAAAAGAAGTCGCACGGATCGAGGCGGCTATCGCACGCTTCGAGCATTGGGCACACATTACGCAAGATGAGCGACATATCAAGCAGGCGCGCAGCCGTCGCAAGATGCTCGATAAGTGGGAGGCCAGCGGCGATATGGTGGACAAAGTAACCCAACGTCGCCAGATGGACTTGCAGTTGGCAGGTTTTCGCGGGAGCACCAAAGCGCTTGAGATCAAGAGTCTATCGATGGCCTTTGGCGACGATTTGTTGTTTGTCGATCTCAATTTTTTGCTGCGACATGGCGAGCGAGTCGGCTTGATTGGTCCCAACGGCGCGGGCAAATCAGTCTTGTTCAAGCTGATCCTTGGTCAGATGCCACCGCTCGATGGCCGAATCGTGATCGGACCAAACATTCGGATCGGCTACTATTCGCAGGAACACGAAACGCTCAGCGCATGGACGGGGCGCACCGCCATCGAGCGCGTGCGTGATCTGGCTCCGCTCAGTGAAGGCGCGGCGGTGACGTTCCTGGGCAAGTTTCTGTTCAGCTACGAACTTACCCGCCAACCGATCGGCACGTTGAGCGGCGGCGAACGCAGTCGCTTGCAACTGGCATGTCTGATGTTGGGTCAGCCCAATCTGCTGCTGCTGGACGAACCAACCAATAACCTCGATATATCGTCAGCGGAAGCGTTGGAAGCAGCCCTCGATGGCTTCGAGGGATCGGTGCTGGTCATCTCGCACGATCGCTACTTTCTGGATCAAACCGTCGATCGGGTCATTGAATTGGATGATGGCGCGCTCACGGCTTACGAAGGCGGCTATACAGATTATCTGGCGAGTGAGGAAAAGATACGGTGAGGCGGACATGGCAGGCCATTGTCCCTACAAAAACCGCCCGTTTTTTTGCCACAGTCATAGGATCAGCATGGCGTCGCCGAGGCTGTAAAAACGGTAGCGTTCGCGTTTGGCGATCTCATACGCCTCACGGATCAGTTCGCGCCCGGCAAAGGCGCTGATCAACATCAGCAGGGTCGATTGCGGCAAATGAAAATTCGTGATCATGGCATCGACCACGCGGAAATGGTCGCCGGGCGTGATGAACAACGTCGTCGGTTCGGCGATGGCAATCACTGGCCGCCAGGGGCATATATCGAGATCGGCCTCGCCCGCCGACCGGATCGCTGCCGTTTCGAGCGTGCGCACGGAAGTCGTGCCGACGGCGATCACGCGATTGCCGCGCAGCTTGGCGGCATTGATGCGGGCGGCCTCATCGGCGCGCAGCTCGGCATATTCGGCGTGCAGCTTATGCTCGGCGATCTGATCGGCGCGCACGGGTTGGAACGTGCCCGGCCCGACGTGCAGGGTGCAATAGGCGAGTTCGGTGCCCTGCTCATGCAGCGCGATCAACAGTTCCGGCGTGAAGTGCAGACCCGCCGTCGGTGCGGCCACCGAACCTGGTGTGTGAGCGTAAACGGTCTGATAGCGTTCTGGATCGGCCAGCGGCGTGTGAATGTAGGGCGGCAGCGGCATTTCGCCGAGCGCGGCCAGCAGCGGCTCGATCGGCGACTCGAATTCGACCACGCGCTGTGACTCGACTCGATCTTCGATCACCTGCGCCGCAATATGCTGATCGCCGCGCTGGATGGTGAGCGCCGCGCCCGCGTGAACGTTCTTGCCGCCGATCATCGCCAGCCAGCGCCGATCGTCAATGCGCTCCAAGAGCAATACCTCGACCGCACCGCCCGTCGCCGTTTTGATACCGTGCAACCGGGCTGGAATCACGCGTGTCCGATTGAGTGCCAACACATCGCCACGATTCACATATTCGGGCAGATCGTGGAAGATGCGGTGTTCGATCTGGCCGGAGGCGCGGTGAACGACCATCAGGCGCGACGAATCGCGTGGCTCGATCGCTGTCTGCGCGATGAATTCGGGCGGCAAATCATAGTTGAAATCGCTGGTTTGCATGGTTCAGAGTTTGCTCACAATAAGGTCGATAACCTGCGGAATCGAACGAATCGCCGTGTCGATATGCTCGCCGTAAAGCGGCGCATCAAACAGGGGTGCATATTCGATCGTCTTGCGCCAACTCCATGAATCCGCGCGATCACCTCTGGCGAGCAGCCGCGCCTGAATCGTTTCGAGGGGCGCGGTCAGGCAAAAATGGTACAGCGGCGGGCTAATCGACTCTAAGCCGCCTTTGATTTCCGCCAAATAAGCCGGATTTGCCAGCATCATGGGCACGATCAAGGTGCGCCGCGTCAGGCCGTACACGATCCGCGCGCCGTTGATCGTCAATCTGCGCCACAGCTTTGCATCCTGATAATCGTCGGTGGGCATGTAGCGACTGCGTAGGATAGCGGGCAAACGACGCAACACATAGCCAATATTTTCGGGATCGAAGATCAGGCTGCTGGGAATCGCTTTGACCAACGCCTGTGCGGTGGCCGTTTTGCCAACACCGAATGTGCCGTTCAGCATGATGATCAAGCGGTTTTTGCTCCATTCAATAACTTGATCAAGTCAGCCTTGAGTTGCGAACGTTGTGCCTCGTATTCGGATTGCGGAATCTCGCCCGCCTCGAAATGGTCGTCCAGAGCGGCGATTTGCTGGGTGAGCGCTTCGGCGATTGTGTTGGCACGCGCGGTTGGACGCCGATTCCCGCGATCGAGGCGATTGAGTCGCCAAACTGCCAAACCGATTCCAGCAAACACAATCAGGGCTAGTGTCAGGACGACGCCCAGGGTATTACGGCGGCTCGTCGCGTCGTCGGCCTGGAGCGATGCGCCGGGCGCGACCACGATGTGAATCGCGCCGCCCGCGACCGACGGCGCGTTAGCGAGCGTATAGGCGTTGTACTGAATGTCCTGGTTATTGGTGTCCTTAAGGGTGATCGGCGTGGTCGTTTTGTAATGCGGATCGCTCATGGCGAAACCACTGGGCGCGGGCACGTAGATATTGAGCGCGGCCACCGAATAAGGCGACGGCTGCGAGAAATCGAGCATCCGATCGAAAGGCAGCGAGAACGAGAATTGCAGCGGACGCGCCTCGCCGGGGGGGAGCGGCGTGATGCCCTGGATGATCGGGCTTGTCGCGCCGGTGACCACGAACTGATTTTGCACATTCGGGTCGAGGGCAACATGCTGCGACCCGCTCGGCAGTGGGACTTGCAGCGAAATCGGATTGCCGACGGATGTTTTCTGATCGCTCACGAAGATGGTTTTGCCCATGTTCGTGATATTCAGCCCTTCTTCGATCAGCGCGTTCGAGCTGCTCGGAAAATCGATGATGATCTGCTGAATCTGGATTTGTATGTGCGATGGATCGCCCGAAGTTTCGTAAAGGGTCAAGGGCAGATCGATCGATGTCCCCGCGCCTGCTACCAACGCGATCGGCGTTGTGAACTGCTGAACGCCCGCGTATTGGGTCGTGATTACATAAGACTGACCGATTTGGCGTGGCACATCTTTGAAGGTGAATGATTCGCCGATCGCTGTGCCATCGATTTTTGCAGTTTGCTTGATCGATCCACTGCTCTGGTCGAGAATTTGGAGTGTGAGGGGCAAATTATCCGGGATTTTGCCACCGGGTGTGCCATTGCTGAGCTTTCCGCTGACGGTGATCGTCGGCGTATCGGGGATAGGCGGAATCGTAGCTGTCGGCGCAACGGTCGGAGTCGTGGCGGATAGGATGCTCGCACCGCCCCATGACAAGGTGCGCAAATAGGCGACCGCCGCCCAACGTGCGTTCTCGTCGAGTTTATCGGCGAAGGCGGGCATGATCGCGCCGATGCCTTTGCTGATGCTATTATATAGATCAGAGTCGCTATGCGTGATCAAATACGCGGGATCGGTGAAATCGGGGACGGGGCGCGCCGAATCTTTTGCTTTTGGGCCATCGCCCGCGCCGTGTTCGCCGTGACATTGGACGCAGTTGGCTGCCCAAATTTTCGCGCCCGTGCTGATCACATCCGGCGTGTAATGCAGGCTATAGAGGTAGCTCGCGGCGTCCCAGCGCTGTTTTTCGGTGAGGCGGGCTTGCCAGGGCGGCATCAAACACGAGACATCACCGCCGTTGCCGTTGGTCGTGACCGCGAACCAGTCCGAAATAGTGGCTGAGCGTGCGACCGTCGGATCGGTTGCGTTCGGTATTTTGCAGGTGAAATTGGCGGCTGTGACACCATTGCCTGCACCACTCGTGCCGTGACAGGCTTGGCAGCCCTGCGCACCATTGAAAATCGCCGCGCCCGCCGCCAAACTAATCGGCGCAATCGGGTGGCCGATGTCCGGCGGGACAGTCGCGGTAACGGTGGGCAGCGGCGCCGTGCTGATGATCGCGGGTTCGGAACTGAGTCCAGAACAGCTTGTCAACAACAGCACGATGCCTAGTCCGGCGGCAAGCCAAGCCACTCGGCGGTGTGTCTCCCCCTCTCCGTGATGACGGCTGTTAGGGGTAGGTATTGTCACCATTCCAGGCCAATCAGCGGACGAGGCAGGCCTCGTCCCTACACCAGACGGT
>JBBRMW010000332.1:0-5735 GCA_038230635.1 Aggregatilineales bacterium | reverse complement strand
TTTGTCCGTTCGATACGCGGATCGGGTAACGTGGCAAAGTGGCTAATTATGCTGGTATTGTTCATGGCTTCCTCCAAATAGGCCACTACTCTACCGCCAGAGGGCTCCTTTACCCTATTCATTTTAGACGCAATTGCCCTGGGCGCATCCGTCCGTTTTCACGAATTTCGTTTGGGACTTTTTTAGCTCCTTTAACACATACTTAAGAAACGCTGGCGAGAGCATGTTTTGCGGGCTGTTTTTGTCTTCAACGTCTTTCGCCAAACCGAATAGCATCCAATCTCAGGGAGTCATCTTATGCGAAGTGTAAATGTCATGGGGCAACAAGTGGCGCGACAAGCCACCACCAGCCCGCTCGCGGAAAACATGATGCGCCTCGGCTTTATTGTGCGCGGCCTCGTCTATGGTACGATCGGCGTACTGGCATTGCAAGTTGCGGTCGGTGGCAGGGGCACCGTCGCGGATTCGCAGGGCGCGATCGTCACGATGAGCAAGACGCCATTCGGTAGTTTTTTGCTCGTGATCATTCTGATCGGCTTGGTCGGCTATTCGCTGTGGGGCGTCGTTCGTGCGCTGTTCGATGTGCTGCATAAAGGCAGCGACATGAAGGGACTGGCTGCGCGGGCAGGCTATGCCATCAGCGCGGTGTCATATGGGTTCCTTGCGCTGGCGACTTTCGGTCTGCTTACCGGTGCCGCATCGGCTGCAAGCAATGGCTCACAGACCACACAGACCCAACAAACGACCGCTTCGATTCTTTCGTATTCCTGGGGTCCCTGGGCGATCGGTCTCGTTGCGCTGCTCATGATGGGCGGCGGTCTGGTGCAAGTAGTGCAGGGCTTGCGCGCGGATTTCGATCAACAGTTCCAACCGTATGCACTCGATGAGAATCAGCGCAAATGGCTCGAACGGTTGGGGCGTTTCGGGACGGCGGCGCGCGGTCTGGTGTTCACCGGCGTCGGCTTGTTCCTGTTGTTGGCGGCGCTCTACCATGATCCAAAAGAGGCGCGCGGAATCGACGGCGTGCTCACCAGTTTGCTGCATCAACCGTATGGCCCGTGGCTGATGGGTATCGTCGCGCTGGGCTTGGTGGCGTTCGGCATTTACTCGGCGGCCAGCGGCATCTGGCTGCGCTTCAAGCGATAGGTGGCTGCGGTGGATACTACATCTGCTTCAAGGGTCGCGGTTTCGCCAAAGTCGCAAACTTCCGCGCAACCGCCCGCTGGCGTTTTGCGCACGACGGGCTATTTGGGCAGGCATCCGTGGATCGGGTGGCTGCTGGTCATCATCGGCGGCGGACTGTTCGGGCTGCTGGCCTTCAATCTGCAAACCGGCGGGGCGCTCGTACTGTTCGATACGCAGGCTGTCAACGCCCTGCACACGATCGCGCTCCAGAGTTCGCCGATCGTCCGAGACGTGATGATCTTCGGCTTTTATGTGGGTGATCAGGCCATCATAGCGATCGGCGTGGTGCTGGTCGTGTATTTTCTGTTCAAGCGCTATTGGCTGGAACTGTGGATGGTCGTGATCGCGTGGCTGGGTGAAGGCGCACTCTGGCACGATCTCGCGTTTTCGTTCAACCGTGCGCGCCCCGTCTTCGAAACCTCGGTGTGGCGGCAAATGACCGAACCGGGCTTTCCCAGTGGACATAGCATCAGCGCGGTCATGTGCTATGGGCTGCTCGCGTACTTGATCATTCCCAAAATTCGATCGCGTTTCGGGCAGATCGCCGGGATTATCATCACGCTTTTGATCATCGGTTATATCGGATTTAGCCGCGTCTTTGTGGGTGATCATTACCCGACGGATGTGTTGGCGGGCTTTGCATTGGGGGTCTTTTGGTTCGGTCTGGTGTACACAGCGGTGGAACTGATCGGCCAATTGAATCGTCGGCGCGCGACGTGAGCCTAGCAGATTTGCGTTCAGGCTGTTTTCTTTGTGCGAGACGCCAATGCTTTGTTAAGGCTATTGACCTTTACAGGCGGCGCGCTTCATGATATAACAGGCATATACCTGCCGTGCGCGTGATGTCGCACCCGGTTTGAGCCAACACCCATCGTTCGGGCGTTCACGTCTGGGGGGAGCACGATAGACCTGCGTTGGTCAAGGTGCAAGCTCCAGTCCGATGCCCACCTGCGAAAGCAGGTTCAAAACAGCGCGCACACGGCATGGCGGGTTGCAATCATCATAAAAAGCGGCTATCAGGCCGCTTTTTTATTTTCCCGCTCCTTACTTTCCGCTGTTTCCGCTTGACGCCCGCTAACGGCGTCACTATACTTGCCCTACTGTTTACCATACACGGAAATCTGACGCGATGCAGCGTGAGCGAATTGCGGATGACATCTATATTTTCACCAGCGAGCGCTATGCCCAGGTCACGGCGGGCGCACTGATCACGACCGAGGGCGCTATCCTGATCGATACGCTGGTTTTCCCCGAAGAGACGCGCGCCATCAAAGCCTATATCGAGGGGCGTCTCAACAGCCCGGTGCGCTATGTGATCAACACCCACTATCACGCCGATCATACCTATGGCACGTACATGTTCCCCAACGCGATGGTGGTCTCGCACGCACGCTGTTTTGATCTGCTCAACACGCGCGGGCGCGAAGGCTTGGCGGAGTCGCAGCGTAATGGTGGCGAATTCGCCAATGTGCAGATCGTGCTGCCACAGTATGTGTTCAATCGCGGTTTGATGGAACTGCGGCTGGGCAATAAAACGCTCCAAATGTGGCACACACCTGGCCACAGCATGGACTCGCTGGTTTGCCTCGTCAAAGAAGATCGGGTGCTGTTCGCTGCTGATACATTGATGCCCGTGCCCTATTTCATCGATGGCGACTACGACTCCTTCGTGACTTCGCTCAAGGGTCTGCAAAACAACACCTTCGAGAACATTATCCAGGGGCATGGCGAGATCATTCTCAAGGGCGAGATCGAAGAAAAGATTGCGGGCGACTTAGCGTATCTGGAAGCGATCAAGCGCTTTGTCGAATTGGCACGCACAATGCCCGATCCGGTCGCCTACCTCGATAGCATTGACATCGAGCAGTGCGGCAAGAGCCGTATTCCGCTGAATGGCAGCGTGCGCGACTTGCACCGCGCGAATCTGCAAACGCTGTATCGACAGCTCAGTCAGACCGCGGTCGAGACGGATTAATTTTGGGGCGGACGAGGCAGGCCTCGTCCCTACCAAATAACCGTCTGGTGTAGGGACGAGGCCTGCCTCGTCCGCTGAACAGCGAGAAGGCGGATTTTCAGTGTTTTAGGGCGGCGGCAGATTTTTGGCAACTTGATATAACGCCAACGCCCGATCACGCTGGACGCCGTGATCGACGATCGGCGCGGGATAGTCGCGTCCAATCACGCAGCCGATCGAGTCTTGGAGCGCGCGTGGCATGGTGGCGGGTTCGTGGATAGACGCATCCGGTACCCGACTCAGTTCGGGCAACCAGCGCCGGATATAGTCGCCCGCCGGATCGAATTTTTGCCCCTGCGTCGTCGGGTTGAAGATACGAAAATAGGGCGCAGCGTCGGTACCTGTGCCCGCCGTCCATTGCCAACCGCCATTGTTGTTAGCAAGATCGCCGTCGAGCAGGCGCGTCATGAAATAGCGCTCGCCGATTCGCCAATCGATCAGCAAATCCTTACACAAAAATGAGGCGACGATCATGCGCGTCCGATTGTGCATCCATCCCGTGCGGTTCAGTTGGCGCATGGCCGCATCCACGATCGGATAGCCGGTGAGGCCGCGCTGCCACGCCGCCACATACTCAGGCCGATCCTCCCAGGTGATCGCGTCGTAGGCCGGGCGATACGCGCCGCGCACGACATGCGGGTTACGCGCCAGCACCTGATAATAAAATTCGCGCCAAACGAGTTCGCCGATCCACGTTTCGACACTTGCGCGGGCGTCCTTTGTCGTCGCGGACTCGAAGGCTTCGTGTGCCGCCCAATAGCACTGGCGCGGGCTGACCATGCCCCAGCGCAGATAGGGGCTGAGGATCGAAGTTCCATCGATGCCGGGTGAATTACGCCGCGCCGCATAGCCGTAGATTCCGTCCGCCACAAAAGCGTTCAGGCGTTCGATGGCTAATCGCTCGCCGGGTTCGGCAATCGGCGCTTCGGCGCGCTCCGAGCCGAAGTCGGATGCCGCTGGGATCGGGAGCGAGTCGATCGCGGCAGGCGTGTCCAGGCGACTTGGCATGGGCAGCAGCGACGGCTTAGGCAGCGCATTCCACGCACGGCGATAAGGAGAATACACGCTGAACGCGCCGCCCGCCGCTGTAAGGGTTTCGCCCGCTTCGTGGATTACCACGTCCTTGAAATCGTAAACAGCAATACCCGCCGATTCGAGCGCGGAGCGCACTTTGCGGTTGCGCGCCATCGCAAAGGGGCTGTAATCTCGGTTGAAGTAGACCGCCGACGCACCGATCGCTTTGGCGATCTCAATGAGCAGGGCGGTAGGCTGCCCCTCGCGCACGATCAAGCGTCCGCCAATTTTCGCCAGATCGCTGCCGAGTTCGCGCAGCCCATCGAACAGCCATGCGCTGCGCGGGCCACGCAGTCGCTCCGAGTTCAGCAATGCCGGGTCAAGGATAAAGAGCGGCACGATCGCGTCATGCTCATGAGCGGCAGCACTGAGAGCGGCGTTGTCGGTCAGCCGGAGATCGCGCCGAATCCACCAAATAGCGAGCGAAATAGGAGTATCCTCAAAATCTAGTCGGATTCGTCGGTGTCGCTGCAAATTGCGCATCCCAAAGTACCTCATCCGCAAGGATTGCCGCTTCGTCAGCATCAATTTTATGGGTCATGATGTGGGTTTTTGTGTCCAGTTACACCTGCGATCCTGATCGCAAGTATAGCAGAAGTTCCCCTCGCCGTGATTACGGAGAGGGGCGGCGGTGGTGTTTTCAAGATGACGGACGTGTGGCAAGCCGCGTCCCATAGGTAGCAAGTTAAGCACAACGGCGCGCCCCGATCGTTAAAATTTGTCCAATATTCATTTTCTCAGATCGCATTTTAACGGGCGACCAGACGGGTCATAGGCGTGAAGGTAAGGAAAAGACATAGTAAACTCAAGCAGAGACAAAGCCGAAAGAGGATACTATGTCCGAGCCAGAGTTTACCCAACACAGCGAAAAGATACAGGAATTTCTGGACATCATGAGCGGGGAGATCGGTCGGCGCAGCGGGTTTGTGCAGCGGGCGTCCAAGCTGAGTGCGGCGGTGTTTGTGAAAACGCTGGTGCTGGGTTGGCTGGAGAAGGGAGACGCGAGCCTGAGTGAGTGGGTGGAAGTGAGTCATCGGCTGGGAGTGAAAATCAGTGCATCGGGCTTGGCGCAACGGATGAATGAGGGGGCGGTGACGCTGCTGCGGGAGCTGGTACAAGCGGGGATCGGGCAGTTGAGCGAACTAAGGACGCAGGATAAATGGCTGTTTAAAGGCTCTAGCGCGGTGAATATTGGGGATAGCACGCAAGGCAAATTGCCGGCGCGTTGTGCGGAGCGGTATCGGGGCAATGGTCAGCATAGCGCCAGCGCCAAAATCCAGGTCATCTATGAGTATTTGAGCGCGACGTTTAGCGCGCTGGCAGTGGGGCACGGACGCGAGCCGGATCAAAAGTGCCCGTTACCGCTGGCGTTTGCCCAGCCGGGCAGCGTGACCCTCCTCGATTTAGGCTATTTTAGCCAAACGCTGTTAGCCGCCATCGCCACCGCGCGGGCCTTTTTCGT
>JBBRMW010000331.1:0-5785 GCA_038230635.1 Aggregatilineales bacterium | reverse complement strand
CATGGAAAAGGTATCGCCCTCATCGAGCGTCCCAGTCACGCCGATCGTGCCCACCAGCTTGTCGAAATAATCGTCCATGCGCGCTATTTGATCGAGCACGGACGGCGGCATTCCATTCTCGCGGAAAAGCGCGGCAGCGTAGGTGCTCCCAGCATTGCGACTGGCGAACGGTGTCTCCAAACGCGGTACAGCCAGCGGGTGCGCGTAAACCGCCGCGCCGGATGCTTCGACGACGTGCTGCGCGCCGCCCAGATGATCGGTGTGGTGATGGCTGATCACCAGCCGCCGTATATCGCGCAGGGTTAGACCCAACGCGGCCAATCCGTCGTCGAGCGCGCGATAGCTCTCCGCCGTGCGCACGCCGCAATCAATCAGCGTCACGGGATCGGCGAGCGCGACATAGACATTGACCGAGCCGACGGCGAACGGCGTGGGCAGCGCGATCGCGTGTAGGCCGGGCAATGTCGTCGCAGAGACGAGTGTGAAGGCGGGTGCAGTCACGCCGATTCGCCCTCAACGACGAGCGCGGGGCGGTGCATCATCAGGAACGTCATGTCGCCTTTTTGGGTCACTTCGCCGCGCTGATTGATCAGTTTCATGCTGGTGACGACCAGGCCGCCGCCCATCTTCGGCGCGTCGCGCACGCTGCTGACGGTCGCCTCGACATGGACGGTATCGCCAATTTTGATCGGCGCGCGAAACTTCCAATTGGTCTCCAAAAACGCGATGATCGTCCCGACCAAAAAGCCTAGTTGAAACGCCTGACCGATGGCGATCGAAAAACCCAATGCGCCATGTGCGATGCGCTCGCCGAACATGGTCGATTTGGCGTATTCGGCATCGATGTGCAGCGGGTTGTAATCGCCCGTTACGCCCGCGAAGTTGACAATATCGGCCTCGGTGATGGTGCGTCCGCGTGTGCGGAAAGTCGCGCCCGCGTGAAACTCCTCAAAATAGAGGCCGTGCTGTACCAAGTCTGGCATCGATCGAACTCCCTGCGAAAAGAAGGTTAGCTCTCATTCTAGCGCGGGTACCGGGTTTATTCCAGCTTGCTGGTGGCGAGGGTGCATTCAACGGTTGGGGCAGATCATAGAACCCCTCTATCCCCCCACCCCTTATCCCCCACGCAGGCGGGGGGAAAGGGGAGTCACAGCCGACCGCTGAGCGAGATTGCCATGCGGCCCTCAGCCGATGGGTGCGCCCCAGTGATCGCCGGCGCTTCGGCTTCCTTTCCCTACCGCCTGCGTGGGGGAAAGGGCTGGGAATAGAGGGGTTTGTCCATTCCCGAATCTCGCCCCCAACGTTGAATGCACCCGGTGACGACGGACGCGCTTTCGGGTAAACTTCCACCCCGATCAAAGTGAAGGGATTTTCATGGCAAACGCACATTGGACGGCGGAACAAGATGATCTCCGCGCGATCATCTCCGCACCACGTTTCGGTCTGCTGTCCGATTTCGATGGGACGCTCAGTGAATTTCGCCCCTATCCAGACAGGCCGCAAATGACAGATCGCAACGTGGAACTGCTGGTTGCATTGGCGGCACGGCTGCCATTGGTCGCGCTGTTGAGCGGTCGCGGGGCGCGCGAATTGCAGAAGATCGTCCAATTGCCGGGTATCGCCTATATCGGCAATCATGGCATGGAAGAACTGCGCGAAGATCGGGTGATTGTGACGCCCGCCGCGCATGATTGGGAAGATCGACTCAGCGCGTTCGTGCGCGAACTGGGCGAGCCAACGATTCCAGGCGTTCATTATCAACCGAAGGGGATCACGATGTCGATCATGTATCGGCACGCGCATCAGCCCACGGAGGCACGCCTGCAAATTTTGGAGCGGCTTCAGCAGGTCAACGAAAAATTTGGCTTCACCTTTTTTGAGGGCAAATCGATTTGGGAAGTTCGACCACCGATCGAAGCCGACAAAGGGACGGCACTGGCCGCCCTGATCGAGGAATACCAGCTCGATTCGGCGCTGTTTCTGGGTGATGATGTGACCGATGTGGCTGGGATGCAGATGCTCAAACATCTGCGTGAGGACGGGCGTGTCAAAGGTTTGGCGATTGGCGTGATGGGGGACGTTGAAGTGGCCGCCGTGCGTGAGACCGCCGATGTGCTCGCCGACAATGTGGAAGATGTCGAGAAGCTGCTAGATTGGGTGCTGAATAATTTATCCGTATCGCCAGGAGGCTGATCGCCATGCCCAAACCATTCGATGCGCGCCTCAAAGCGTTGAACATCGAGCTGCCAGAGCCGAGCACGCCGGGGGCAAATTACGTCCCGTTTGTGCGATCGGGAAATATGCTGTTTATGACGGGACAGCTTTGTCACTGGAACGGCGAGCGCCGATTTATCGGTAAACTTGGTCGTGAGTTTACGCTCGAACAAGGTCAGCAAGCCGCCCGACTGTGTGCGCTCAACTTGATCGCCCATGTTCGCATAGCGCTCCACAACGATCTCGATCAGCTGCGGCAATGTGTGCGTGTCTGCGGCTATATCAATTGCACACCCGATTTTACGGAGCAATCGCAGGTCATGAACGGTGCATCGGACGTGTTTGTCGAACTGTTCGGCGTGGCGGGACGGCATACGCGAATGGCAATCGGTGTGAACAGTTTGCCGTATGGCGCGGCGGTCGAAGTCGAAGCGATTTTCGAGAGCCGTTAATCGGTGAATCGAGTCGAACAAGCCACGCATTATGATCGGATGTGGACAATTGGGCACATTTGGCGACCCGATGTGTGGCCGGAGTGGTCGATCATTGCGCCCGCACTGGTCGATTGCCCGGGCCGCTTGGAGATTGGGGCGGGGCTGCGTCCGCGTTTGCCCGTCGCCGGAACGTGGTTCGCCGATGTGAGCGGAGTCGCGCTGCGACGGCTGGCGGAGCGCGGCGGACTGCCAATTCTGGCGAGTGCGACGGCGCTGCCTTTCAGCGATGGCAGCCTCGATGTCGTCGCGGCCTGCGAAATCTTGGAACATCTCGCAGATGATGAATCCGCTTTTCGGGAGATCGGGCGGGTGCTGTGTCCGGGCGGTATGTTCTTTTTGTCCGTGCCATTGCAGCCAGAATTGTGGACAGCCCACGATATGCTGGCAGGGCACTTCCGGCGCTATGAACCCGCGCGGTTGGCCGCACAATTGGCGGAAGCTGGCTTCGTCGTGACCGCATTTTGTCCGAGTGCGGCAGGCGGTTATACAGCTTTCAAAGCGATCGGCGCGTGGACGTTTCGCCGCTTTCCGACCGCCTCGATGTGGCTGGAAGATCGGATAATCATGCCGTTGGCAGGCGCGCCAAACACGCGATCCAGCAGACCTTACCCACGATCCCCACCGATAGTGATGCGCCGAGCGCGTTCATCGCCTGCCGCCGAGTCGTTAACAGGCGATAAAATTTCACAGGCAACCCATATAAAGCGTATATAATCGCTTGCAACGTGTCGAAGTGGGTGTATAGTAGCGTTGATTGTTTTCAAATCGCTCACTAGATTCGCATCGCTTATTTTGAGTTCAAGCTCAGGGGGTCTCGATCATGTCTAAGCTCATCCATCTTCGATTCCGTACATTGGCTCGCCCCGCGCTCACCCTGTTGATGGTCGCTGCCGTCATACTGGTTACTTTGGCGGTGGGTCGGCCAAGCGCCGCTCATGCCAGTACGCGCGGCGGGTACATTTTCCGCGCCCCGCACGGGGCACAGGCCAGCCTTGCTGCTGCCGCTGGCAAAGTAATCGACATCAAACAGGTGGCGTTTACCTCCGACGGCAAAGGCTGGATCATTCTCTATGATTTCAATGGCTACAGCGCCGACGGGCTGCCCACTGAAATGACAGATAAGCTCGACAGCTATAACGCCGATGGTATCGAGATCAAGAGCTTGGCGTTTACGCCGGACGGAAACGGCTGGATCATCATCGCCGCGCCAAATGCGTTTTCATCGACAGGGCTGCCAGATACCGCACTCAGCTCGCTCAGTGATTTGAATGGTCAGGGTTCCGAACTGATGAACATCACATTCAATGCCGATGGTGAATGGATTATCTTGTATGACACCAATCACTATGAAGCGTCGAAGAATTTCCCGACTGATGTCACCGACAAAATGGACGAGTTGATCAAGCAACTGCGGACGCTCAAGAAGGTGGTATTTGACGCCAATGGCAATTGGGCAATCTTGTACAACGAAAACCGCTTCTTCGGGCACAGCCTCGATAAAGCCTTAAATACGGAGTTGAAGCAGTTCCAGGGCGGCCAATTTGCCCTGCGCGATCTGGCTTTTTCGGCGGACGGCACCTGGGTAATTCTATACGGCGTCAATGGCTCGATCTGGGCGAAAGACACGCTCACCCCGCTGACAGATCGGCTGAAGGAACTCAACAAGGGCAAAGCGTAAGCAATTCGGCGCGACGGCCAGATTTTCTAAAGCGGGCGACTCCATGGAGTTGCCCGCTTTTTTTTACCTCAATACATATCCGGAAGGTCGGACATGATCAGTACCTTATCCCTGGTAGACTATATTGATGGTTTCACAAAGAAATCTTGCTATTCTATTGATGTTCGCGTTCGATGATCTATTTTAGCTTTTACCGGGAGCTATTTCTAGGACTCGCCAGAATGCTGGATGGACATGGCAGACGCATGATGCATCGATATCAAGGGTTCGATGTCCTTGAAAAGACCAAGCTATTGTAGTAAAAGTTTCTTGTTTCAAACCCAAGACACCAATACGATAAAAAATCTTCACCAATTCAATTACTGCTTCAAGAGGTTGTGAACGATCATAATATAGCGTGTAGATTTTTTCATAAATATCATCTTTGTTGTTGGTGTTGTTTACAATAAATTCTAAAAGCCGATCCTCAAAGCCCTCCAAATTAAAAAGGTCATTCACTCTGAAACGCTCTGGTTGCTTTTTTAGAAGATAAACGGATTCAAAGATTAGTTTGTAATCTGCTGACCATTCATCTGCCAGTGCCCGGAGTCTGTTTCGGGAATATGTTTCCTCCACCTGGACAATATGCTCATGACTAATTTGCGTCGCTCCTTCAGCTATATTTAGGCATTCATTAACGAATGCGATTGCATCACGCGGGCATAATAAAGTACGCTCAATAAGATAGTTAGTTGGGCTAGATTTTCTACCGGAAATGTTGATTTGCCTAGGTAATATATCTTTTAATTTTACTTCTGAACCTGTATATTTTCCTCTGATTAACCTATTCACGCGCTTATCTAAAAGCTCTTCCAGTTCTTTGCTTGTCCAGCGAAGTGTAAGCTTTAATGAGTTATATTTTTCCTCCTGAAATCCCGGTTCCCGAGTAAAACGGAAAACTCTATCCAATAAATCTTCTCTTATTGAGATGATTATTTTAACATTCGATATTTTTTGGTTAAACTCTTTAGAGGTTTGAAGAAGAGATTTAATCAGTCTATATCGCAATTCATCATCCACCCAATTTTCATCTAATCTATCTATTACAATATAATAATGTTTTTTGCTATCATCAAGTACATGATCCTGAAGCACCTTAATTACATTCGCCAAAAGATTCACTTGTACTTTATTTACTACAGGTTGCCCCACACGAACTATTTCCGCTTTTTCTTCCTCGGAAATCGAGGTGTGCTTCTGTCGGTTGGCATGGGGTGAAAGTAACTGCTCAGGGGTGAGAGGAATTGTTGACAGAACGAGGCACGGGCGGATAATTCAGCGCTATGTTGAAACGAGCGATGCCGACATCGGAAGAAATTCATGCGCTGTATAGGCAGGGAGAAACGGCTGTAGGCGCTTG
>JBBRMW010000330.1:0-5803 GCA_038230635.1 Aggregatilineales bacterium | reverse complement strand
TTTAGTTGTTTGTTGTTTTTTTTTTTTTGTAAAAACAAATAAACGGCCCGTTTTGTCTTGTTTTGCCTCCCGCCCCCCCCTCTCGGTTATTCGGTTGTGGGGGCCGGGGGGTGAGGTGAATGCGCGAAGTTTGATTGGCTTCACCATGAGGTACCCAGGTATCACAGTTGGGTATGAAGCCATCAGGGGCGCGGCACGAACTGCACGACGAACAACCACGGCCACAACTTACCCGTGATTAAAAAATTGTGCGCGCTCGAATCATAGGCAATGCCGTTCAAAACGCCATCAGCACCTGCCGTCGTTTTTTCAGCAGGCGTGAGCAGTCCTGCTGCATCGATCTGTGCCGTGACGCGCCCAGTGAATGGATCGATGCGCAGAATGTAATCAGTCTGCCACACATTGGCATAGAGCCATCCATCGACCATTTCCAGTTCGTTCAATTGGGTGATGGGCGTGCCATCCAGCGTCACTTGAAACTGCCGCACGATTTCGAACGTGTCTGGATCGCGCACCGTGATCGTCGCGCTGCCATCACTCATGAGTAGACGCCCGCTTGCGTCGGTACACAACCCCCACCCTTCGCCCGCGTATGAATAGCTGCCGATTTGCTTCAAACTGGGCAGGGCAAAGATAAACGCCGTATGTTCTTTCCAGGTCAGTTCGATCAGACGGTCGCCCACGAGCGCGATGCCTTCGCCAAAATCGTCAGCGGGTATTTCGAGGCGCCGCAGCACTTTACCCGTTTGCGGATCGACTTGGCGCAGGTTCGATTTGGCATATTGGCCCGAACTTTCGTAGAGCGTACCCGCTTGCCAGAACAGCCCTTCCGTGAAAGCCGAAACGTCGTGCGGCAGTCGGGCGACGATACGCGGGACAAGATACTGGACAGGCGCAGGCGCAATGGCAGTCTGGATAAACGGCGCAAATCCGATGCCGCTGCACGCCATCGTGAAGATAATCAAGCCAAGAAACAGCCATCGCACAAAAAAAGATTTGCTTGCCATTACCACGTGCCATATTCGCCGTCGAATCGAGTTACCTTAACTATAACGCCATTTGGCACGCGGCAACTGTACAAATCCCTTTTTCACGCCATGTCCCGCCCCAAGCCGTGTATTGGGCGGGGCGGAACAGGGCGTGAATGAAAAATTGAGCCTTTGCTTATGGTCAAACCAATCAAAGGCCACGTATGTCTAGGTTTGCCTTCCGACTCCCCCTCTCCGTGATTACGGAGAGGGGGCCGGGGGGTGAGGTGAATGCACGAAGTTTGATTGGTTTCACCATTACTTGATCAGCGTGAACTTGCCGCCCTTGATCTCGATCACGTAGGTCTGCTGCTTGGCATTGCGATTCGCGTCGAAGGCGAATGAACCCAATGGCGTGGGCAGGTCTTTGGTCGCGGCCAGCGCATCTCGCAGTGCCTTGTGATCGGTCGATCCAGCGCGGTGCACGGCATCGGCCAGAATTTTCAACGCGGTGTACGACTGTGCGGCGAACTGATCGGGCGCGTCGCCATACTTTGCCTTGTAAGCGTCCACAAACGCTTGGTTGACCGGATCGGGATTGTTGCAATCATACGCGCCACCGAAGATTATGCCCTCGGAAGCGGTTTTGGTCAGGGCGATAATCAGCGGCGTATTAAAGCCGTTACCACCCACGATCTGCGTGGTAATACCCAACTGGCGCGCCTTGACAATGATCTTGGCCGCCGGGCCGAGCAGCGACGAGACGATGATCGCATCGGGCGCGGGGCTGAGTCCCTGGATGTGCGTCAACTGCGCGGAGAAGTCCGTATCGGCGGTGTTGAAAATTTCGGTGTCGGCGATCGTGATACCGTTCTTGTCGAGTTCAGCCTTGAACACGCCGTAGCCATCCGAACTGAACTTGTCGTTCTGGGCATACATGATGGCGACAGTTTTGACGTTCAGCTTATCTTTGATGGTCTTGACCGTGTTCGGGATCGCATCCGCTTCAGCCAGCGAATCGCGGAAAACGTAATCGCCAATTTCGGTGATGCCATTGCCCGTGTTCGACATGCCGATCACTGGGACACTCGCTTTTTGGGCTTCCACGTCGGCGGCACTGGCTTCGGCGCTCAGCGTCGGGCCGAGGATGGCGACGACCTTATCATCGTTGATCAAGCTCTGGAAGACCGTCACGGCCTGTGATTTATCGGAAGTCGTGTCTTTGATGTCGAGCGCGATCGTCTTCCCATCGACACCGCCCGCCTTATTGATCTCTTGAAGCGAGAGCAGCAGCCCCTTGCGCTGCGATTCGGCGTAGGCTTTGGCCGCACCGCTCAGACCGATGGCGACGCCAACCTTGATGTCGCCGTTGACGGCAGCGGTAAGGTCGTCGGCGGCGGGCGTGGCGATGGCCGGCGCACCGCACACGCCGGTTGGGGCGGCAGCATTGGTGGCGGCCATCGTCGCGGCGGCGGTGGCTTGCGCGGCGGAAGCGGCAGGCGCACCCGCCATCGTGATCATGACGGCGATCAGCGCCAAGCTCAAAACGGACATCCAACGTAAACGATTCGGATTGGCTGACATAAACAAATTTCCTTTGCACAAATCAGGCACAGGGAACGAGTCTAGTTTACACAGATCGGCATGGCTTATCCAATCAAAAGCCAAGCAAAACACATCTGATACGGATTCCGGGTAAAGCACCGCTTTATGAGGTGACCTTGCAGCACCGTCCGGGGTTCGACCCCCCTCTCCGTGATTACGGAGAGGGGGCTGGGGGGTGAGGTGAATCCTATGCTAATCACCCGGAACCCGTATTAATTCCATTCGATATGTCGATGAGTTTGAAAAAACGGACGTGGCAGGTCACGCCCGTTAAAACAACCACCGTTAAACGGCGGGTGAGGTTCTTTTTAACGCAATGTGGTCAATCAGTTCGCAAAGCGCACATTGATGATGTCGGCGTCCTTGACGATGTACTCTTTGCCTTCCAGCCGCATCTGACCAAGTTTTTTGAGTTCGGCCTCGCTTCCGGCGGCGATCAAATCGGCATAGCCCATCACTTCGGCACGGATGAAGCCATGCGCCAAGTCACTGTGGATCACGCCCGCCGCCTGCGGAGCCGTCGCACCGATCTGGACGCTCCATGCGCGCACTTCGTCTTCACCGACCGTGAAAAACGACTGAATGTGCATAAGATCATACGAGGCGCGAATCACGCGGCTGGCGCTGGGTTCGCTGATGCCATATTCTGCCAGGAACATCTTGGCATCCTCGGCATCCAACTGCGCGATTTCAGCCTCGATGCGTCCCTGCAAGCTGACCAACGCCGTCTGCTTGTGGGTGTAACTGGTGAGGATTTCTTCCGGCTGCTTGAGCGTTTCGCCCCAATTGAAGATAATCAACATGGGCTTAATCGAGGTCAAGCCATAGCCGCGCACCAGCTTGTATTCTTCTTCGGTCACTTCCAGATCGCGCAGCGGTTCACCATTGTCCAATTGGATTTTGAAGCGCTCCATCACGCCGAGTTCTTGCTCGGCTTGTGCCTTGTTGGGTGCTTTGTTATGCTTCAGATCGGTGGTCAGGCGCTCTAGGCGCTTCTCGACGACCAGCATATCCGCCAGCAAAAACTCGGTATCCATGATCGATACATCGCGCGCCGGATCGATCGTGATCTCCGGGTGCGGCACAGTATCGTCGTCGAAGGCTCGCACGACGTGGATAAAGCCATCGAGCTGCTGCAACTCGTTACGCAGCGTGCCGCTGATACCACCTGAGCCAATGCCTTTTTCCAGACCGCCGATGTCGGTGTAGGTGATTGTGGTATAGATGGTGCGTTTCGGCTTGTACATCGCGCTCAGCTTATCGACGCGCGTATCTGGCACCGAGACAACCGCCGTAAATATTTCCATCTTGCCCGTGCTGACCGCCGCCGTCGGGCGATTGCTCCGTGTCAGCGCGTTGAAGACGGTGGTTTTGCCGCTGTTCGGCAGGCCGATAATGCCCAATCGCATAGCTTCTGATTTTCCTTGTCCACATGTGACGCGCGCGAATACTCACAACGCGCCTTGATCATACCACGCGCCACGCCAAAACGGAACGGCGCACCTCACCTCGCCCAGGGCATTTGAAAAGTCCGTTTACCCCACCCCCAACCCCTCTCCATGAATGGAGAGGGGAGTCCGCAGGCTGTGATTCCCCCTCCCCACTGGCGTGGAGAGGGGGTTAGGGGGTGGGGTGAATGGGCGTCTTCATGGTTCTTGCCGACTTTGCAAATGCCCTGTCAGCTCGCCTGATCCATCTGACACAATCTTTTACAGAACTTATGTTCTATGATAAACTTTACGCATACTAACACCATCGACAACACGCCATAACAAAGGTGTGGAAAGCTCAGATTTGGCGAGCACCCTTGATTCCTGCCGCGAAAATATAGGCAATTGCGGCGGCTGTCGTTTTCATTCAAGACCCCAAGCATATCCCAACTTATAATGAAACCATTCAACGCGCAGACAGGTAGACTTCATACGGGTGCGGGCGCACCAGCGTGTGCGGCACCCCTCTCCGTGATGACGAATAGGGGGCGAGGTGAATCTAATGGTTTTTACCAAAAACGCTTTTAAGGCGAGCCAGTCATAGCATCGTTCACGGCTGTTGCATGGTTAGCGGTGCTCAATCAATGGTGGAATGCGTTCAAGGAGTGCCAATCACGTACAACCCACCCACCTATAACGTTCTGCCTCTGACGGCCATTGCGTCGCAGATCGTTCCCGCCCAGTTGGATGATTGCAACGCAGTGATTACGCTTTTCGGTGCATTACATCGGTTCAATACCGCGCTCGATCCGTACTTTGCCTTGTCAGACGGCTGGGAATCACTGCTTAAACAGCAGTTCTGTGCCACCCATGACAACCCGGACGCGCTGTGGCTGCTCGTCAAAAATGGCAAAAAAGACATCGGCTTGTTGATGGCAGCCGTTCATGTTGATTCGCCGCTGTTTCGACATCGCACATGGGTCGAAGTAGAAGCCGTTTATGTGGTGGACGCCTATCGGTCGATGGGGATCGCGCGACACCTGCTGAATCGCGCCTATGCCTGGGCAGAGGCTTTGAACGTACCTCGTATCCAGCTTTACGTCACTGCCACCAATACCCATGCGCAGGCGGTATATGCGGGCGATGGTTTCGTGACCAGCCAAGCGATCATGCGCAAGAACCTCTAACTTAGGGTCAAACCATTTAGATTCCGCGTATGTTTACCGCGCGCCATTCTGCATGGTATGGCTTCCCCCTCTCCGTCATCACGGAGAGGGGGACTGAGGGGGTGAGGTAAATCTGCGGCCTTTGATTGGTTTTACCATTATAGAGATGATGGATAGGGTGTGGAATCAGGAGAACATGGTGAAAAACAGATGGGAATATTGCACTATGGTCGCAACGCAGACGATTGACGATCGAACGCTCGTCATCTCGACTTTGAAATCCAACAGCCCGCCTGAAGGCCGCGTTTTGGGTAAAATCCAATTGGGCACGGCTATTGCCCAATTAGGCACTGAGGGCTGGGAAATGTGCGGCTTTTATACAGTCAATCTGTCAGATGGAATGGGGCAGCAATTTTATTTTAAGCGACCCTTGGAGTGATTATCCAAATTCAGTAGATCGAAAAGGTGCCCTCACCCCACAACCCCTCTCCCTCGTGGCGAAGGGCTTTTCTCCCCTTTCCCCCCGCTTGCGTGGGGGAAAGGGGCCGGGGGATAGAGGGGTTTTCCCGCGAAATTGTGATCGACTGAAATTGTAGCGTGTTTATCCTCTCGTCAGCAGCCGCTAATCTGATAT
>JBBRMW010000329.1:0-5820 GCA_038230635.1 Aggregatilineales bacterium | reverse complement strand
TCGCTGTGCTGCGCCACATCGCCCTCAATCTACTCAAACAGGAAACTTCGCTCAAACTCGGAATCAAGGCTAAACGCCTCAAGGCCGGCTGGAGCGAAACCTTTCTCCTCAAAGTCCTTCAAATTTAGATGCAATCGCCCTGAAAGCCAGGGTGCATCACGATTGGGGGCGAGTCGTTCCGAACGGCTTGCCCCCGGCGATGCACGTTCGAGACGGACGAGGCCTGCCTCGTCCCTACCCTAGACGCCGTTTCTGTAGGGACGAGGCCTGCCTCGTCCGCCAAGCCGAGGCTTTCGCCACAGCGCATCTCTCGCCCCTAATTCTGAATGCACCCCCAAAGCCAAGCTGCATTCACGATTGGGGGCGAGGTTTTAGAGGGCGGACGGTCACGCCGGATTCGCCCGGTATTTCGATGACTTTTGTCCCCAAGCCCTTCGCTGCGGGCGGAGAGGAACTCGAGGTGAGGGCGTTTTCAGACGGTTGGGCACGTCGTGACCTGCACCACCACATCGGAACGCACCCAGCCTTCCAGGTGCAGCGTTTCGATCTGGAACGTGACCGCGAACCAGATCAGCCCGTCGTCGCCATACTGCTCGCGCGTGACATCCAACGTTTGCCCGTAGCCGATCATCGTGATCGCCGCTGAGTTCTGCGAGGGTTTCGAGCGCACGACCGCCGAATTCGTGCCAGCACGGATCACTTTGACTTGACATAATACGGGCGGCGTCGGCGTGATACTCGGCGTCAGCGTCGGCACGAGCGTCGCAGTGATACTGGGCGTCAAGGTGATCGTCGGCGTCAGCGTGATGGTCGGTGATGGGGTATCGGTTGGCGTATCGGTGGGTGTGGCGCTGGGCGTCGGCGTAAAAGTATTTGTGGGCGTGCGCGAAGGTGTAAACGTGTATGTCGGCGTGAAGCTGGGCGTGGCCGTGAAAGTGTCGGTCGGCGTGAAAGTCGGCGTCTCGGTGAAGGTGGCCGTCGGCGTGCGCGTAATGGTCGGCGTCACGCTCGGCGTAAAGGTGGCCGTGGCCGTCGGCGGGAAGATCAGTGGCGTCCAAATCGGGCGCGAGAATAAGCCGATCGCCAGCAGCAAGACGATCACGCCGCCCGCGATCGCGCCACCGCGCATGGTCCGCGCCCGCCCCATGCTGCGCACTTCCTCCTCGAGTTGCAAAATCTCGCTGCGCCGCCCCAACATCCGAAACGGCTCATCTTTGGAGAGTGCCAGCCAGCGTTCTGCCGTGCCGAGTTCGTGCCGATCGAGGGCCGTTTCGACGCGCTCGATATGGCGACCAAGCAAATCGGCGACGACCATTCGATAGCGTGGGTCTTGCCCATAATCACGCAAATTGGCGAGCATCGTGCGCGCCTGCGCCAATTCGTCATCGAAGTTTTGGGAGAGCAGCGCCGACGACCGTTCAATCACCTGCCGCGCCTCCTGCATTCGCGCCTCGGATTGGCGGGCATTTCCCAGCAGCGTGTTCGCTTCATTGCCACCATCGCCCGTTTCGAAGTTGACAGCGGTTTCCAGCGTGCGGATGCCCTCACCGGTGATACGCAATTTTTCTTCGAGGACGGTGGCGGTCTCCGCGCGATTGAGCGTCCCCGATGCCTGCTCGATCAATTGTGTTTTGATCGTGGCGAGCTTTTTGGCGGCTTCGCCCATCAAGGTACTGAGCCGTCCACTGCCAGGGAGCGTCTGCCGAAGCTGCGCCAACGATGCTAATAGCGATTGCAAATTGGCGGCGCGTTCGGCGGGGCTGCCATTGAGCATATTGAGCTGCACTGTCGCCTTATCGAACTGATCCTGCACACGTCGCACCAGATCGATCCGCTCCTGGGCGACTGGATCGCTGGGCACGACGGCCAGCGCGCCCTCGTATTTGCGGCGTGCGCCCGGCCAGTCGTCCGCAGACAGCAGTCGATCGCCATCATTGAGCAGCTCGCGTGCCAACGACAAATCCTGAATATCGAGCAGCGCTTGCTCCGCATCTTTCCAGGCCGGAATACCCGATCGTTCGGCCAGGTCGCGCGCCTCACGGTACAGCCGTTCCGCCTCGTCATAGTTGCCCGCGCGTACCAGCGAATTGGCGCGGTTATAGGCGACACGCGCATCGAACGGGATACGATGATCGGGCACGACGCCGCGCATCAGGTTATCTTCGGATTTTTGCCGATATTCGAGCGCCGTCGGATTATCGGGCTGCATCGCCAAAATGCGATTCGCCAGGTCGACCGTCCGCTGATAATCGCCCGCATAATACGCCTGCGTCATCTCGGTCAGACTTTCGGGCGCGATCGTTACCGTGTTCGTGCTGGTTGTCGCACTGTTCGCGGGTGATTCCGGGGCGGTCGTATAAATGGGCATGGATGGTGTTTCGGGCGTGGGCACATCGCGGGTCGCGGTCAGATTCGGGCGCGGCACTGCGGCCAGTTCGATGCCATAGCGCGCCAAAAGATCGCGCACCTTCATCTCCTGTTGCGTGCCGTGCGCCGCCGCTTGTCGCAGCAGATCGCGCGCTTCGGCGTGGTTGGGGTCTTGCTCCAACGCGCCCGCCAGAATGTCGATCGCTTCGTCGTAATCACCATCGTCGGCGGCCAATTCCATGCGAATCCGAGCACGCCGCAAAATACTCCGCAGCACACCCGAATCGACCGGGGTGGGTGCGGCACTGGGCGACGATCCGGTGGTGCGCGTCCCACGTCCAGCCAGATCGGTGAACAGCGCACGCGCCTCAGCTTCATGCTGAGTGTTTTTGCTGGCGGTGAGCAGTGCGCGCGCCTCGGCTTCGAGCGGATTCAGGTCGGCGGCGGTCGTCTCGGCAGGCAGATCAGCGAGTCGGCTGCGCAGATCGGCAAGTTGCTGTTGAAGTGTAGCCATTCAAAACCTCAGACTCAGATTTCGTGATAATTGGGTGATCCTTAAGGAATCACCCGACTGTTGAGCATGTCGTTGATACGCGCCAACAAGCGGCGTAGTTCTCCATCCACATCCTCATCGACGCCTTCGAGGATGGCCGCCTCGCGCAGCATATCGCGCGCCTCGCGGATCGCATCCTGACCTTGCCGCAGCCGTCGCAGCCCTGCGCGTACATGCGATCGGACGCCATCCGCACCCGCATCCCAACCGTAGATCGTGGCGACTCGGCTCAGTCCCGCGATCAACTGATCGGCATTGGCGAGTTGGCGGCGCGCGCCACTTTCGAGGATCGCTTGTAATGGTGCGCTCAATGTCGGCTCGGAGCCAAAATCGAGATGATTCACATCGCTGTAGCGGCCTTCGACTTCGGTCTGATCGGCGGGCTGCGGCATCAATGTGCCTTTTTGCGGCGAAAGTCCCGTAAAGATCGAGTAAAAGATGCCAACGCACAAATTATGCAAATCGGCCTGCACTTCGCCCGCCAAGACGCCACTGCTTTCACTGGTCGGCGTCACCAGCTTCGAGCTGTTCCAATCGATGATGCGCAATGTCGTGCCATCCCAATAGACGTGTTCGAGCTTGTGATCAAGATAGATAATGCGCTGGCGATGCGCGGTTAGCAGCACATCGGCGAATTGCAGCGCCAGATCGAGTCCTTCTTCGGTGGGCAGTCGCCAGCGTGTACCGGGCGTATTCGGCTTCATCAAGTACAGCAGATTCTCGCCGCGCGGCAGCGGTTCCAACGCCAGATAGGGACGCCAGCGTAAGGCCGCATAGTCGAGCGAGGCCGCTCGGAACGCCTCGACATCGCCGCCAAACGAGATGATCTGACCTGCGCGCGGACGTTCCTCCTCGGACGCGACGTAACCGCAGTCGTACAGGCGAACCACATGCGGCGAAACAGCCATGCGCGTCAGAAGGTCGGCTTCGTTGATGAAGGCGTTGGCCTCCCAACGGGGTTGCCCATCGCGCGTCAGGTGTTCGGCCCGCATCACTTTGAATGCACAGCGTCGATCATTGCGCCGATCAACGGCATCGAAGACGCGCGCATAATGCCCTGGTGCAAAAGAGTCGATGGAGTTTTCGAGCGCATAGAGCGCGGTTAGTTCGGTTTCGGGCACACCCCGATCCTTTCAGCATAGGCGGATTGATCCCCAGCGAATGATTGCTGGGACGCACCTATCGGGGCACTAGTTTAACAGGCGATGCACAGTTTTGCAGGAATCGCGTGTTTTTGCGCAGGGAAAGCGTAGCGAAGTCAGGTTAACGCATGGTTGACGCGCTCCGATCCGCATGTTAGAGTCTTAGACAGTCAACTTTGGGTGTTCTTTGTAGGGTGTGTAACGTAATGATCACGGGTTTATGGATAGCGAACACATGGCAATTCCTATTTACGCCAAGTCACGCATTCGGCGGGAGCCAAATTTCGGCATGACCTCAGAGCTAGGGTTGCGGCTGTTCGGTATGGTGATCACCACGTTGATTGGTGCGCGTCTTGGCTATCAACTGGCCGCGCCGCCCTTCGGCGTCGAATTGTTTACGTTGATCTTCGCGCTGGTAGGCTCGATCACGGGCTTGATTGTCACGCCCTATGTGACCACACGCCCCGCGCGTTACATCCGTCGAACGGTGACGACGATGCCCGCCGAGGTGCTGCTGACCTCGATCGTTGGCCTGATCGTCGGGCTGGTCATCGCGGCGCTCTCGGCTATTCCACTGGGCTTGTTGCCGGGCGTGTTCGGCCAATGGGTGCCGGCATTGGTCGCGCTCACGCTAGCTTACGTGATGGTGACGATCTTCGCCATTCGGGCCGCGGATGTCTTCAGGCTGGTTAATACGCTGCTGCATCCGGTGCCTGTCGATGCGGCGAGCGGACGCACAGCAGATATGGAAACGCCGATTCTGCTCGATACCAGCGTCATCATCGATGGTCGCATCCTCGATATCAGCAAAACAGGCTTCTTGCTCGGTACGCTGATCGTGCCGCGCTTCGTGCTGATCGAGTTGCAACATATCGCCGACTCCGCCGAGGCGCAGAAGCGAACGCGCGGTCGGCACGGTCTGGAAATCCTCGATCACCTCCAAAAAGAGAGTCCAGTCACGGTCAAAATCGTCGATCTGGATGTCGAGGGTGTGCGCGAAGTCGATGACAAACTGGTGATCCTGGCACAGCAGTTGCACGCACAGTTGCTCACCACCGACTTCAACCTGAACGGCGTCGCCAAACTCCAGGGCATTTCGGTCATGAACATTAACGATTTGGCGAACGCGGTCAAGGCCGCCTATCTGCCCAATGATACGCTGACCGTTCACATCATTCAGGAGGGGCGCGAACCGGGGCAAGGTGTCGGCTATCTGATTGACGGGACAATGGTCGTGGTCGAAGACGGAAAACGCTACATCGATCGCACCATCGAGGTGATGGTGACACGTATGATCCAGACCGCCGCCGGGAAGATGTACTTCGCGCGCCCCAACCAGGGCTGAGTTTTTGGAAATATGCACCCAGGCGGGCACCCCCATCGGGTTCGCCCGCTTTCGGTTTTGCAAAATCATGTAACACGTTCTTAATATGCACTCGCTATAACTATCCCAAACGGCACTGGCTCGATCCGATGTGTTTGGCCGTGAGCGAGGCTTCATCCAATGTCTGTTCTTACCGCACGACCTGCTCTCCCGTCTCCTGATCCGACGGTCACTGCCGCCGACCAAAACGTCGCGCGCCGCCGAGCCAAAACCCGCGAAACGATCATTGGGCTGCTATTCGTCGCGCCCGCCACGATGGAGAACCTGAAGTTCGGAGTGATGCAAGTCATAGCCGGCATATAACTAAGAGAGGAAGTGGTCCAAGAACTCCCAACGGTCATCTCGGGACACAAGAATAAAGAGACGCCTCGGCG
>JBBRMW010000328.1:0-5823 GCA_038230635.1 Aggregatilineales bacterium | reverse complement strand
GGGGTGCTTTGAGGCATTTTCTGGACTTTGCACGTGCCCTGGACGACCACGGTGCATTCAGGGATTGGGGCGAGCACCTTCGATACGGACGAGGCCTGCCTCGTCCGCTAACTAGCTTCAGTAGATCGAAAAAGTGCCCTCACCCCACACAACCCTTCTCCCTCTTGGCGAAGGGCTTATCTCCCCTTTCCCACCGCTTGCGTGGGGGAAAGGGGCCGGGGGATAGAGGGGTTTCCCCCGCGAAATCGTGATCTACTGAGCTTAGCAAGTCCGGTTAGACCAGCATCTCGCGCGGCTGGACGCATCCCACACTCACCAATTCGGCACGATCCGGGTAATCGGCGGGCACCCCCGGCGCGGTCACGGACTCGCCCTTCCCGATCCGTGCAAATACCGACTCGTTGAGTGCCAACAACTGCGCCAGCACATCGCCCGCTAGATCGAATCCATACGCCGTCAGCACCGCCTTATCGAGCGCCGTATGCAGATCGCGCAGCGGATTCGCGCCCGGCGTTTCGAGCGTTGTGTACAACTTGCGCAAGGTCATCGTCGCATTGCGACTCATGGCCGCGCGCCGATATTCGTGGAGCGCCCGCCCCGCCAACGCGACCGCTTTCACCTGCGCCGGGGTCGGTTGCTGCGGCCAGGGAAACGTATCGAACACGCTTTCGGGCGTATAACGGAAATCTCCACGCAGCGTTGAACCCTTCTCGACAAGCCACTTCCAATGTGAATCCGATTGCAGAATGCCAAAGCTATAATCGTCTTCAAACGCAAAGACCTGCAAAGTGTTATCGGGGCGAATAGCGGGCGAAATAAATTCAAAAATCGGTCGATGGGTTACCCGTGAGCAGACAATAATTCGAGGCATGTTTTCAATTTCGCCAAGCATCTCCAAGCGTCCGGCTGAATGTTTCCACCAATTCTGCAAATAGCCTTTATGGGTATGATTTATCGTCCCTCTTGCATTAGATTGCAAGACAACTTGGTTTTGCTCGTCTTCTTCTTTGGCTTTAACCTCACGCACAGGCAAGATTTTTTCTTTGAGATGCTCAAATACCGCTTGGTAGTTCTGCGCCTCAATCACATCTAGTTTTCCAAAGTCGATGATATATCGACTTGGCCTTGCGCCTGGGACGGCCACCAAATCGCGTCCAATCATAAATGGAAAAATCACATCCTGATTGGTTTTTGCTTTCTTGATGAATTTTTCCACTTGAATAGAGCTAAGAACAAAGTCCTTATGTCCAGGAATTTGACCTTGAAATACATGCTTCGGTATTTTGTTTGCAATGAGTATCTGCGCCCTGCTTACGTCCGAATTGACTGACAATGCACTGTTGATGACAGGAATATCAACAAACTTTTCTCTAGCAAGCCACAGCCGCGCGGGTTTATAGGGTGGTTCGCCCCTGCTCCAACAGGCGATCGAAACGGAGATCGCCGCTTCGCCTTCCCACTCCATTGTAGACACGGCCTCATAAATATGGCCGCCGTTCGCCACAATGTGATCCAGGCCGCCGATCCGTGAATAATTTTGCCGGATCGTGTTCGTGCCGACCAAACCCGCCCGCGATCCGGGTTGCATCTGGTCATGCGCTTTGCGAAACCAGTAGACGCAGTAATCGGCGTTGCCCGGCACATCGGCGAACGTTTCGCGCACGCGGTTGACATACGACACATCATGCAGCGTTTTAAGCACCTTCGCGCCCATGTATGGCGGGTTGCCGATACAGGCGTCGAAGCGCGGCCAGTCGGTAAACAGCGCATCGGCGGCGCGGATATTGGCGTCCAGGTTATCGAGCGGCAGCGGATTCTCGTGCAGACCGAGTTCATCGACGGCCAGCTTGCGCGCGATCATCAGCGTCACCTTTGCCAGTTCGACGGCGAACGGCTTGATGTCGAAGCCCCAGAACTGCCGCGCGCTGACCAATCCCGCCGTCCCATCGACCACTTCGCCGAGTTCCGTTAGCCGCTCCAGGATGCTCTTTTCGAGCCGCTTCATTTCGCGGTAGGCGATGTACAAAAAGTTGCCAGAGCCGCACGCCGGGTCGAGCACCTGATACTGACTGAGTTCGCGTTGCAGGTCGCGCAGTTCGGCTGCGGTATGCGCGGCCTCGATGCGGTCGCGCCAGGGTCGCACGATGACGGGCTGCACGATGCGCTGAATATCGGCTTCGTTCGTATAGTGCGCGCCGATCTGGTGGCGTTCCGGTTTTTCGAGGCTACCCTCGAAGATCGTGCCAAAGATCGCAGGTCGCACGCCTGCCCAATTGTGATGGGTAGCCTCTTGCAGCATGACGAGTTCGAGCTTGGTCAGTTCGATTGGCTCGACTTTGGCGAAGATGCCGCCATTGAAATACGGTACACCCGCGAATCGCCCGTAGGACGTGCCATCGCGGTTCATCGTTATGAATAACAGCATGAACAGATCATGGGAATTTGCCCCGTTCAGGCAGTCTTCGATCACGCTGGTGAATGTATATTTCGGCAGCAAGCCAATATCTTCGGCGAACAGCGCCAGCATACATTGCAGCACAAAGCGCTGTGCCGACTCGCGGGGGATTTTGCGCCCAACGGTCAGGCTGTTGAACAATTGCGAGAGGTTATAGGCGGCCTCTTTGGTGACGGCGATCAGGTCGGTCTGGAAGATCGGCGGCGCGGGCTTGAGCTGCAAAAAAGCCAGCGGCCCCCAGCGATTCGGCAGGTCTTCCAGGCGCAGCTTATCGCGCGGATCGTCCAGTTGGTAATCGAGTTCGTAAATCCAGAACTCATCGAAGTTGCACAGGATCACGTATTTGGGGCGGTTGGGCACGAGGTGCAGCCAATAATCGAACGCCTGCGCATAATGTTTGCGGAGGTCTTCGCCCTGCTTTTTCATTTCGATCAGCACGCGACCGGGCAGCACCAGATCGATGAAGCGCGTAGTGTTGCGCGCATCCGTCTTAATTTTGAGCCGATCTTCGAGGACTCCGCCCGCCTCCTGCACGCCCAAGTGTCCGAAAGCGCGAAACAGCCGATCCAGGAAGATTTGCGCCTGACCTTTTTCGTCGCCTTTGCCGTAGACGCGCCACCAATCTACAAATTCCTGAAGCGGTTGCTGTCGATTCATGGATGAGTCCGTTTCCCGATTGTGTGCGGGAGAGTATAGCGCAGACTGGCGCGCTTGTCAGGTGCGATGCGCGGCGGGTGCAGGGCTTTTGCAAAGTCGTAGACCCCACCCCCTAACCCCGTCTCCACGCCAGTAGGGATGGGGGTTAGGGTATTGCTCAAAAGTTAAGGAAAAACGGTGATTGTCAATCCCAAACTTCATCAATCAGATGATGTCTGATTCGGGTACAAAAACTCAAACGACGCTCATGTTTCATCGCGTTCTGCCGAATCTGGCTAGTCGGTTGCCGCTGAAAGGCAATTTAGCTTCCGATTCAGGTCGATTTTGGCTGAAAAATGGCCTTGACAAACCACTTCACTCTTTAACTTTTGAGCAATAGGGTTAGGGGGTGGGGTAAATGGACGTCTTCATGGTTCTTGCCGACTTTGCAAGCGCCATGTCCCCTGCCCGCTTCTCCATAACAGGGCAAGTGGAAAGATCAGGCGATTTGGCACCAACCGCATAAGAAAACAGGTCGCCTTGTCGTCCGACTCCCCCTCTCCGTGATTACGGAGAGGGGGCCGGGGGGTGAGGTGAATCCGGCCTACTTGATCGAGATCAGCTCGACATCGAAGATCAAGGTTGCGTTGGCGGGGATTTTGCCCTGCCCCTGAGCGCCATAACCGAGCGCGGGTGGGATCGTCAGCGTGCGCTTGCCACCGACCTTCATGCCGATGATGCCTTCATCCCAGCCCTTGATCACATGCCCCGCGCCGATGGTGACGGGGAAGCCATCATTATTGCTGTCGAAGACCGTACCATCGGTCAGCTTGCCCGTGTACTTCATCACGAGCGCCTTGCCCGCGACGACGGGATCACCGGTGCCCACGACGGTATCGACGTATTGCAGGCCATCCGGTAGGGTGACGGGCGAACCGGCAGCGGCGACGGGCGTACCCGTTCCCGGCGTGACGGGCGCAGGCGTCGGTGTGATGGTCGGGGTGCTGGTGGCGGTGGCGGTCGGCGTCAGGCCGATGATCAGCGTCTGGACGGCGGTCGCCGTGATCAACAGCGGGTGCAGGGTGGCGGTCGGAGTGGCCGTCGGCACGTTCTGCGGATTGAGCACGAGCGAATCGAGCATCTTCACGACGACGGGCTGCGCTGCCGTCCACATTGCTTCGACGCTGAAGGTTTGGACATAGGCAATCTGATCGGTATTTGGGAGCAAAGCGGCGCGAATGTCGTATTCGGAGGCGGCGATGGGGCCGTTGGCACCCGTACTCGCAGCTTGGCTGGCGGTCAGCATGTAGCCATCGAGCTTGCCGACTTTGGCTGCCTGCACGGGGCTAAATTTCAGTGCGCCGCCACTGTTGGCCGCGATCAAAGCCTGGAGCGCGCTTTCTGGCGTGGTGGCTTTGCCCGTCGAATCGATACCTTTGTAGAAATCGGCAGCCTTATTCACGCGTACTTCGATGAAGACCGACGGACTCTGCACGTCCCCATAGGCGACGTCATAGACGCCGGGGCGGTTGGTGGGCGGCGTCGTCCAGGCGGCGGGGACTTGAATCTCCAAGACATCATTTTCGGCTTTGTAGAGTTTAGCCGTCGTCATGTCAAAGGCGGCAGCATTGATCGTCGGCACGGCGGTCGGCACATCGGTCGGGAAGGGCGTCGATGTGGGCGTGGGTCCCGGCGCGAAGGGCTGAACGCCCAGGTTGTGCAGCAGCAGACCGACAGCGACTAGCAATACCACGACTTCCACGACGGTGAAAATGCGGGCGGCGATGCTGCCTCGGTTGCCCGGTACATTGCCGGTGGTGCCGCCGCCATAATAGTCGGATACGCCGGACAGCACGTCCAGATGCCACCACCATTCGTTGGCCGGGTGTGCCACCGCATCGTCATGGCTCACCTTCGGGGCGATGGTCGCGGCATTCTGGATCAAATATTTGTCGGCGTCTTCGATACGTTGGACTTGTGCATCGGTCAGCGTTTCGCTCTGCGCTTCGAGCTGACTGCGCGTCTCAAGCGCGCCCCGCACATCACTATCAAGGTTAGCGACGCCTGTCTCGTATTTTTCGATCAGGCTGTCGAGCGGATTGGGAACTGCGTCGGTCATGAAAACTCCTCGTCAAACTGGAATAAAGCACCATAGCATGGGTTATGTGGCTTGCAAACGGGGGAATTATAGCACGTCGGCGCACGGTCAACACCTGCAAAACCGTGCGACGCGCGATCACGGGCGGCGGCTTCCGATGACAGACACGTTAGGTGGTAATTATGAGCGCTATATTAACTCGCTTTACATTGAGTGGATACAATTCCCCAGGGCGCTTGCAAAGTCGGTAAGAACCATGAAGACGCCCATTTACCCCACCCCCTAACCCCCTCCCACTGGCGTGGAGAGGGGGAATCGCCGCCTCCGGACTCCCCTCTCCCACGCAGGCTTATCGTTACCCACATCTCAAAATGGGGTAAAAATAAGCGTAAACTGCAGCAACCAAAACTGCAAACCGAAGCACGCCTTGAACGTTTGCTGGCCGTGTTTTCGCTCGTCGCCTGGTCGCTGCTCGGGTTGACTTACCAAGCCTGTTTGACCCCTGATGCTCCGGCCAGCGTCGCCTTGACGACCAGCGAATGGCACGCTTTGAGCGCTTATATCAACCACACTACCAAAGCCGCGGCTGAACCGACCTTGCACCAAGCCGTTCGCTGGATTGCTCAACTCGGCG
>JBBRMW010000327.1:0-5854 GCA_038230635.1 Aggregatilineales bacterium | reverse complement strand
GCCCAGGCCAGCCCGGCGGATGCAGCCTGGGCATTATATTTTTTGAGTGGTCGCACCCTGCGTCAGGTCGTTCCCTCACGTAAGCTGCACACCTGGGCTATTGCGGCGGCGGGTATCCCGGAATGGCTGTACAACGAATCTTATGATGCGGTTGGCGATTCTGCCGAAACCATCACCCTGCTCCTACCCGATACGGTGCAATCAAGCGATCTGCCGCTGCACGTTTGGGTGGAAGGGCGACTGATGCCTTTGCGAACCGCTGATGAGGCGACCCAGAATGAAATGATGATCACCGCTTGGCGCGAACTCGATCGGCAGCAGCGTTTCACCTGGAACAAGCTGATCACGGGCGCGTTCCGGGTGGGCGTTTCGCAATTGCTGATCATTCGCGCGCTGGCCGAATTGAGTGGACTCGATAAAGCGGTCGTCGCCCATCGGTTAATGGGTGCCTGGGAACCAACGCCCGATTTCTACACACAACTGATCGCCAGCGACACCAGCACTTCCGACATTAGCCGTCCGTATCCATTCTGTTTGGCTTACGCAATCGAGGAAGCGCTCCCAACTTTAGGCGCTGTCGAGGCCTTTCAGGTCGAGTGGAAATGGGATGGCATTCGTGCGCAGCTTATACGGCGTGGCGGCGCGACGTTTCTATGGTCGCGCGGTGAAGAGCTGATCACAGACGGATTTCCCGAACTCCGTGCGATCGGTGATTTACTGCCTGAGGGAACCGTCATCGATGGCGAAATTCTGCCCTGGCTGAATGATGGGGTGCTGCCTTTCGCGCAAATGCAGCGCCGCATCGGACGCAAAGCACTCGGCAAAAAGATTTTGAGCGAGGTGCCTGTGATTCTGATGGCCTATGATCTCCTCGAAAACGGCGGTATTGACGTTCGAGAACGATCGATGGCTTGGCGGCGAGAAACGCTCGCAGGTTTGGTGGGCAACCTGGCGAACGTGGCTCTGCGACTATCGCCGCTCATCCAGGCGACCACCTGGGATGAGCTGGCGCGTTTCCGCGAACAGAGTCGTCAGGTCAATGCCGAAGGTCTCATGCTCAAGCACCATGATTCGGCGTATCTCGCTGGGCGCCATCGCGGCGCATGGTGGAAATGGAAGATCAATCCATATACCGTGGATGCGGTACTCATTTATGCGCAACGCGGATCAGGTAAACGTGCCAGCCTGTATACGGATTACACATTTGGTGTGTGGGACAGCGATCAACTGGTCTCGTTCGCCAAAGCCTATTCGGGCCTGACAGATGCCGAAATTGCGAAGGTTGATGCATTTGTGCGGCATAATACACTCGAAAAATTTGGCCCGGTGCGCACCGTCAAACCGGAACTGGTGTTTGAACTGGCCTTTGAGGGAATCCAGCTTTCGACCCGACATAAATCAGGAATTGCTGTGCGCTTTCCACGCATTCTACGCTGGCGCACCGATAAAGCGATCGAGGATGCCGACTCACTCGACACGATCCGCGCCATGTTGCCCAAAAGTGACTCAGCCTGATGCCTGAAGCACCCATTCAGGCGATAGAAGCATGGTTTGCTCGCCATGCGTGGACGCCATTCGATTTTCAGCGGAACGTGTGGAACGCCTATCTCAACGGCGGGAGCGGTCTCGTCCATGCGGCAACGGGCACAGGCAAGACCTACGCTGCGTGGCTAGGTCCGCTGATGGAATGGATGGGTGAACAGCCCGATCCTGCCACCTGGATCAAACGCAGGCCGCCGCTGCGCGTGTTATGGATCACACCGTTGCGCGCGTTGGCCGCCGACACCGCCGAAGCCCTGGCCTTACCGCTCCGCGAGTTGGGATTACCCTGGTCGCTGGAGAGCCGCACGGGCGACACGACGGCAACTGTCCGCAATCGGCAGCGCCAGCGCCTGCCCACCGCGTTGGTGACGACGCCGGAGAGTCTATCATTGTTTTTGACACGCGCCGACGCTGCCGACCTCTTCGGCGATCTGCGCGCCGTCATTGTCGATGAATGGCACGAATTGTTGGCCTCCAAACGCGGGGTACAGACTGAATTGGCACTGGCGAGACTCCGGCATTGGCGACCCGATTTGCGTGTTTGGGGATTATCTGCCACCCTCGGTAACCTGGACACCGCATTATCTACGTTGTTGGGAACGGCCACGCCGGGGCAAATTATTCGGGGTGTGGTGCCTAAAGTGCTCAAAGTCGCGGCGATTATCCCGCCGAGCATCGAACGTTTCCCCTGGGCAGGGCATCTGGGCACCACGCTGCTGCCCCAAGTGCTTGCGGTCATTGAGGGAGGACGTAGCGCGTTGATCTTCACCAATACGCGCTCGCAAACGGAAATCTGGTATCAGGCTATCCTGAATGCGCGCCCGGAGTGGGCCGGGGAAATCGCCCTTCATCACGGTTCATTAGATCGTAAGGTGCGCGATTGGGTCGAAACGGCGCTTCGCAATGGTCAATTGCGCTGCGTCGTGTCCACCTCAAGCCTCGATCTAGGCGTCGATTTCAGTCCGGTCGATACGGTACTTCAGATTGGCTGCCCTAAGAGCGTTGCGCGACTACTGCAACGGGCTGGTCGCAGTGGTCACAGCCCCGGCCTCGAGAGCCGCATTATCTGTGTGCCCACGCACGATTTTGAACTCATCGAAGTGGCTGCCATCCGCCGTGTGATCCTGGCTGGCGCGATCGAATCGCGTATACCGTTTGAATGTCCACTCGATGTATTAGTGCAGCATTTGGTGACGATCGCGCTAGGCGGCGGTTTCGAGGCAGACGCCTTGTACGCCGAAATCCGTACCACGAATGCCTTCCGCGATCTTCAACCAGACGAATGGACGTGGTCGCTCGATTTTGTGACACGCGGCGGCGATGCCCTGCAAAATTACCCGGAATACAAGCGGGTGGTCATCCAAAACGGACGCTACGTGGTGCTCGATCGGGAAGTCGCGCGTTTTCATCGCCTATCGATTGGCACGATCACAAGTGATGCGGCACTGAAAGTCCAATATCTGAAAGGCCGTTCCCTCGGCACCATCGAGGAATCGTTCATCGCACGGCTGCGACAGGGTGATCACTTCGTCTTTGCAGGCAAGATTTTGGAGTTTGTGCGGGTGCGCGATATGACCGCCTGGGTTCGAAAGGCGACTGGGCGCAGCCGATTGGTTCCGCGTTGGTACGGCGGGCGGCTGCCACTCTCCTCGGAATTGGCAGCCGCAGTGCGTGCCGAATTAGAGCGGGCGCGGGAGGGTATCTTCGAGAGTATTGAGATGCAAGCGGTGCGCCCAATCCTCGAGTTGCAGATGAAGTGGTCGGCGATCCCGGCGCAAAATGAGTTGCTGATCGAACGGGTCAAAACACGCGAGGGCCATCACCTGTTTATTTATCCGTTCGAGGGTCGGCTCGTGCATGAAGGATTGGCAGCCTTGTTCGCGTATCGACTGGCGCGCCACCGACCCATCTCATTTACGATGGCAATGAGCGACTATGGTTTTGAGCTGCTCTCGCCGGATGCGCCCCCGCTGGAAGAGGCGCTGGCGGCAGGTCTGCTGGAACCCGTGAATCTCGTCGAAGATATCGCGGCTAGTCTGAACGCTACCGAAATGGCCCGCCGTCAGTTCCGCGAGATTGCGCGTATTGCTGGCCTCGTTTTTCAGGGTTATCCGGGACAGCACAAAACGACCAAGCAAGTTCAGGCCTCTAGTGGGCTGTTGTACGATGTTTTTGCGCGCTATGACTCGGGTAATAAATTGTTGGCGCAGGCCAGCCGTGAGGTACTCGAACGCCAATTGGAACGCAGCCGGTTGGGTCGCACCCTCGAACGATTGGCCGCATCCCATGTACGGATATTGAATGTACCACGCCCCACGCCGTTTGCTTTCCCATAGCTCGTCGATCACACACGCGATACAGTTAGCAGCGAAAAGTTCGCCGACCGGGTACGGAAAATGCAGATTCGCCTCGAAAAAGCGGCAGACGCAGACTAGGGCGTGTCTGCAAACCCCTCTATCCCCCGGCCCCTTTCCCCCCACGCAGGCGGAGGGAAAGGGGAGTCAAGCCCCTCGCCCCGCCTGCGTGGGAGAGGGGTTGGGGAGAGGGGTCAGCCGCCCAAACACTTTGCAGACGCAGACGAGTAACGAATACCATATGGCCGATTATCAATTACCCTTGCAAATTGCCGGCGAAACATTGATAGCGCGCGCGGATCGCAGCCTGTTCTGGGAGCGCGAGGCCACTCTGTTTGTAGCAGATACCCACTGGGGCAAAGATTCGGCTTTCCGCACGGCGTCGATCGCAGTTCCGGGCGGTGGATTGGCCGATGATCTGATGCGGTTAACCAATGCGCTCAGCAGCACACAGGCCCAGCGTTTGATCATCCTGGGCGATTTATTCCACGCCAAACAGGGGCTGGTCGCATACACCCTGAATACCATCGAAGCGTGGCGCGCGCATCATCCCGTGCTCGATGTGACGCTGATTCGTGGTAATCACGATCGCGGCGCGGGCGATCCGCCCACCGATTGGAATTTTCGCTGTGTCGATGCACCGGAAGCGTGTGTTCCGTTTTCGTTGCAGCATCTGCCGAGGCGTGCCGCTGCTGATTACGTGTTGGCGGGGCATCTGCATCCGTGTGCCGCCTTGCACGGCATGGGCCGCCAAACGCTGGCGGCGCCATGCTTCTGGTTCGGCCCGCATATTGGCGTGCTGCCGGCTTTTGGCAGTTTTACGGGTTGCGCCCGTATCAAACCGCACAGGGGCGATCAAATTATCCTTCTCTTTGAGGGAGAGCTGATCCGCTTTTGAGACGTTACGTCAGTAATCAGCTTGATTAAGCCGCTATTTTTCAAGATGCGGCATAATTGGCGATGGTATTGTTACCCTTGAATATATTGTAATTCGCTCTGAGGCTTTTCATGTTGACCCTGAACACTTGCTCCGAAGCCGCCATCCGCGCGTTTGGCGAAGCGCTTTTGGCAGATTATCGTGACGGCCTCGGCAGCTTTGAGAAAGCTACCCAAGTGGTGGTCACCAAAATCTACAACGAATTTCGCCAGCCGAGTGGACAGTCCACATTCGCACTATTTCGAATTTTTCGCCTGACCCCACGCCGCGAACTGCCGCCGGAATTAGTGCCGACTTCTGATCCCGCAATTAACCGATGGGTGACCCTGACTGGCACAATCGGCGATGAGCCTGCATGGTGCGATCGACGGCAGTCGCAGGGACATCAAGCGATCTCAGAAGATAAAGCCGTACAAGCGCCAATGTTAAAGGCCGTTTTCGATCAAATTGGCTTGGGGTGGGGCACGCAGGTTGATCAAACGCTGGAGACGGAACGCGCCACAGGCTCGCCGATACGCTACTTTCACGTTCCCATCGCCTTTGATAGCCCCCATATCCCAAATCAGCAAAGTTTCGTCGAACCATTCAAGATTCGATCGGTAATCGGGTTGGGCGATCGGTTTAGCTCAGGTGCCGCGTTCGTCGCGTTAGGCTTCGCCAAGAACCCGATCTATGCCACAGAATCCCGCAAGTTTGTGGTGCTTGCGCCATATTTGTCGGCGCTTCTAGCGATCTACGAGGGACGCGGCGTGATCTGGGAACCCTGAGCCATAAGAGGGCGTCGTACTGGCTCAGTAGATCGAAAAAGTGCCCGCACCCCACAACCCTTCTCCCTCTGGGCGAAGGGCTTATCTCCCCTTTCCCACCGCTTGCGTGGGGGAAAGGGGCCGGGGGATAGAGGGGTTTCCCCGCGAAATCGTGATCTACTGAGGCTACCAACCTCATCCGAACAAGCTGACAAGCCAAGAGGGTGTTTTGAAAGTGACAAATAGCCCTCACCCCAACCCCTCTCCCTCATGGC
>JBBRMW010000326.1:0-5861 GCA_038230635.1 Aggregatilineales bacterium | reverse complement strand
GATGAGCGCAGTCTGTGGATGCACATCGAATGGGGGCGTGCTTATTACCACTTCTGTCGCTATCACGACTCCCTGCGACTGCCCGCGACTAAGCCCGGTCGCCGGTATCGCTCGCGCACCCCTGCCATGGCGGCGGATCTCGCGCGAGGGCGCTGGCGCGTCAGTGACTTGTTGCTGATGCCGCTGCCGCCTGCCTGACACCGAAAAACAGGCGCAATACGCTTGGCAAAAACACTGCCACACGCTTCATGGGGCCAACTTTGAGGTCAACCATGCCATTCGAGAGGGCATTTTGAATTATCCCCCATATCTGCGAGCCAAACCCTGGGGCCGATATTCATCACCGTCTCTCGATTCTGATGCCTACCGATATAACGCGAAACTGAAACGTTATATCTGCTCACAATAGATAAAAGGGTGTAACGAGTCTACAAAATAGTCATAACTTTCAGCCATTCCGTTGGATTGGCCGATCCGCCCTCGTCATTGTGCCCAAAAACCATTGCACCGCGACTGCGCGTGCCCCTATAATTCAGATATTCGCCCCATCAGCTTGGATAAAATAACCAAACCTATGAAACTCAGACACCGTCTTCTTCTGACGTTCGTGTTCACTACCGTGCTCTCTATAGCCAGTTTATCATTTCCCACACAAGCTCAAAACAACGCACTGGTCGTCGGCTTCGTGCTCGTTGGACCGCAGCAGGATAAAGGTTGGAACGAAGCTCAGCTTGACGCAACCCAGTATCTCACCGCGAAAATCCCCGGCGTGAAATCGATTGTTTTGGATAAGCTCAATCCAGCCGATCGTCCGAACGTGACACTTGAGCAAGTTGTCGATAATATGGTCACGCAAGACGCGAAGCTCGTCTTCACCACCTCCGACGACTTCGGCGACGACACCATCAAAGTGGCACAGAAATACCCGAATGTCACGTTTATTCATGTTTCGGGGGATGCGGTTCTGCAAGGCACAGCACCTGCCAACATGGGCAATGTGATGGGTCGCGAGGAATATATGAAAATGATAGGTGGCTGTGCTGCCGCACTGACCACGCAAACGAACAGCATCGGCTATCTGGGACCGTTGATCAACTTCGAGACGCGCCGCCTATCCGCGTCGGCCTATTTGGGCGCGAAGTATTGCTTCAGCACCTATCGCAAGCTCGACGCGGCCAGCCTCAAATTCGAGGTCAAGTGGATTGGGTATTGGTTCAACATCCCCGGCGTCACGCTTGACCCGAACGATGTGGCAAAGAGCTTCTTTGATGGTGGCGCGGATGTCGTGATGTCCGGGATCGACACGCCCGAAGCGCTCACCGTAACTAAACAATATGCGGACAAGGGCGGCAAGGTGTGGGCGGTCGCCTACGATTACAAAGACGGTTGTTCGCCAGCACCAGCAGTATGTTTGGGCGTGCCCTATTTCAACTGGGGACCCGCATATGTGAAGCTCGTGCAGGATTTTCAGGCGGGCAAATGGAAGCAAAGCTGGGATTGGAACGGCCCGGACTGGGCGAATATCAACAACCCAGACACGTCGGCAGTCGGCTTCACCTTCGGTGACGGACTGACCGCCGATCGTAAAACGACGCTGGACACCTTCATCAAGGGGCTAGATGATGGTTCGATTAATTTGTTCGGCGGTCCGCTCAACTATCAGGACGGTACGCCTTTCCTCAAAGCTAGCGAAACCGCCACCGACAAGCAGGTTTGGTATCTGCCGCAACTGCTGGAAGGAATGAAGGGCGATAGCATTCCCAAAAAGCAGTAGATGTTTTAGGTAACGGGGCCGTCCAGTGTTGATGGCCTCGATCTTGCCCCGCGCACCACAGCTTAACTGAACGGTCAAACCGAAATCGATCTATGCGCGTTGAACTCGAACATGTCACCAAAAATTTTGGCAAGGTGCGCGCCGCCGCAGATGTTTCGCTGACCTTTGAGGCGGGACATCTGTACGCGATTCTGGGTGAAAACGGCGCGGGCAAAAGTACGCTGATGAAAATCTTGTCGGGTTATCAGCGCGCCGATTCAGGTAGACTGCGTATCGATAACTTGATCATCACGCTGCATAATCCGGCGGATGCGCTGGCACACGGCATCGGAATGCTGCATCAAGACCCGCTCGATGTATCCCCATTCACCATCCTCGAAGATTTTATGCTCGGACAATCCGATGGCTGGCTGCCCAATCGTCGCACGGCACGCCGTGTCTTGGCAGACTATGCAAAGCGGCTCGGATTCGTGCTCAACCCCGATCAGTACATTGAAAGTTTGACCATCGGCGAGCGACAGCAGCTCGAAATTGTGCGCTTGTTAGTGGACGGGGCGCGCGTGCTGATCCTGGACGAGCCGACGACCGGTATTTCGGAGGCGCAAAAGAATGCGCTGTTCGGTGCGTTGAAGCAGTTGGCGCTGTCCGAGGGGATGATCGTCATCTTGATTTCGCATAAATTGAAGGATGTTGAATCGTTGTGCGATCAAGTCTATGTGATGCGCGCCGGAGCGGTCGTTGGCGCAGTGGCGATGCCGCACCCAACCGAAAGACTGATCGAAATGATGTTTGGCGCACCATTGACTGCCGAAAACCAGCCTACCACCCCGCCCGGTGAGGTCGTTCTGCGTATGGAAGCGGCGCATATTATTTATGAAAACGTGACTGTCAAAGTCGATTCGTTCGAGGCGCGGGCGGGCGAGGTGATCGGCTTGGCGGGCTTGGATGGCAGCGGTCAACAGGAGTTTCTGCGCGCGTGGGCCGGATTGACGATGCTGCGCCAGGGTCGGCTGTATTTGGATGGACAGGATATAACGCGCCTATCCTATCATCGCCGCGCCAAATTGGGGATCGGTTACGCGCCCGCCGGACGGATTGAAGAAGGTCTTGTCGCGGGTTTGACGGTAGCCGATCATTTCGCGTTGACCGCGCCGAGTGGTTTTTGGATCAACCAACCGCTCACCAGGGCGCGCGCGACTGCCGCCATTGAACATTATCACATCAAAGGTGAGCCAACCAGTCCGGTTGAGTCACTGTCCGGCGGGAATCAACAGCGCGTGCTTTTGGCCTTGCTGCCGTTAAATTTGAAAGTGCTGCTCTTGGAAAATCCAACACGCGGACTGGATGTTGAAAGCGCAAACTGGGTGTGGTCGCAGCTATTGGAGCGGCGCAAAGGGGGCACAACCCTTATTTTTACTTCGCCTGAATTGGATGAATTGGTCGAATATAGCAACCGCATCGCCGTGTTTTTTGGCGGACGACTGACCCTCGTCGATGATCCAGCCAACACGACGATCGCACAGTTGGGCGAACGCATCGGCGGCAAAGACGCATGACCGCGAACAGCACGCCAGCACGTCGGCGACTCGTGTGGGATATTGTGTCGCGCCCGTCACTCCGCGTGCCCCTTGCTTTTGCCGCCACGTTGGTGGTCGTGGGCGTGTTTTTGCTACTGTTAGGTAAAAACCCGTTCGGTGTCGCTATCGAATTGATCCGGGGTGCGGTGGCCGATCCGAACAGCCGGGCCGATGTGATCATGTTTGCCGTGCCCATTCTGCTGTGTGCCAGCGGCCTGCTCATCACGTTCACTGCCGGGTTGTGGAACATCGGCATCGAAGGGCAGATCACTTTTGGTGCCATCTTTGCCACGATCGTCGCCCGCAGCGTGACGATTCACGACTCGGCCTGGCTTGTGCTGCCGATTGAGTTGCTGCTGGCGATGGTGGGTGGTGGTCTGTGGGCGAGCGTGGTGGCTGTGCTGCGGGTCTACGGCAATGTCAACGAGATTTTTGGCGGCGTCGCACTCAATTTCATCGCCCAAAATATATTGATTTCGCTGTTGAATGGCCCCTGGAAGGCGGGCACCTATTCCAGCACCGCGCCGTTTGCAGCACCTGCATTGCTGCCGGGTTTGGACGGAACGCGCCTTAGCCTCGTTGCGATTGGCCTTTCGGCAGCCGCCTTTGGCATCGTTTTCGTCGGGCTGCGAGGCACGCGGTGGGGTTTACAACTCAAAGCGATGGGACTCAATCGCCGTTCGGCGCTGCTACTCGGTGTGCGCACACAGCGCAGCACCATCCTGGCAATGATCGCGTGCGGTGCGCTGGCCGGGTTGGTTGGTGCGATTCAGGCCTTGTTTATACGCGGCAAATTGATCCCGGACATATCGGGCGGCGTCGGATTTTTGGGCATCCTGCTGGTACTACTGGTCGAACTGCGTGGTGCGTGGCTGTCACCGATTGCGCTATTATTGGCGATGGTGCCCGTTGGGGGCTTGAAATTATCGATGGCGCTGGATACTACGAGGCAAGTGGACACCTCGCTCGGAAATATCTTTCAAAGTGTGCTCGTGCTGGCTGTCTTGTTGAGCAATGGGCTGCCGTGCAGATCGCGCGCAATTGCTGTTAGCATCGACGAGGCGAATTTTGCACCTGTAAATGTCAGCGATTCAACTTCTCAAGAATCGCCGTGAACGATCGATGTAGAGCACCAGAGGGAATCTGCGATGGCCGATGATGTCCTGATTCATCAGATGGCTGGTATTGTCAGCAGCGGCGCACCTTTGATTCTCGCCGCCGTTGGTGAAACGCTGACGGAGCGCGCTGGCATCGTCAATCTCGGACTGGATGGCGCGTTGACTCTGGCGGCATTGGGTGGATTCGTCAGCGCGCTCACGGTGCAAAGTAATTTGACAAGCAGCGGCTGGTCTTCTGAAATGATCGGCGTGCTGCCCACGCTCATCGGTGCGTTGGTCGCAATGGGCATTGGTGTCAGCGAGGCGTTGTTGGTCGCGTTTTCGAGTATTCGCCTGAAACGCAGTCAGGTAGCCGTTGGCTTTGTTTTGACATTACTCTGCCGGGATCTGGCGATTTTTCTGGGCGCTGAATTTCGTGATCGAGGTGGGATCCACATTTTATTTGTGCCGATTCCCGTGCTGAAAGATATTCCAGTTCTTGGCCCCGTATTTTTTCAACACGATCCGTTTACATACCTGAGCCTGATCGTGGTGTGTCTCGCTTGGGTCTGGCTGTTCCGTACCCGCTCCGGGCTGATGCTGCGAGCGGTTGGCGAACGTCCCGAAACGGCTTTTGCGCGCGGCGCACAGGTCAATCGTATCCGCTATTTCTACGCGGCGATAGGCGGTGCGCTGATTGGGCTTGGTGGCGCGGCCTATACGCTCAACGTCAATTTGACCTGGAACGAGTCGTCGATCAGCGGCAACGGTTGGATCGCGCTGGCGATCGTTATCTTTGGTGGTTGGCAGCCGATTCGTGTGGCGGTAGGCGTCTATCTGGTCGCTGCGCTGCGTACCCTGGTCACAGCATGGCAATCTTCGGTCAGCAGTCAGTTGATCCAATTGATCAACACCCTGCCCTGGCTATTGATGATCGGCACGCTGTTTTTGGTTAGCGGGCCTTACTTAGAACGCCTGCTCCCATATTTGCCGCCGCGCATACACCCTCTCGTGCGAGCATTACTACGTGCGAAACCGCCAGCCGCATTAGGTTCCAATTTTGAATAGCTCCAAACCCTCAATATTGCACAGCTTCTAATAACCACGCAGTTACCGTTAATTCGAGATCGAGCCGCGTGGACTGTGTGTCAGTTTTACTTGCATTCGTCTTTGCGTTGTCGGTCCGACATGTATGCTGGCCAAAACTCCCGTAAGGTCAAATAACACCCGTGCTGGCTATTTATTCCATCTGACCAAGCATCTGGTTGTGTCGCCCGCTCTTGAGTTTCGGCCATTCGATATACTGTGCAGCCAAATCTCAATACGCTCAGGCGATGAAAAGGAATAGCGGCCACGTGGACAATGGTGATCAAAGGCGCCCAATCCCTGATTGCTGAGGGTTTAACGTGGTTC
>JBBRMW010000325.1:0-5873 GCA_038230635.1 Aggregatilineales bacterium | reverse complement strand
TGGATGATGTCGTGGATTGGGGACAGATCGAAAGCGGTCGGATGCGCATTGATATAGGGCGGGTCGCACCAGCCTTGATCTTGCATGAGGTTGCGCAACAAGCCACTGCAATGGTTAAAGTAGGTGTCGAAGTAAAATCGATCTATCCATCGCTACTCCCTGACGTTCAGGCCGATCCGACACGGCTGAAGCAGGTGCTCATGAATCTAGTTGGCAACGCCGTGAAATTTACCGCCAGTGGCTCCATTACACTGGATGCCCGCGAAATGGACGGCTTTCTACAAGTCTCGGTGGCCGATACCGGCCCGGGAATCTCAAAGCAGGCACAGTCCCAACTGTTCCAGGCCTATGCCCAAGAGTCGAGGCGTGTTTTCCAAGAAAACAGCGGGAATGGCTTGGGTTTGAGCATCTCCAAACAGTTCATTCAGATGCAAGACGGAAAAATCTGGGCAGAAAGCGAAGAGGGCAAGGGATCGACTTTTTACTTTACGATTCCATTAGCCGATTAACCGTTTGGAAAACACGGCGGGGAAACAAAGCCAGACTCGTTGAGAGGATTCTTGTTACAGAATGATACAGTGCCTCATCGTCGAATCGGCTATACTGAACAAAAGATCGGCCTTCTATTCTTCCAAAAAGGATGTCGCCCCATGTTATTTGACGAGACTCAAGATCCCGATTTTGAGGTTGCCTGGGAAGGTACGCTGGAGTATGAGGACACGGCAGAGGCCAAATCACGGGGCGGCACTGTCTTGCCGAAAGTGCAGATTGGCAAACCGACTTGGTGGACGGATCAGCGTATTCTCGGTGAAAAGTGGATCCCACCTGCGGGTGGCAATCGTTACGGATTTGCAAGGTTTCCGTTCTCAATCAACCCACTGGAACGGCAGCAAGTCCAGAAGGTCGAAGTCGATATTCAGTTGATGGCGCGCGGAACGGGGCCAGCACCGCTTGCGTTCGATATGCTGCCGGGCAACGAGAATGAAACGACTGAGGCGGAGCGCATCCTGGGCTTTAGCCCGACCTTCAAGCTCGCCCCGATTGAGGTAAGCGGCCCGAAAGCCGAGCAGACCGTCAAGATCAAGGTTGCGGCTGCGGTTATAACGGCCTCTAACTTGATGACGGGCAACCCGGTCTGGGTATTCAAGGCACATGCCAACCGCCCGATTCGCGGAAACCAGGGTGTTTACGTGGTCGTTGAAATGTTACCTGAATTAGCTGCGGTGCGCGCGAGAATTCAGGTCAAGGCTGATTTGGTGGATACGATGTTTGGCCCCGCGAAAGGGCTGTTGCCGCGCAACAGTGAGGATCATCGCACCTTTACACTCGAATAAGCCGATATAAGTTGGCGCAAAAATAGACTTTGTGAGCGTTATACTCAGTTGTGGTCGAGTTGCACCATTCCCGAATCGTGAGAAGCAAACACCATGAGCGACCGTAAGATCAAGTTATTGTTTTTGGCCGCGAACCCTGCCGATACGCAGCCGCTTGACATCTCAAGCGAGCAACACGCTGTATCTGAGGCGATTCGCAAAAGCATCTTCGGCGCGTCGATTGACCTGATCACGGAATTGGCTGTGCGTCCAGGCGATTTAGCCGAGCTATTGATGCGGCACCAGCCGGACATTGTGCATTTCTCAGGTCATGGGCTGACGGGTGGATCGCTCGTACTTGAAGATGGTGCGCGGCAACTTCAATTTGTAACAGTCGCGGCGTTCGCGGAGCTTATTGCGACGCTGCGCGGGAATATTCGGTTGGTGGTGCTCAATGCCTGCTGGTCAGCCGCGCTTGCTAAGCAGATCGCGGCGGGCGGTGGGGTTGCCGTTGGGATGGGACGCGCCATCGATGATGAATCGGCGGGCGCGTTTGCCGCGGGCTTTTATCAGGCACTCGGCTACGGCTACACGATGAATGATGCTCTGCAAATCGGAAAATCGGCAATTAATGTACGGAACTTGCCCGATGCCGCCGTGCCACAGATTGAAATGCCGGACAAGGTTGAGTGGTTGCGCTTCTTTACGCCCGATCCGGTTCGGGAATGGGAACGCGCCAATCCGCCACCAACGACCCAAGCGACGCTTGAATGGGGCAACGAAAACGACCCGATCCGCCTGATGAACGATCCCGAGTCGGTGCCGCTGTCCGATGAAATCGTGACAGCATTGTACGATCTGTATACGGCCATGCCAATCCATGAGGAAAAGGTCATCAGCAGTGGACTGTCGGGGGCATCGGTACGATTGGTCAGTATTGGACAGCGCTCAGCCTATGCCAAGATCGGCAAGCGCCATGAAGTCGAGCGCGAATGGTGGATTCACAAGCGGGTGCGGGACAGCAGCCTGAATCCACATGTGCCGGAGGTGTTGTGCGATCCCTTCGGCCCGGTGGATGGCTGGAGCCTAATCGTGTACGCGCCGGCAGGCGAGAGCTTATTGAATGCCAGTGCGTTGGCTGGAGTCATCGACCGAAGCACCCGCCAGGCAGGTCAGCAGATTGCGCGCCTGCTCGAAGGGGTGCTGAGTGACTGGCCGTCGCCTACGTTCGCTATGCAGGCGCAGCATCCGCAGACGATTTTACAGGCCATGTTGGATATGGGGCGGAAACCGCGCACAGATCTACTACATGACCGGATGCGCGGCTTCGGCTTTGCGGGCGAGTTCCATCCATTGCTGAACTTTCGACCTGGGCCACGCGGTCGTCAGGTAACTGCGCCTAATCCTATCGCGTATCTCCTCGATGAGAAGCTCTGGAGCGGCGCTAAGACGGAAACGATCAAGCCGCTGATCGCTTCATTACACGGTGATCTGCACGCGGACAACGTGATCTGCCACCTGGGGCGAGATGGCCGACCTGATGCGAAGCGTCCGCCTGTGTTGATCGATTTTGCCCAATCGACCAGCCAGGGCAACGCCTTCTACGATTTTGCCTATCTGGAACTCGATATTTTGCTGCGTACCGTGCCAGTTCGGGAACGTGATGGATGGGATACCTGGGTATTGCTTAGCCAACATCTGGCATCCGCCGCGCTGCCCGATGAAAACTCCCTGCCGTTGGGACGCGCTGAGCAGGTTTGGGAGATGATCGCGCCGATTCGTCAACGGGTGCAGAAGGTGATCGCCGATGCCAGAAAGAGCGGCGTGACCGACGGCGAGGCCATGGCGGAATGGAATTGGTGGCTGGCGAGTATTGCCGCAGGTGTGATGGTGGCGCGCCGAGCCAACGATGTGAATGGTCAACGGTTGGCAGGACTGTTCTATGCAGCGGCGGCGCTTAATACACTGCTCGGCAAGGATCAGCTTGATGTGCCGATCCCGGACGAATGCGAGCCGTATGTGACGGCCTGGGGCGTGGCAAAGGCTGCGCCTAAATCTATTGAGTTGCCCGAAGATCTGCCTGACTTGGTGCGCGCGTATTTGGAAGGCGTCTTCCGGGAGAAGCGCGAAGAATTGGTGGATGCCCGCCAATGGTGGACTGACCTGACGGGTGACCTGCGCCCTCATGCTGAGCGTACTCACCGTGGGGTCAATGAAAACTGGCTGGATGCGCTGCTGCGTAAAGATGCGATGACCGGTGACCATTGGTCGCACGAACAGACAATGGAAGCGACGAAAGCCGCACCCGTCCCGAACGTCACGCAGCGATTGATGGAACTGACGCGCGTGGTGCTCCTAGGCGAACCTGGCGCGGGCAAAACCGTGACCTTGAAAAAACTGACGGTGGCCTACGTCGATAGCCACCTCGAAGCGCATGATCCAGCGCGTCCGCTGCCCGTCTTTGTGCCGCTGGCGAAGTTCGACGGCAAGACTTCATTCACCGAATTTGCGCACAGCCACCTGTATAACCTAGCCGAATTCACACCCAAGTTGAACCTGGTCTGGTTGTTCGACGCACTGAACGAAATGCCGCGCCGGGGCAAGCTGGCAGGAGGCGACACCGAACGTGATCTGCTGCCTGAAGTTATCGTGTTCTTGCAAGCGCTGGCCGCACAAGGCGACCGTGGACGCTTTGTGTTGTCCTGCCGGGTGAAGGATTACCGCGATGAACTTGGCGCAATCCAAGATATCGACAAGGTGGAGTTACGCGACCTGACACCCTATCAGATCCGCGATGTGCTGACCGCGCGCCTGGGCGACGAATTGGCTCCGGCGTTGTGGGCAGCACTCAAGGGCAGCGACGATTTGTTGGCGGCCTGGACACTGTTCAGCGGTTATGAAAAAGCATTTTGGGATAACCCCGACTCATCGCGGCTGGGCACACCGGATTCACTGATCCGGCTTTACTTGGACAAAGCCGATCTTCCCTCTAAAAAGCGAATTGATCTGTTACGAGATTTGGAAAAGGGCAATCTCTATACCTGGGGAATGCCGCAGGAATATCAAGGGTGGCGACAGGCACGCGCCGCGCTGCACGACGATCCTCGGCGGCTGATGTTGATGTGCCGCAACCCCTTCACTTTGAATGTGGTGCTGCGCATGATCGAACTGAATGGAATTGACGATCTGCCTATCAACCGGGGCGTACTGTTCCAGAAGTTTGCCGCCGCGATGCTGCGCTATGAACTGACCAAACAAGCTGAGGTCGAGCATATCAGCGGTGACGAGTGGCTCGCAGGGATGGAGCGGCGGGTTAGCGCGGCTCTGGAAAAAGTGGCCGCCGCACTGCAACGGGTCGAACAACGCACCGAACTTTCCCGCGCCGATGCCTTGCGTGCCGTCGATGCGCCCGATGCGGAACGCCTGCTGCGGGTGGCCGAGGCGGCGCGGTTGATCCAGTTTGGCGAGACGATACGCTTCACTCATCAACTGCTGCAAGAATATTATGCGACTGCCGAACTGCGCGAAGCCTTTGCAAAGGGCGAGTCGCCGGCGCGCTTCTTTGGCGATACCTGGTGGGAAGCCGGTGCCTGGCGCGAAACGGTGGTGATCCTGGGCGAATTGATCGGCGATCCCAATCGAGTAGCAGCTTGGATGGCACCCGCCACACCGGAAATCGCACTGAGCGTTATTTTGGACAGCGGGGAAAGGCTGACGTTGGCGGACGTGACGCCCGATACCCGCACTGTTCTCGTCCACAGCGCGCACGAACACGCCACCGAACCGGACCCGCGTGGACGGTCGGTGGCCTATCGCGTCCTGGGCACATTTGATGCGGATGAACGGCCCGGTGTACTCGATTTCAGCTTCGCGGACGGTTATTGGTGCGCAGTACCCGACGACGGTGACTGGGTTTATCAAAACGCTAAGCACGAGCCGCTGGCGATGTTCTATATGGCGAAGTATCCGGTCACATACCGTCAATTCCAGGCATTCGTCGACGCACCAGACGGTTATGCCAACGCTGCTTGGTGGGACGGCTTGCACGCGGACGGTCTGAAACAACAGCAAGGCGGGCCAGGCGATCAGGCATTCCAATTCTGGAATCACCCGCGTGAGCGAGTGTCGTGGTGGGACGCGATGGCGTTTTGCCGTTGGTTGAGCGCGAAGGTGGGCTACGAGGTGCGGCTGCCGACGGAGGAGGAATGGGAAGAGGCGGCACGAGGCAAGGATGGGCGGGCGTATCCCTACGGGCCAGACTTCGACTCGATGAGGGGCAACACATCCAAGACGGGGATTGGTCAAACGAGCGCTGTGGGCATTTTCCCGCAAGGGGCGTCGCCGTATGGTATTTTGGATTTGTCTGGTAATGTGTGGGAATGGACGCTCACAGAGTATAGCAACTATCTAAGTAATAATTTTGCTAATATTCAGTCGCGGGTGCTGCGCGGCGGCTCTTGGAGCCTCCGCGATGTCGACGCGCGCGCGGCGTACCGCTACTACTGGAATCCCGACAATCGTTACGACGATGTTGGGTTTCGGTTGGTGTGTGCTGCCCCT
>JBBRMW010000324.1:0-5911 GCA_038230635.1 Aggregatilineales bacterium | reverse complement strand
CCGTGTCCATCTGGTAGCCCTTGAGCTTCCCGGCCTTGTACCACAGCCATGCCGTTTTGTAGCTCACCCCTATTTTGCGTGCATAGTCACTGAGTTTCATAGTAGTAGGATACCATGAACAACTATGAAATGCAATAAAATCGATTTGCGTTAATGATACCTGTGACCCATGTTTCGGGGCAGGTTGGTAAACAGTCATTATGCTTCCGGTTGCGAAATTTTCCGGATGAGACCGCAGGCCGCTTACAAAGTCGCAGGATCGGGCAAAAACGCTCAATCCCCAACCCTTTTCCTCTCAGCTCGACTTTCGCCCTTTTATCTACCTAAAAGGGCGAAAGTCGAGCTAAGGTAGTAGGGGCTAATCCGGCGTGGTCGTCCGCTCACCAAAACCTCGCCCCTCTAATCTTGAATACGGCACTTTCGACTATCGACTTTGCAGGTTGTCAAGCATCCCCACCGATCGTATAATTTAGCATTGGCTGATTGGGGACGTGGCGGAATTGGCAGACGCGCATGACTTAGGATCATGTGACGCAAGTCGTGGGGGTTCAAGTCCCCCCGTCCCCACCATCACAAGCCGATCGCTTCCTGTGGCTCGTGCCAATCGGTGACGCGCCACTTTTTTGCTAAGGATATGCTCTTGAACATCCAGACTGAACACCTACCCGACCATACCGTGCGTTTGTCCGTCGAAGTTGCCCCGGAGCGGGTCGAGAAGGCGATGCAAGTGGCCGCCCGACGCATCGCGGGCAAGGCGAATATTCCGGGTTTCCGCAAAGGGAAAGCCCCCTATAATGTGATTCTGCGCTATTTTGGTGCGCCCGCACTGCTCCAAGAGGCGATCGAAGACCTGGGCGATGATGTGTACAAAGAAGCGCTCGCCGAAAGCGGTATCGAACCTTACGCAACGGCGCAACTCGAAAAGATCGAAACCGATCCGACGCTGAAGCTGGCCTTCCTGGTCCCCAAAGTGCCCGATGCCGAATTGGGCAATTATCGTGAACTGCGCGTCCCGTACACTCCCGGCGATGTGACCGATGAGATGGTCAACCGCGCCATCCGCATGACTCAAGACAATCGCGCGGTGGTCGAACCCGCCGATCGTCCCGCGCAAATGGGCGATAAGGTCAAACTGACGGCGACGGGCACGATGATCCATCAGCATGATACCGCTCATGAAGACTCCGAAGCCATCGCCGAAACGACGTCCGAACCCGCCGCCGAGACGCCCATCGAAGCCGAAGCGAGCGCCACCGAGTCGGAGGAGCACGCTCACGTGCATAGCCACGAGCACGCTGATCCGGTCAATGAAGAACTCGATACTTTCTTGCGTTCCAGTGACGAAGATTTTATGCCCGGATTTTCCGAGCAGATCGTCGGTCTGAAGGCAGGCGAGGAAAAGTCTTTCACGCTCGAATATCCTGCCGATTTCGCCGATAAGTCGATGGCAGGGCATACCGTCAACTTGACCGTCAAAGTCGAAGAAGTGCGCGCCGCAACGGTTCCCGCGCTCAATGATGAGTTTGCCAGTCAGGTGTCCGAGGGCAAACTCCCGACTCTGTTGGAATATCGCATGGATGTACGCAAGAACCTGGAAGCTGAGTTGAAGCGCCAGACCGATGCCAACTATGCCGATCTGGTCATGCAAAAGCTGACCGAAGGGACATCCTTCCAATATCCTGAAGCCGCCGTCGAAGACTATACCGACGAGTTGATGAAAGACCTCGAGGAGGCGTTCCGCGAGCGTGGCGTGACGCTCAAAGATATGATGCGCATCGAGGGGCGTGATGAGAATTCATTGCGTGCCATGTATCGCCCCGCCGCGATCAACCGCCTGCGCCAATCGATGGCGCTCATGCAGCTCATCGATGAGGAGCGGCTCAGCGTGCCGGAAGCGGAGATCGAAGCGGAGATCGACCGGATGTCCGCCCAGTTCGGCGATCAGGCTGAAACGTTCAAGCGAATGTTGAGCACAGGCGCGAGCCGCACCAATTTGCTGTTCGAGATGCTCAAAAATCGCGCGATCGCGCAAATGTCCGCCATCGCACGTGGTGAAAATCCGCCGCGCGCCGAACGCCTCGAACCCACCGCTGAGCCGATTGCCATTGCCGCCGAAAGCGCTCCCGCCGAGTCCGCCACGCCTGCCATTGAGCCGGAAGCGCCGCCAGCCGCCGAATAACCACGCGCTGAACGAGACGGGCGATCCATACGTGATCGCCCGTCTTCGTCAGCCGATCTGCTCTTTGAAAAAACGTACTACGCGCGCCCACGAATCGGTCGCCGCTTCGACATTATAGTTGGCACCTTTGTCATTGAAAAATGAATGTTTCGCGCCAGGATAAACTTTTATGTCGTGCGCTATCGTCGTCTTGTCCAGCGCCGCACCGAGTTTGCGGCCAGCCCCCGCTGTGAAATCATTTTCTGGATACGAGCCGACGATCGGGCACGCGCGTTCGAGCGCGGTCAACGGACGCGGATTAATCCCATAAAACGGTGCGACCGCTTTGAGTCGTTTATCCGTACATGCCCAAGCGATCGCCAAGCCACCGCCCAAACAAAATCCGATCGCGCCCAATTTTTCCTTATCGACGCCAGGTTGTTCGGCCAGATAACCCAACGACGCCTTGAGATCATGAATCCCGAAGTGATCGAACGCATTCGTCATCATGCCGCCAAACAACCGCGCCATGCAGACCGTCTGATTGCGGTTGCTGAACAGATCGACGGCCAGCGCAAAATAGCCTTCGCCCGCAAAGCGCTGCGTCACATCCTGGATATTCTCGGTCAAGCCATAGGCTTCGTGAATCACGACGATGGCCGGACACAGTTCCATGCTGCGCGGACGTGCCAAAAAGCCTTTGAGTTGATTCGTGCCTGATGCGATGGTGACGGCTGTGCTGGTGATCCACTGGGTATCAGATGCCATTGTTGCGCCGCTTGCCTCCCCATTTCGTTTGAGCGTTTGTACAATTTCGCATTAAGTATAGCAGCAGCGAGCCGTGCGAGACCACCGCCGGACTGCGAAACCTCTCTTATCGCAGCGGAATCACCAAACCGTTGTTTTCCAACGGTGGCTGGCCGGAGGCGATGAGCGGCGCTCCATCTGCTCGCGCATAAAAGCCGACGACGAGTCGATCGACGTTGGCAGGGACATCGAACGTATAATGACCGTGCAAACATTGCCCGGCCTGCCAATTGTTAGTTGGATAGGCGGCGAGGGGTTCTGTGTCCGCATTGCCGACGGTCGCTGCGCCCCCCATCGTATGAATAAACAACACATAATCGCCTCCGAGCGCGGCTTCGACATGCCAATAGAGATCGAGGTTCACATGCCCAGCCTGATCGTTCAGCGTATAGCCCTTTAGGGTGATCTGGTTGCCATAGCGAACACTTGCGTTCACTGGCGGCTTGTCACATCGGTTATCGATCAGGCGCATCTGCCCGATCGCGGGCACATCGGGTTTAAGCTGTGCGCCCGTGTGCAGGTTGTAAATCGTGATGGTCAGATCGCCTAGAAAAGGCGGCGCATCCGCGCGAATCGACAACATATGCGCATCAACTACATACCGATCGAGCGGCCAATCTGCCGTGTTATAGCCGCCCGGCACATCATTGTCGCTGTTCGCCCAATCTTCGCTGTGCAGCGGGTCTTGCAGCTTCAGTGCCACCCGCCAATCCCGATCAAGTTTACGCAGTGCGTGCCAATATAACCGCACCGTGACGCGATTCCCCGGTTCCGCCGTCGCCTGCGCGTCAATTCCAACCAATTCAATTTGAGGCGTACCTTGCGAATCGGCAAAGATTCTGTAAATTGGCTGTGTCACATTGGCGGGCTGCGCGGCTGTCCCATACTCCCGGAAGGCGTCGGTGATAGGCTGAATGCCCACCGCAAACACGCCCAACGCCGCCGTGATGAGGATTCCGAGCCTTCGATAACGCGCAACATCGGTTGGGAACAGCACAAATTTATGCGTCCGCCGATAACTGGCGGCGAACAGGATTCCGCACAGGCCAAGCCCGATCACGCTGAGCAAATCGCCCGCATGTTGTTCAGCGGTGCCGCCGTACCAAGCCTCGACCGTGTGTGTGCCCGCCGGAATGGTAATCGCCATCAGGCCATACGGTGACGTAATGCGAATCGGCGTGTCGATTCCGTCGAGCGTCAGTTGCCAGCCCGGAAAATAGAACTGGTGCATTTCAAGGCTGAACGAAGCGGGGGTGGTGATCTGAAAGCGTGTGCTGTTTTGATGTGTCCCCGTGCTTGTTGTCATCGCCGCATCGCTGGGGATCGAGTCCTTGTTTGCCCGAATGATCCAAGCCCACTGATCGTAACAGCGTGCGCAGCTATCGAATTTTGGGCGCTGTTCCGACCAAATCGGCGTGTATTCATAGGTTGCCACAGCGCCCAAATTGCCCGTTGCGCGCTCGTAGCGGATGCTTGTTCCCGGCGTGATCACGGCTGGCTCCGCGACGTTGGCGTGGGTCGGCGGCATCGCCGGCAGGGCGCTGAGGATCAGGATCATCAGGCCCGCCAGCAGCGCGCGCGCCCGCCAGCGTTTGGGCAGCAGGTTGAGCACGATCGCCGCACCGGGGATGGTACTGACAGTGAGCAATCCCATCAAACGCCACGGGAACTCAAGCACTTCAGCAGCAGAAAAAAGTTGCCACAGTGGCAGTGAGCGGTCTGTCATCAAAAATAGACAGCCCAATATCACCACGGCGCCACCGATCAAATGCGCACGCTGCCAGCGCGATAAACGATCGCGGCTCAGCAGTGCGGCGCTCAGTCCGGCGAGCGTGAGCAGCAGACCAATCTGTCCCGCATTAAACGGGCGCGGCGGATTCAAGGCTGCGCGATCCATTCGTTGGTTTGGCGCAAGCAGATCAGTGAGGGAGGAGAAATTGACCTGGATGTTATACAGTCCAGATGCGGCATCTTGCACGCGCACGTATTTGAGTTCAGACAGGGCCGGCAGCCAATAGACCGCCGACAGCAACAAACCCAACCCAAGTGCGACCAGCGGCGCAATCAGACGATAGCGGCGCTCCGGTGCGGCCCAGCTTACCAACAACGCATAGAGCGCCGCCAACGGGACAAACTCAAAAGCCGTTGGATGGTGCATAACGATCAACAATGCCAGCAGCAGCCCTGCCGTCGCCACTCGGCTCAGGCGCGGATTCAGAGCGCAGCGTGCGATCGCCCACAATACCCAGGGCATTAATCCCATCGCAATGAACTGCGAGATATTCCCCTGCTCGAACAGCTCATAAAATCGGAACGGTGCATACAAAAAGACCGCCGCGCCGAGCAACGCACCCATGCGCCCGGCCAACAGCCGCCCAAACAAGTACCCACCGATAGGGTACAGGACGATTCCGACAGCCAGTACAATCAACTCGACCCTAACAATGGGTAAGCCGCTCACAGCCAGCAATGCACCCAAGATGTGCCAACCCGGCGCATAAAAATTGCCAAGTGGATAACCGAAACCTAAATGCAAGTTCGGCGACCAACGCGGCCAGACAATTCCGGCCCGCAAATTCAAAATTGCGCTCACCAAGCGATGCAGATGCAGTTCGGCGTCGTTTGTGCCGGGCAACTGCCCGCTGAGCAGCGGAGTCAGCAGGACAAGCGGCAGTGCCAACGTCATGGCGGCCATGAGTAACCAGTCCATACGCGCAAAAAAGCGTTGATAAGAACGCATTACGTCGCTCAATTCTGTATTTGGGACTAGCCACCCGACACTGAACAAATGAGCGAGAGTGAAGGGATTGAATAAAGCAGCGACCTAGGCTAAGGTTGAGTTACGAAGCAAAACCGAAGCGCGGACACATGAAAATCAATCCCATCACGACGTTGTATAGTATCTTGCATGGCACGGTCTTGCCATTGGCGGAAGGACTGGTGGAT